>NZ_AP019373.1:1216584-1520730 GCF_004323595.1 Sulfuricystis thermophila
GCAGGGCTTCCTCGGCCTCGACCTGGCGTGTGATGTCGAACAGCGCACCGTTCATCTCACCGTGAAAAAAATGCGCCTCGACGTGCAGCCAGACCATCCGGCCTTCGCGCCGCTGCCAGCGAAAGTCGCTGATCCACGCCCGTTGCTCGGCGATGGCGGCCATATACTCGCCGCGCACCCGCTCACCGTCTTCGGCGGGCAGGCTGTTCAACCAGCGATCCGGCTGGGCGATGAAGCTCTCGGCCGGCCAGCCGGTGAGTGTCTCGATCTGTGGGCTGACGAATAACGGCTGGCCTTGGCGATCGGCCACGAAGGTGGCGATCGGAAGATGATCGACGAGGTCTCGATACCGTTCTTCGGCCCGCTGCCAGCGCCGCACGATCCAGTCCGCCGCGAACGTCAATAGCAGCGTCAGCAACAGGCCCAAGCCAGCCACGGCAATCGGGAACCAGCGGTCCTGCACCGCTGGTTCCCAGTTGGGCAGCGCAGTGACCACCAGCGTCCATTCGGCGTCGGCGACCTTGATCGGCAACCGCGCCTGCAAGGGTAGATGCTGGGCGGCATGGGGCGCATCTTCTTCTGCGTGGGTGTCGAAGACCGGCGGGATCGCGCCGCCGAGCGGCGCCGTTGCCGGCCGGTCGTAGAGCTCCAGATCCAGCCCGGCATCGCTCGACGCGGCGATGGCCTGGATCAGCCGGTCGGGGCGGAAGATCAGCGCCACGGTGCCGGGAAGGATTTCCTCGGATTTGCCCGGCAGACGCGCCATCAGCGCGTAGTGCGGCGCTTGCGGGTATTCGTTGGCGAGCCGCTCGCTCAGCGCGAGCTCTGCCCTGGCTTCGAGCTGGGCGATGGCCTTGCGCCGCGGGCCTGGCAAGAGATCGAGGCCGAGAGCGGCCGGATTGAACGGATAGACATATTCCACCAGCAGGTATTTCGCGCGTTCGCCGGCCGGCTTGGGCGCAGGCTGGAAAGGCTGCTCGCCCACCTCGGCCAGCGAGGCCGCCACCTGCCGCTGCCAGCCAGGAAGCTCTTGCGCGCGCAGATGGCGCGCGTAGCGGTATTCGACCGCCGCCGGAAAGCGCTCGGCGAGGTCGAGGCGAGCGACATAGGCGCGGAAATCGCGCCGGGTCACCTCATCCGAGGTGACGAACAAGCCGGCCAGACCGCGCAGCGTTTCTTCCTGCAATGCGAACTGCTGCTGCATCCGCGCGGCGAGCTGGCCGGCCTCGTGGCGCAATTCCTCGTCGAGCGTTTCCTCGACCCAGGCCTGCGCGCGCAGGAACAGCACGACGGTGGCGGCCAGCCCCACGATCAGGACCAGCAGGGGCAAGAAGAGTTGCTGCTTCAGGAAACGTGCGCTCGCCATGACAGGTGAAACACTCGACGAAACCATCCTCTATGGTTGTGTATGAGCCGGGACTATAGCTCATAGCCGCGCTCCATGAAGAGGCGCAAACAGGCTTCGACCACGGCCGGATCAAAGAAGCGGCCCTTGTTCCGGGTCACCTCCTGCAAGGCCGGGAACACGCCGAAGCCCGGACGGTAAGGGCGGTGCGTGGCCATCGCTTCGACGACGTCGGCCACCGCGAGGATGCGTGCTTCGAGGAGGATCTCCTCGCCCTTCAGGCCGCGCGGGTAGCCCGAGCCGTCCAGCCGCTCGTGGTGCTGATGGACGATCTCCGCCACCGGCCAGGGAAAGTCGATGACCTTGAGGATTTCCCAGCCCGACAGCGGATGGGTGCGGATGATCGCGAATTCGGCGTCCGACAGCTTGGCCGGACTGGCCAGTATCTCGGCCGGCACGCGCACCTTGCCGATATCGTGCACGATGCCGGCCATGCGCAGCCCATCCACCTGCTCCCCGGGCAATCCCATCTCGGTGGCAATGGCTGCCGCCAGCTGGGCCACGCGGCGCTGATGGCCGGCGGTGTAAGGGTCGCGCATTTCCACCGTGGCGGCGATCGCGGCGACCGCATGGTCGAGGCTGTGGTCGAGCTTTTCCAGGATCCCCAGGCGCTCGGCGCGACCGCGCAGATTGGTGATGCCGTAGGCGAGATCGCCGACCAGCTCCGTCAGCAGGTCTATGACGTCCTCGGCAAAGCAATCGGCCCGTTCGCTGCCGACCCAGAGCACGCCCAGCCGATCGCCGTTCGCGGCGAACGGCAGCGCGGCGGAAGCCGCGACCCCCAGTCGCGTCATGGTTTCGATGAGGAGCGGATCGTTCTCGTCCTCCAGCCGCCGGAGGTCGGGACGACCCTGACCGAGGATGTCCCGTTCGATCGACTCCGCGCGCTGTGCGCCCACTTCGGCGACGAGGCGCGCTTCTTCCACGTTCAGTCCCGCCCAGCCGGCCGGCACCACGTGTCCGGCGCGCGGGCCGAGCATTGCGCAGGCAGACTTGAATTCGCCGTGCTCGACCAGCACGCGGCACATCTCGCCGGAAAGCGCCAGCTCGTCCTCGGCGCGCACCAGCACCTGGTTGCAGCGGCTGATGGTGCGGTAGAGGCGCTGGATGCGTGCCACATGGTCTTCGGCCTGCCGTTGCGCGGTGATGTCGCGCAACACATGCAGCGAATACTGCGCAGTGCCTTGCGCGTCGCGCACCTCGAAGCCGCGCGAGAGAAAGCGGCGTTCTCCGGCGGTGAATTCCTCGCTGCTTTCGGAACGCCCGCCTTCGTGCGTCGCGCGACAACCGGGCAGGGGCCCGTCGCCACGCGGAAAAACCTCCCAGTAGAACTTGCCGACGGCCTCCGCCGGCGTCATCCCCGCCGCCTTGAAATAGGCGTGGTTGGCGAACCGCACCCGGTAATCGGGGTCATGCAAGAAGATCGGATCCTCGATCGCATCACACATCCTGTGCCAGATGTCGGGGCTCATGGGGATGCCTTCCAGAGGGCCGGCAAGGGCGGGTTGGTTTTCTTGTTGGCTAGCCGAGGACATGCGCGCCTCTCTTTCGGTGATGGTGCTCGATCGCAACCCTCGTTCGAAAATGGCATCGGTCAAGATGCAAACCTGGTCGCGATAACGAGCATTTTTTGACAATGATCGATCTGTTGCGGTTCCTGCCGCGGCAGCTTGAACCCAGATTGTCCATTAGACCGTCCTGTGATCGGATGAGTGTGAGCAAGCCTTGTCATCCTGGACTGCGCGGGCTCTTCCGGTCTGCGGGCGGGCCCTTCGCGCCCGCGCTCCTCGCCAATAGACACCGCTATTGGCTCGTCGCGCACACGCAAATCGCCTCGCCCTCGCCTCGAAATCGCCTCGCGCCCTAATGAACAATCTGGGTTGAAATGCGTTCGCATATCCCAATGTTACGCGTAGTGCCATTTTTGGAGACGAGCCATGCGCTTCGACAAATTCACCACCAAGTTCCAACAAGCGATCAGTGATGCCCAGAGCATCGCGATCGGCCACGACAACCAGATCATCGAGCCGCAGCATCTGTTGCTGGCCTTGCTCAACCAGGAGGACGGCTCGACCAGCTCGCTGCTGTCGCGCGCCGGCGTCAATGTCGGCGGACTCAGGAAGGCGCTCGATGCGGCGATCGACCGTCTGCCGCAGGTGCAGGGCCACGGCGGCGAGGTGACGATCGGCCGCGATCTTTCCAACCTGCTCAATCTCACCGATCGCGAGGCGCAAAAGGCCGGCGACCAGTTCATCGCCTCGGAGATGTTCTTGCTCGCGCTCTTCGAGGACAAGGGCGAGACGGGGCGTTTGTTCAAACAACACGGCGCGGAGCGCCGCGCGCTCGAAGAGGCGATCCGTGCCATTCGTGGAGGACAGACCGTGAACAATCCGGAAGCCGAAGGCAGCCGCGAGGCGCTCAAGAAATACACGCTGGATCTGACCGAGCGCGCCCGCGCCGGCAAGCTCGATCCGGTGATCGGCCGCGACGACGAGATTCGGCGCGTGATCCAGATCCTGCAACGCCGCACCAAGAACAACCCGGTGCTGATCGGCGAGCCCGGCGTGGGCAAGACGGCGATCGTCGAGGGGCTGGCGCAGCGCATCGTCAATGGCGAGGTGCCGGAGACCTTACGCGACAAGAAGGTGCTGTCGCTCGACATGGCGGCCTTGCTGGCCGGCGCGAAATACCGCGGCGAGTTTGAGGAGCGCCTGAAGGCCGTGCTCAAGGAAGTGGCGCAGGAAGAAGGGCGCATCATCGTCTTCATCGACGAGATCCATACCATGGTTGGCGCCGGCAAGGCGGAAGGCGCCATCGATGCCGGCAACATGCTGAAGCCGGCGCTGGCGCGCGGGGAGCTGCACTGCATCGGCGCCACCACGCTCGATGAATACCGCAAGTACATCGAGAAGGATGCGGCGCTCGAGCGTCGTTTCCAGAAGGTGCTGGTCGAGGAGCCCTCGGTCGAGGCGACCATCGCGATCCTGCGTGGGCTGCAGGAGAAGTATGAAATCCACCACGGCGTCGAGATCACCGACCCGGCGATCGTCGCCGCGGCGGAGCTCTCCCACCGCTACATCACCGACCGCTTCCTGCCGGACAAGGCGATCGACCTGATCGACGAGGCGGCGGCGCGCATCAAGATGGAGATCGACTCGAAGCCCGAGGCGATGGACAAGCTCGACCGTCGGCTGATCCAACTCAAGATCGAGCGCGAGGCGGTGAAGAAGGAAAAGGACGAAGCCTCGCAAAAGCGCCTGGCGCTGATCGAGGAAGAGATCAAGAAGCTCGAAAAGGAATATTCCGACCTCGAAGAGATTTGGAAGGCCGAAAAGGCGCAGGTGCAGGGCACCCAGCACATCAAGGAAGAGATCGACCGCATCCGGGCGCAGATCGCCGACCTGCAGCGGAAAGGCCAATACGACAAGCTCGCCGAGCTGCAATACGGCAAGCTGCCGCAGCTGGAAGCGCAACTGAAGGCCGCGGAAAAACTCGGCGCTGGCGAGACGGCACCGAGAAAGCTTTTGCGCACCCAGGTCGGCGCCGAGGAGATCGCCGAGGTCGTCTCACGCGCCACCGGCATTCCGGTCGCCAAGATGATGCAGGGCGAACGCGACAAGCTGCTGCACATGGAGGAGCGCCTGCATCAACGCGTCGTCGGCCAGGACGAGGCGGTGCGGCTGGTGTCCGACGCGATCCGCCGCTCGCGCGCGGGGCTCTCGGAAGAAAGTCGGCCGTATGGCTCCTTCCTGTTCCTGGGGCCCACCGGTGTCGGCAAGACGGAGCTTTGCAAGGCGCTGGCCGAGTTCCTGTTCGATTCCGAAGAGCACCTGATCCGCATCGACATGAGCGAGTTCATGGAGAAACACTCGGTCGCGCGGCTGATCGGCGCGCCGCCCGGTTATGTCGGCTACGAGGAGGGCGGTTATCTCACCGAGCAGGTGAGGCGGAAGCCTTATTCGGTGATCCTCTTCGACGAGGTCGAGAAGGCACACCCGGACGTGTTCAACGTGCTGTTGCAGGTGCTCGACGATGGCCGCATGACCGACGGCCAGGGTCGCACCGTGGATTTCAAGAACACGGTGATCGTGATGACCTCGAACCTCGGCAGCCAGATGATCCAGCAGATGGCCGACTCGGATTACCAGCTGATCAAGATGGCGGTGATGGGCGAAGTCAAGGCGCATTTCCGGCCCGAGTTCGTCAATCGCATCGACGAGATCGTCGTCTTCCATCCGTTGGATGAAAAGCACATCGCCGGTATCGCGAAGATCCAGCTGGGGTATCTCGAAAAGCGTCTGGCGCGGCTGGAGATGAGCCTCGAAGTCACCGACGCGGCGCTCGCGGAGCTCGCCAAGGCCGGCTTCGATCCGGTCTTCGGCGCACGGCCCCTGAAGCGCGCGATCCAGGAGCGTATCGAGAACCCGCTTGCCAAGATGATCCTCGAAGGCAAGTTCGCCGCCAAGGATCGCATCCGGGTCGATGCGCAGAATGGTCAGCTGACGTTCAGCAAGGCCTGATCATTGGCGATGTGAGGTAGGAGCAGAGGACGAGGCGGTCATCGCGCCGCCCCGTCTTCTTTATCGATCAGGTTCAGAAAGACCGGGTGAATTCGAGACCGCCATAGGGTGAAGAGGCACTTCCTGTGGCGGTTCTGATCCCCGCCTTGAAGATCGTCATGGTCTTGCCGTCGAGCGGCAGGACGAAGAGCCCGCCCAACTGGGCCGCGTCATAATCGGGATCGCCGTGCAGGACCAGTTCTGCACCGATTCGCCGGCTTGCACCGATCGACTTGAAAATGCGCCCGCGCAGCCAGTAGGCTTCACGGCCGAAAGTGTAGCTGGCGCCCAGCAGTGCGCGCAAATCCGGCGCCAGTTGCGTTTCGCCTTCCAATTGGACAAACGGATTGACTTTGCCACCACGGCTGGCGTTTTCAGGATCGTCGGGCGACAGCGACGTCTGTTGGTAGGCTGCTCCGACATAACCGGCCCACCAGCCTCTCTCACCGGCACTTTGATAGCCGGCGGCACCTGAGACTCGCCAATAACGCGCGTCGATCGGCGAGCCTGACTTGTCGTATTGGTAAGTCCCTGCATCGAGCCAGGCCCGATAGGCGAGTCCCGCACCCAAAGCATTGCTCGCGGCCTGGATTCCGCCCAGATAGAAATAACTGTTGTCCTTGGCAAACTCGAAGCCTGCCAGATTCAGTCCTTTGTCTGCACATGCCAACGAGGACGCCATGGCAAATCCAAGCGCGACGAGTGTTCGAATGCGGGCATTGCGTATGGAAAGAGAGAAAAGAAGAAGGCGGCGCATCAATCGGGCTTTTCGGCAACAGGCGTTACTTCGTACAGGTAAATCGGTGAGACGGGACTCTGCAAAGCGCGCCCCGGGCCGATGCATACGAGGAAATCCTCGGATCGCCGTCGGGTAAAGAAGCGGCCTTGAATCGACGTCCCTTCCGGAATCGGTTTGAATGTCAGAACGGCCTCCAGGCGATCACCAGTCATCGTGATGAGTCCAACCTCATCGGGGTGTTCCTGCTTTTCTTTGATTCGATAAAGCATAGCCGCCCAGTTCCTGGCTGCAAATTGAGAGGTGGGCGAAATAATCCCCATTTTTTCGGCCATCCATTCGCTTGGCGTCGGGATGCGCTCTGTGAGCGTCAACAACTGCCATTGCAGATCAGAGCCATAGAGGAATAGTTTCAGCTGGTCGCGGTAATGCTAATCCTGGACGACGAACCGGCAGCCGATGGCCTTGACATAGCGTTGGTCCTGTCTGCCACCCTCGATGTGGCTGGTGATCTCGCCCAGAAATGGAATTGTTCCGGCCGGCAGGTAAATGATGCCGCGAATCGCTGCGCCGATGGGGGGCGGACTTACAAAGTTGCCATAAATCCTGCAGCCATTCGAGGAGATGTCGTCGACCGTCATGAACCGCATCGGTTCATCGGCAAGAGAGACGTTGGCAGGCAAGGGAATCGGAAAGCGATACTCTTTGCGTCGGAAGCGCGACTGTTTCAGGGAAAACGCCACGATCGCCAAAGCCAGGGACAGGTTGACGGCTGCCCAGACGACATTCGCCACGACCCCAGAGAAGGGGAGATGATGCCAGTAAAGAAATAGCGCGATTCCCACCGGAATGGCAGCAGCATTGAAGATCAACACCACGAGTTGGGGCGTCAGCAAACGCAACGATTCACTTCTCGGGGTTTGCTCCTTGGGAGTGACGAAGAAAGACAGTCGCTTTCTGAACAGCCCCAGAGTCGCCCAGGCAAAGCCAGCGAACCGCCCCATGTTGTATTGCTCGATGTACAGCGTATTGCCAAAACCTCGGCCGACTTCCTCGAAAACCCAAAAGTTCAGCAGGTAGTAAGGAATGAAATGCCAGAGAAACTCCGCACCGAGCGCGTTGATGGGCATCATCCCGGTGAATAGGACGATGACGGGGGCGACGTAAAAAATCGCCTTTTGCCAACCGTCGAAATAGGTGGACATCGAAGCGAAGTAGTTGAGCCTCTGAGCGAGCGTCAGACCGCGCGCGAACAAGACGCCTTCCTGCCGCCATACCTGCATGGCGCCCTGCCCCCAGCGAATGCGTTGCTTCAAAAAGGGCATGACGCTATTGGGGGCGAGGCCGAAGGCGAGGGACTCGGGGTGATAGACGGATTTGTATCCTGCTTTGTGAATCCGAAGCGAGGTGTGTAAATCCTCGGTGACCGTGCCGGTCGCGAACCCTCCGACGTCATCGAGGGCCGAGCGGCGGATGACTGCACAACTACCGCAGAAAAAAGCAGCATTCCAATAGTCCTTACCGCGTTGGATGACCCGAAAGAAGAGTGATTGTTCGGTCCAGACCAGTTTGCGATTGGGGCGCCAGCGGTGTTGGTAGGAATCCAGATTGAAGAAATCCTGCGGGGTCTGCACGAAAGCGACTTTTTCGTCCTGGAAATAGCCCAAAGTGCGAGTCAGGAAATACTTGTGTGGGGCATGGTCGCAGTCGAAGACGGCAATGAAATCCGCATCGCTGTGGCGCAGGGCGTTATTCAGATTACCGGCCTTGGCATCGGTGTTTTCTTGCCGGGCGAGATAGCGTACCCCGAGCTCCTGCGCCAAGGCGGCCATTTCAGGGCGATTGCCGTCATCGAGTAGCCAGGTCTCGTGGGGGTAATCCATGTGGATGGCGGCGACGAGCGTATTGCGTACCAGTTCCACGGGCTCGTTGTAGGTCGGAATGAAGACATCGACCTTGAACCCGGGCGGTGGCGGAGGCGAAATACGAATGCGCAGGCGCCAGGTCATGAAGAGATGCAACAGTGTCGTGAGCATCCCGAACAGCTCTGCGCCATAGAGCAGAATGGAAAACCCTAAGGCCTGCTCGTTGAAGGTGTCGAGCCGCCAGGTCAGATACCAGGCAGCGACACCGAGAAAAATCACGACGAGCAGTGTTTGAAAACCGTTCAGGCTTTCGTATTCGATGGGTGCAGAAGAGATGGATCGGGCACCGGACGGATCTATTGAGCTGTCAATTTCGTGGAGCAGATATTCGCCAGCCGATTCCCCAGCGCGTATCAATGGCGAGTCGTCTGGTTTCATCTTGGCAAGCTGCTGGATACCGCAGAAGCAATGATTCGCGCATTTCTCAAATGCTTGAGGCGGGCTATCAGCATGAGCGCCAGAGCGACCGACAGCAGGACCAGTGCCGAGGGTTCTGGCAAGTCATGCAGAAGGATCGAGATGTTGTCCAATCCCCACGCTTCGTCCAGATAACCGCTCGCAGTGGTACCTTGCAGCCCTTCCCCGAAAAAGGAGAGGATGAGGCTGTCTGCCGAATGAGGGAAAGAGAGAGTCAGCCGATAGACGGCATCCATGACCTCGGCAGCGTCTTTACCAGAGCCCGGGATCCAATCCCCGAAAGAGTATCCCAGCGAATATCTTTCCGCTGCCCCGGTCATTGGGCTGCATGGCGCAATGTCTCCGGGACAATAGGACTGCCCCGCAGGGTGGCCGTTGCTGAAAGATTCGAGGAATAGCAATGCCGAGTCTGCGCTTACGCCGAACCGGTCAGGGCCATATTCAATGGCTTCTCCATCCCACGAGCGCAGAAGGTAAAGATCGAAACTCAAAGTGATGGCATCATGAGTTGGCAGGCCAGCGAGGGAAAGCGAAGTGCCTGCGTTGGAAAACTCGCCGAGGAATCGCCGCCAGCCACCGTAATCCGGATTCGGAGCACTTTGTATGGTTCCTGCCGACCAACCCGGTACGCTTGCCCCGATGTCCCACTGGAAATCATGTGAGTAATAAGGCGTGGCCGAAGCTTGTGACATCAGCCCAAACAGGAAAAGGTACAGGATGTTTTGCAAATAACCGCGCAATTTCATTGTCTTGCCTCCATCGACGAACAGCTTGGCGAGATCAAAGCACAAAGCGTGCCACAAAAAACCTCAATCGATGTTCCCATTTTTCTGGAACAAAATGAAGGGGAAGTGTAAAGATTCTCGACACCGCTGTTTATAAAATCGACGGTCGTTGTCGAGTTTCAGACAGTATGATGATCTGGATGGGCTCGACAGCCGACGAGGTGGTCATTGACCAGTCCCGTCGCCTGCATCAGTGCATAGACGATCGTCGGACCGACGAAGCGAAAGCCCCGCTGGGCAAGCGCTTTCGACATCGCTTGGGCGGTGGGCGTGAAGACCGGCACTTCGTCGGCAGTGCGCCAGCGGTTGATGACCGGCTTGCCATCGACGAACTGCCAGAGCAGTACCTCCAGACTCTTGCCTGCTTCGTAGAGCGCGAGGGTGGCGCGCGCATTGCCGATCGCGGCGTCGATTTTCAGACGGTTCCTGACGATGCCGGGATCGGCGAGCAGCCGCGCGACATCACGATTCCCATAGCGGGCGATTCTTTCAGGGTCGAAGCCAGAAAAGGCGCGGCGGAAGTTTTCGCGTTTCTTCAGGATCGTGAGCCAAGACAGACCCGCCTGCATGCCCTCGAGGATCAGGAATTCGAACAGCCGCCGCTCGTCGTGGCAGGGCACGCCCCATTCGCTATCGTGATAGGCGACGTAGAGCGGATCGGTTCCGCACCAGGGGCAACGGATCACCGGGGAACTACCAGTAACGCACCCGTCCGGTATCGACATGCACGAACTGTTCGCGCGGGTAGTAGCCGACGCCGCCCTGTTTGAGACCGATGGCTGCCTCCCGCAGATCATCGAGGGGCACGCCGGGCAGTCGAATGTCGATCGCCTTGCCGTCCATGTGCAGGCTGTGGCGGGCGACGCCGCCGCCGCGCGTGGCTTTCAGCGTGGCGTTGGTTTCCGGGCAGCGATAGCCGGAAATGACGTGATAGGGCTCGCTGCAGCCGAGTTCCCGTTGCAGGCGGAACAGCAGATCGAAGAGTTGCGGGTCGATGGTGCCAACTTGCCCGGAATAGTGATCGCGCAGGAAATGGTTGAGTGCCGTCAGCGCACCTGGCAGGTAGCGGTCATCGACGGCATATACGATCGAGAGATGCTCGCCGGTGTGGGTATGGCGGAAAGCGAGGCTGCGGGCATTGGGCAGCGAGGCGAGCGCACGGGTTGCGAAAGGCAGCATCACACCGCTCAACATGATCCGGGCAGAGGTGCGCAGGAAGCCGCGGCGATGATGGATCCGCTGATTCATGAGGTTCATTCTAGCGCGTCGAGTCCGTAGATGTCCGGGAAGAAAGAGACTTTTCCCGGGTCATCTGCGACGGCGGTCAGGTAAACGATGATCACCGGCACGGGTTCGGGCAGTTTCACGATGCGCGTCTGGCCGCTTTGCATCGCTTCGAGGATGCGTGGCTCATCCCAGGACGGATCGTCGTTCAGGACGAAACGCGCCAGGGCGACCGGCTCTTCGACACGGATGCAGCCATGGCTGAAGTCACGCCGCGCCTTGGCGAACAGGCGCACGGCTGGCGTGTGGTGCATGTAGATGTTGTCATGGTTCGGGAAAGCGAATTTGATGCCGCCCAAGGCGTTTTTCGGCCCGGGCCGCTGGCGCAGGTGCAGTCTGCCGCGCAATACCGCATCGAGGTTTTCTTCCGTCAGCGTCGTGATGGCTCCGCCGTGGCCGTCATGGAATTCGAAATCCTCCGCGACGAAATGAGCGGGGTCGCGGCGCAGCCGCGGCACCAGCTCCTTGCGTGCGATCGACGGCGGCACGTTCCAGTAGGGCCTGAATTCGAGGTAGCGCATCTCCTCGACGAACAGCGGGGTGGGCGTCTTGTTGCGCGCGCTGCCGACGATGATCTTCATGCGGAGTTTCTCTTCGTTGCCCGCGTAGGCGCGCAAGACGAATTCCGGCACATTGACGAGCAGGTGGCGCGGCGCGAAGGGCAGTTGGTGCAGGCGTTCGAGGTTGAGCTCGATCTGCCGCAGCCGTCTGGCGGGTGGAACGTTCAAGGCCGCGAGGGTGTCCTTGCCGATCACACCGTCGGTTTCCAGCCCATGGCGTTTCTGGAAGGCGGTGACGGCGGCGACGAGCTCGCCTTCGTAGCGGGCGGGAGGCGGTATGGCGGGCGAGAGGTCGCCGAGCGCGGCGAGCCGTCGCACCAGAATGGGCAGGCCGGCCCAGGGTTTGCCGGGTACCAGTTTGCGGGCACCCAAGGGTGGCAGGGGTTCGTTCCAGGCGGCCTGAACGGCCGGATCGGCGGCCAGTCGTCGGTAATGCGCCAGCGCGGCTTCGAGCCCGGCCTGCAGCGGATGCGCCAAGGCCAGGGTTGGCATCAGCAGTCCGGCCAGCCACACCAGCAGCCGACCGGCCACGCGAAGTCGGCGCTGGCGGGACGGCACCATCGTCAGTTGAGCGTCAGCACGCCGCGCTTCAGTCCAGGATCTTCGGGATGGGGCGAGAGCACGAAGCCGAGGCTGGTGACGAACTGGATCATGCGGCGGTTCTCGGCGAGGAAATCGCCGTTCATGTACTTGATGCCGCGCGAACGGGCGGTGTCGATCAGCACGCCCATCAGCCGGCGCGCCAGCCCCTTGCCCTGCCAGGCATCGGCGACGACGATGGCGAATTCGCAGGATTCGCCATCCGGATTCGTCGCATAGCGCGCGACGCCGACTTCGGTTTCCTTGCCGTCACTCTGCGTCGTTGCGACGAAGGCCATCTCGCGGTCGTAATCGATCTGCGTCAGACGCACGAGCTGCGCCGCCGAGAGTTCCTTCAGCGTGTTCATGAAGCGGTAGTACTTGGTTTCCGGCGACAGGTTGCGCACGAATTCCTGCTCCATGTCGGCGTCTTCCGGCCGGATCGGCCGGATCGTCACCACTTGGCCATCGGGGGTCTGATATTCCGTGATCAGGTGCGACGGGTAGGGGTGGATCGCCATGTGGTCGTAGCGACCCGCGGTGAGCGGCAGGTTTTCGATCGCGATGCGCGCATCGACCGCCACGGCGCCGTATTCGTCCACGATCAGCGGATTGATGTCCAGCTCCTGGATCCACGGCAGCTCGCAGACCATTTCGGAAACGCGCAGCAGCACGGCTTCGAGCGCCTCCATATTCACCGGTGGCATGTTGCGGTATTCGCCCAGCCGGGCAGCGATGCGCGTCGAGGCGAGCATGTCGTCGACGAGGAACTTGTTGAGCGGCGGCAGCGCGACGGCGCGTTGTGCGCAAAGGGCATCGCTGCGGACATCGCTGTCTGGGGTGCCGAAGACGATGGTCGGACCGAAGATCTGGTCGCGCGTCATGCCGACGACGAGCTCGCGTCCATTGGTTTTCTGGATCATCGGCTCGATCGCGATGCCGTGGATGATCGCATCGGGGCGGTGTTTCTTCACTTCCTCGATGATCTCGGTGTAGGCATCGCGCACGGCGGCGAGACTATTCAGATTGAGGCGCACGCCGCCCGAGTCGCTCTTGCTGGCGATCTGCGGCGAATCGACTTTCATCACCACCGGCAGGCCGATTTCCTCGGCGAGCACCATGGCCTCGGAGGGCGAGCGGGCGACGACGGTCTGCGCGATTGGGATGCGAAAGGCGGCAAGAAGCGCCTTCGATTCCATTTCGTTGAGCACCTTGCGCCCTTCGGCGAGCGCGGTTTCGATCACCAGCCGCGCCGATTCGAGCCGGGGCGCGACATGGTCGGCGATCGAAGCCGGTGCCTGCATCAACAGCTGCTGGTTGCGGTAGTAATTCGAGATGTGCGAAAACAGTTCGACCGCCGGTTCCGGGGTGTGAAAGGTCGGGATGCCGGCGCCCCGCAGCAGCAGGCGCGCCTCATAGACCTGCTCGCCGCCCATCCAGCAGGTGACCACCGGCTTGTCGGATTTTTTCGAGGCTTCGATCACCGCGCGCGCCGACTGGGTCGGGTCGGTCATCGCCTGCGGGGTGAGGATCACCAGCACGCCATCGACGTTGTCGTCTTCGAGGCAGACTTTCATGGCTGCGGCATAACGTTCGGGTGTCGCATCGCCGACGATGTCGATCGGGTTGCCTTTCGACCAGGTCGGCGGCAACAGGGCATCGAGTCTTTCGCGCGCCGCGGTGCCGATTTCGGCGAGCGGGATGCCGATGTCGGCAGCGTAGTCGGCGGCCATCACGCCGGGGCCGCCGCCGTTGGTGACGATCATCAGCCGGTTGCCGCGCGGCCGGAAATGCGAAAACAGCGCCTGGGCCGCGGCATACATCTGGCCGACCTTGCCCAGCCGCACCACGCCGGCGCGGCGCACCGCGGCATCGAACACGTCATCGGCACCGACCAGCGCGCCGGTGTGCGACAGCGCTGCCTGGCGTCCGGCCGGATGGCGCCCGACCTTGATCAGCAATACCGGCTTGGCGCGCGCTGCGGCACGCAGCGCGCTCATGAAACGGCGCGCGTTCTTGATGCCCTCGATGTAGAGGAAGATGCTCTCGGTACGCGGGTCGGCGACCATGTAGTCGAGCACTTCGCCGAAATCGATGTCGCTTTCCGCGCCGAGCGAGACGACGTTGGAAAATCCCACCTTGTTCGGCAGCGCCCAATCGAGGATCGCGGTGCACAGGGCACCGGATTGGGAAATCAGGCCGATCGTGCCGGGATGCGCGCTGCCGTTGGCGAAGGTGGCATTGAGATTGCTGCCCGGCCGCATGATGCCCAGACAGTTCGGACCCAGCAGGCGCACACGGTGGCGATGTGCGGAATCGAGCGTGGCGCGCAGCAGGTTCGCGCCGCGCGGGCCCATTTCGGCGAAACCGCCGGAGATGATGATCGCGTTCCGGGTGCCGGCGCGGCCGCAGGCTTCGACGATGGCCGGCACCGTCTCGGCCTTGGTGCAGATCACCGCGAGATCGAGCCGCTGCGGAATGCTCTCGACCGAATCGTAGGCCTTCTGGCCATATACGAACTCGTGGCGTGGATTGACGAAGTAGAGCTTGCCGGTATAGCCGCCGTCGATGACGTTGCGGACCAGCGTGGAGCCGACCGATCCCGGTGTTTCCGAAGCGCCGACGATGGCGATGGATTGGGGCTCGAAGAGCGGGGTGAGATAATGTTTTTCGTCGTTCATAGGAGGTTAGACTTTTGGTCAGTCCCTCGAAATTTGCAATGATGTTGCAGTGCAACAGGATACCACCAACAGCGAGACCAGATGCAAGAAAAACACGCCATTCTCCCCGGTCAATCAACCGACCTGTTGAAAGAATTGCACATCCTGACGCGTGACGGGCAGCTCAATCAGGACAGCCGGCGCAAGCTCAAGCAGGTCTATCATCTGATCGGCTTCATCGAGCCGCTGATCCAGGAAACCGCCGCCCGGCAGCCGGAGGTGAATCTGGTCGATTTCGGCGCCGGCAAATCCTACCTGGGTTTCCTGCTCTACGACCTGTTTTTCAAAGACGGGCGGATCACTGCCTCGGTGCATGGCATCGAGGCGCGTAACGAGCTGGTCGAAAAAGCGTGTGCGCTTGCAGCCCGGCTGGGCTTTGCCGGCATGCGCTTTCATGCGCTGGATGCCGCGAATGCGGCCTCCTGTCCCGACCTGCCGCAGCGCATCGACATCGTCACCGCGTTGCATGCCTGTGACACCGCGACCGACGACGCGATCCGCTTCGCGTTGAAGCGCCAGGCTCGATTCGTCGTGCTGGTGCCCTGTTGCCAAGCCGAGATCGCCGCGCTGTTGAGGAAACACAAGAGCCGGGCGCTCGCCAATCCGCTCACGGAACTATGGCGCCACCCCTTGCACACACGCGAATTCGGCAGCCTCGTCACCAACGTGCTGCGCTGCCTGCAACTCGAAGCGCATGGCTACCAGGTGAGCGTGACCGAACTGGTCGGCTGGGAACACTCGCTGAAAAACGAGCTGATCGTCGCCCGGCGTACCGGACAGCCGGCGCGCCACCGCGGCGCACGGCTCAGGGAAATCCTCGCCTTTCTCGGCCTGGAAGCAGAACTCTCCGAGCGCTTCTTCTTGCCCTGAGATTCACGCGCAGCTTGATTCGCCGGGATTTCCTACATCACGTTGGCGAGGAAAGCGCCCAGCCGCATGTCGGTGGTGAGGATGTGCTCCGTCAGCCAGCGTTCGAGGATTTCGATGTGCCGTTCCGTCATCTCGCCACCGCCTTGCAACAGCTCGCGTTGCAGTTCCTTGGCGGTGTCGATCAGTTCGCGGTGCTCGGCCTTGTGCGCCTCCATGTCCTTGTACTGGTACTTGAGCATCAGGCGCTCCTCGTGACTGAAATGCCAGACCGTGCAGTTGATCAGCTCGTCGAGCACTGCGGCCAGATATTCCGGCGTTTCCCGGTCTTTGACGGCGTGGTTGAGGGTGTTGAAAATGTCGACCAGTTTGCGATGGTCCTCATCGACTTCTTCGACGCCGATACTCAGGGTCTTGCTCCAGACGATGTCTTTCATGATGCCTCTCCCAATGAGGTTCGAAGTGCCGTTTTTATCAGCATAGCAATGATGAGCCTGCAAAACGAGGATTGCCGATGCCGCGCATGACACTCGACCGGATGCTGCAATCGCAGGGTTTCGGCTCGCGCAAGACCTGCCGCGGCCTGATCGAGGCGGGCGCAGTGAAGATCGACGGAGAAATCATCGCGGACTGGCGTATCGAAATCGACACCGACGGGCTCGAATTCGAGGTGGATGGCCAGCGCTGGGCATACCGCGAGCATGTCTATCTGGCGCTCAACAAACCCGCGGGCGTCGAATGTTCGCGGCGGCCGTCCCATCATCGTGGCGTGCTCGCGTTGTTGCCCGACAATTTCACGCTGCGCAATGTCCAGCCGGTCGGCCGCCTCGACCACGATACGACGGGGCTCCTACTGCTCTCGGATGATGGCGCCTTCATCCATGCCCTCACACACCCGAAGCGGCATGTGCCCAAGACCTACGTGGCGACGATCCACGAAGCCGCGACGCCGGAACTGATCGCCAAACTCCAGGCTGGGGTGAGGCTCGTCGACGCGCCGGATTTGCTGCGCGCCAAGGCGCGGCAAGTGAGTGAGTGTGAGATCGAGATCGTGCTCGAACAGGGCAAGTATCATCAGGTGAAACGCATGCTCGCCGCCGCCGGCAGCCATTGCGTCGCTCTGCGACGTATCGCGATCGGCGGCCTGACGCTCGAATCACTGGATCTGGCCGAAGGCGAGTGGTGTCATCTCGATGACAAACAACTGGAGAAATTGGTTCAACATGGCTGAAAAAATCCCTCCTGCCAATCCTTCACCATGGATCGTCCGCTTCGCGCCCTTGATTCCGGCCGACGGCGAGGTGCTCGATCTCGCCTGTGGCTACGGCCGCCATGCGCGCTATCTCGCGCAGCTCGGCTACCGGGTCGAAGCAGTCGATCGGGATGCCGAGGCACTGGCGACACTGGTCGGGGTTGCCAACGTGACGACCCGCTGCGCCGATCTCGAAGGCGGCCCCTGGTCCTATTACAGCCGCGTCTTCGACGGCATCGTGGTGAGCCGCTATCTCTGGCGGCCCTTGTTTCCGCAAATTTTCAATGCGCTGGCCGAGGGCGGCGTGCTGATCTATGAGACCTTCATGGAAGGCCAGCAGCTCTATGGCAAACCTGAGAATCCGGCGCACCTGTTGCGCCCCGGCGAGCTGCTCGAACTGGTCGGCAAACGCTTCACGGTGATCGCCTTCGAGCAGGGCGAGATCACGGCAGCGGATGGCGGCACGCAGGTGATCCAGCGTATTTGCGTGCGCCGAGGGCGACCCGTCAGGCTGCCCGAATGCGTTCCGCCAGCTGCCTGATGCCGGCGGGGGATAGATCATCGGTGGCGAAGACCGGCGCGTCGGCATAGCGATAGTTCTTTTCCTGCGAGCGCTGGTAGAGCGGGTCGTAATGCTTCTCCAGCAGCGCCTCGACCAGCGTGCGGAAGTCGCCGGCCTGGATGAGCGCCTGCCAGTGCGCCAGTGTCTCATTGCTCTGCAGGCCGCGCAGACGGTCGAGTTGCTCGGCAAGCCAGTCGGGGCGGGCAAGGAAGTAGTCGTAGTCCCGCAGCAGAAAGTCGGCTCTGGTGGCACGGCACGCCTCGATTTTGAGGCAGGGGGCGGCGCGCATCGCAGCGACCAAGGCATCCGGCAGCTGCAGCTTGCCGATGCGGCGGCTTTCGGCCTCGACGAACACCGGCCGCGCCGCATCGAAGCCTTCGAGCGCGCTCCATAGCCGTGTCTCGAACATCTTCTGCGACGGCTGGGAGGCTTCCGGCAGCACGCCCAGCACCGAGCCTTTGTGGGCGGCGAGCGCTTCGAGGTGCAGCACCTGGGCGCCGAGTTCGGCGAGCGCCTCGAGCAGACGGCTTTTCGCACTGCCGGTGGGGCCGGAGACGACGCGAAAGGAAAGCGTTGCCGGAAGTTCTGCGAGGCGCGCGACGACATGCCGTCGCCAGCCCTTGTAGCCGCCTTCGAGGCGGTGCGCGTCCCAGCCGATCTCGCGCAGGATGTGGGTGAAAGCGCCGGAGCGCTGGCCGCCGCGCCAGCAATAGACGAGCGGCCGCCAGCTCTTCGGCTTGGCGAGGAAATGCGCTTCGATCAGGGCGGCGATGTTGCGGGCGACCAGCACGGCGCCGAGTTTCTTCGCCTCGAAGGGGGAGACCTGCTTATAGAGCGTGCCGATGCGGGCACGCTCTTCGTTCGAGAGCACCGGGCAGCTGATCGCGCCGGGGATGTGATCCTCGGCGAATTCCGCTGGCGAACGCGCGTCGAGGATGGCGTCGAATTCGGCCAGTTGTGCTACCGTTGCGACCCCTTTGGTTTTCATCATCGTCATGACCCTCAAGCTCACCCAATTCTCCCACGGCGGCGGCTGCGGCTGCAAAATCGCGCCGGCCGTGCTCTCGCGCCTGTTGGCCGCATCGCCGCTGCAAAGCGTGCCTGCCGATCTCCTGGTCGGGGTCGAGACGGCCGATGATGCGGCCGTCTATCGTCTGAACGACAGCCAGGCGGTGGTGGCGACGACCGATTTCTTCATGCCGATCGTCGACGATCCGTTCGACTTCGGCCGCATCGCCGCGACCAATGCCCTTTCGGATGTCTATGCCATGGGCGGCCGGCCGCTCTTCGCGCTGGCGGTGGTCGGCATGCCGCTCGACAAGCTGCCGGAGGACGTGATCCGCCAGATTCTCGCCGGTGGCGAGAGTATTTGCGCCGAGGCCGGCATTCCGATCGCCGGCGGGCATTCGATCGATGCGCCCGAGCCGATCTATGGCCTCGTCGGCATCGGGCTCGTCCATCCCCAGCGAGTCAAGAAGAATGCCGGCGCAAAAGCGGGCGATGCGCTGATCCTCGGCAAGCCTTTGGGCATCGGCATTCTCTCCGCCGCGCTCAAAAAAGATGCGCTTTCGGATGAGGGCTATGCCGAGATGATCCGCTGGACGACGAAGCTCAACGTCACCGGCGCGCTGCTGGCCGAGCTGCCCGGCGTGCATGCGGTCACCGATGTGACGGGCTTCGGGCTGGCCGGTCATCTGTTGGAGATCTGCCGCGGCTCGGGGGTTGCTGCACAGGTGGAATTTGCCCGACTGCCACTGATCGAGGAGGCGGTGCGGCATGTGCGCGCGGGCACATTCACCGGCGCCTCCGGGCGCAACTGGGCGAGCTACGGCAGTGCCGTCCTGCCAGCGCCGACTTTCGAAGAGTGGCAGCAGAAGATCGTCACCGACCCGCAAACGAGCGGCGGGCTGCTGGTCGCCTGCGCGCCGGAGAGTGCGGATGAGGTCTTGGCGGCTTTCCGCGCCGACGGCTTCGAGCGGGCAGCGGTGATCGGCGCGTTTGCCGCTGGCGCGCCTTGCGTCACGGTCGTTTGAGCAAAGGCGCGAGCGCAGCCCAGACATGATCGAGGAGCTTCGGCTGCGCCGCGGCCGTCGGATGCAGCCGGTCGGGCTGAAAGGCGCCGTCGTCGAGCGCGATCGGTTCGAGCAGGAAGGGAAGCAGCGCCGTTTTTTCCGCCTTGGCGATCTCGGCGAAGATCGCATGGAATGCGCGCGAGTAGTCCGGCCCGTAGTTGGGCGGCAGTTGCATGCCGACGAGGAGCACCCGGCTGCCGGCGGCTTTGGCTTGTCTGACCATCGCGGTGAGGTTCTCGCGCATCTGCGGCAAGGGCAGCCCGCGCAGGCCGTCGTTGGCGCCCAGCGCGAGGATCACGATGCGCGGCTTTTGTTGCTTGAGCACTGCGGGCAGGCGCGAACGGCCGCCGGCGGTGGTCTCGCCGCTGATGCTGGCATTGACGACTTCCCAAGGCTGACCTTCGCTGGCCAGGCGCGCTTGTAGGAGCACCGGCCAGCTTTGCTCGCGGGCCATGCCGTAACCGGCCGAGAGACTGTCGCCGAAGACGAGGATTTTTTCGGCGGCGTGGGCCTGGCCGATCAGCAGGCTGACGAAGAATGCGAGAATCCTGAACATGGACACGGTATTGGAAGTGGTCGATCTGGGCAAGGACGTCGCCAGCGGCGAGTCTACCCTGACCATTCTCGACGGCATTGGTTTCACGATCGCCGCCGGCGAGTCGGTGGCGATCCTCGGTCCCTCGGGGTCGGGTAAATCGACGTTATTGGGGCTGCTCGCCGGCCTCGATCTGCCGACGCGCGGCCGGGTGCTGCTGGCCGGGCAGGACTTGGCCGCACTCGACGAGGATGCGCGCGCGGCTTTACGCGGCCGGCTGTTGGGCTTCGTCTTCCAGTCGTTTCAATTGCTGCCGGCGCTCACTGCGCTGGAAAACGTCATGTTGCCCCTGGAGCTGCTCGGGCTTGCCGAGCCGCGTGCCACGGCCGAGCAGATGCTTGCGCGAGTTGGTCTGGCCGACCGGCTCGGCCATTACCCGAAGCACTTGTCGGGCGGCGAACAGCAACGCGTCGCGCTGGCGCGCGCCTTCGCCGTGCATCCGCGGCTGTTGCTGGCCGATGAGCCGACCGGCAATCTCGATGCGGCGACGGGCCGCCAGGTGATCGACCTGATGTTCGCGATGAATGCCGAGCAGGGCACCACGCTGGTGCTCGTCACCCACGACGAAGCCCTCGCGCAACGCTGCGCGCGGCGTCTGCGGCTGGCAGCCGGACGGCTGGTATCCTGATCAACCTGAAG
The DNA here is from genome assembly GCF_004323595.1 of Sulfuricystis thermophila. GTDB lineage: Bacteria > Pseudomonadota > Gammaproteobacteria > Burkholderiales > Rhodocyclaceae > Sulfuricystis > Sulfuricystis thermophila. The sequence continues at coordinate 1,237,542 of NZ_AP019373.1, forward strand.
GAGGAGCAAAGCCATGAGCCGTCCCGTCGACCCCGACCGATATCTGCGCCAGATCGCCGAACGTATGACCGCGACGCTGGAGCGGGAGGAAATGGAGGTGCTGCTCGACGAGCTGGAATATCTCTATGACGTCATCGATCCTGTGTTGCAGGACAGCGCGGAAACGCTGATGAAACAGTTGCGTCAGAAGCTCGGCTACGCCGCATGAGCGAAGCGCGCTGCTACGCTTTCCGGCGGCTCAATCCTTATCTGGGCGTGACGCAGGTCGTCGATGGCAGCCACGGCCGCGGGGTCTCCGTCGATGGCGTCAATTGGGAGCTCCAGCTGCGGATGCGCTTGCCCGCCGGCTGGGGCTTTCTGAACCGGGGAGCCGTCGATACCGGCTATCTGCGCTTCGGCGTCTGGTCGAAAGCCGAGGGATTGGCGCGCTTTCCGCCGGCACGCAACGTCGATCCGAATGCCGCGGAAAAATCCGCCGCTGCGTTGCTCGATGAAATCGGCGCGTCCCTGCCGCGCCTGCCGTTCCATCTCATCGACACGCTCGAATGCTGGCTCGTCGATATCGTCCGCAAGCCGCTGGCGCTGCTCGCCAGCCTGAAGCCCGACGATCCATTGCCCGAGCGCAGCATACGCCGCTGGACGCCGCTGCTGCCGGAAGTCGAGCACGCCTCGAGCGACGATTTCTCACCGCTGACGCGGTGGGTCGCCGAACGCGCGCTGCCGGGCCCCTGCTGGATTGCACGCGATGCAGAGGGTAACGGCACCCTCGTCAAAGGCATGAACGGAGAGCGCAAGACCTTCCCCGCCGCTGAGTTTCCCGAAACCCTCGTCGATCTGAGCGGTTGCCTAGATGATCGGGTCGGCGAACTGCATGAGGGCTACCTCACGGTGCTCGCCCCGCGACTCTTGATGCTGCCGCTCTCGGCTGCCACCCGCGCCCGTCTCGAAGTGCTGGCGGCACGTCAGCCGACCGAGATCGCGCGCTTCTGGCGGCTTTACCCAGCCATCAATGACCGCGCCTTGCTCAATACCGCTCGGGTGCAGGCGCAGTTGATCGCTACGAGCTGAGAATCCTCCGTGCGACCGCGATACCGCTCCTGACTGCGCCTTCGAGCGTGGCGGGGTAATCGCCGGCGACGTAATCGCCGGCCAGCCAGAGATTCGGGGAGGCGGTGGTGGCGGAAGGGCGCGCCAGGTTGGGCGTGCAGGCGAAGGTGGCGCGCTTTTCCTCGATCACGCGAATCTTCTTCGGCAGCACCAGACCCGGCAAGAGCGGCGCGAGCTGGCGATGGATCGCCCAGCCGAGCTGCCCGTGATCGAGCACCTGCCAGGGGCCGGCCCCACTGATGACGACCGAAAGAAGCCCCGCCGGCCCGCCCAACTGACCACGGTCGAACACCCATTGGCCGTGGCCGTTGGCCAGGCCGAGCATCGGAAAGGAAAGACGCACCGATTCCGGATAGAGGAGGTAGATCGTGGCGATCGGCTGCCAAGACAGTTCCGGCAGCGCGATCTGCGGCGCCAGCGCCGGCAGGTGCCAGGGCGCGACGGCCAGCACGCGATGCTCGAAGTCGGCCAGCGTTTCGAGGCTGTCGATGCGTGTCGAGCGATGCACCTTGCCGCCGCGCGCTTCGATGAACCGCGCCGCCGGTTCCGGAAACAGGCTGGAGAGATCGGTTGCCGGCAGCAAGAGGTCGGCTGCGCTGCGGTTTGCAGCCAGCGTGTCACGCAACACGTTGAGCAAGACCTGCGCCGAGGCTTCCCGTATCGGGGTGTTGAGCGCCGCGAGGCACAGCGGCCCCCAGAGAAAGCGGCGCAACACCGGCGGCTGGTTGGCGATCAGCCGACTGGCCGGGATGTCGCGGGGCAGGCGGAAGCGAATCTTGCTGAGCGCCCGCATCAAGCGCATCGCGGCGAATTTTTCTTGCCAGCGCAGCCCTTGCGACATCGCGAGTGCCCAAGCGAGGTGCAGCGGTGCGGGCAGCGGCAGGGCGGGCGCGGCGAGGCGGAATTCGCGGGGGAACTCCAGATAAAGCGGGAATCGGGCGAGTGCCGTCCTGCCAGCGCCGACTTTGTCGATCAGCCGCAGCGTTTCGCGGTAGGCGCCGACGAGGATGTGTTGGCCGTTATCGACAGTGAGAGCTTGTGAAAAATTCTGCTGCGCGGCCCGCTGGCTGCGTTGCGCGGTGCTCGCTCCCTCGCCTAACTCCATGTTATGTCTCGGTCGCTGCGCTCCGGGCGCCTTGCCATCAGCCCGCTCGCGACGAATTTTTTCACAAGCTCTAAGTCCATCGAGCGTCACCGCGCGGGCCCGGCCGCCCAGCGTGCGCGCGGCTTCGAAGACCTCGACGGCCACACCGGCATCGGCGAGCTCGACGGCGCAGGCGAGGCCGGCCCAGCCGCCGCCGACGACGGCTACGCGGCGAGCCATGTCTTCAACGCCAGCCAAGCCTTACGCGCCGGCGGCAGGAAGGTGCGGCGGTCGAGGACCAGAAAGCCGTCCCGTTCGATTTCGTCGAGCAGGGTCTGGTAGATTGCCGCCATCACGAGCCCGGGGCGCTGCGCCCTGCGGTCGAGGGCGGGCAGCAGCGCAAAGGCGCGGGCGTAGTGTTCGCGCGCCCGCTTTGCCTGGAACGTCATCAGCGCCTTGAATTCCGGGGTATGACGGGCGGCGAGGATGTCCCGTTCGGCGACGCCGTAACGCGCCAATTCGTCCTGCGGCAGGTAGATGCGCCCACGCCGCGCATCTTCGCCGACATCGCGGATGATGTTGGTGAGCTGGAAGGCGATTCCCAGCGCATGGGCATATTTGAGCGTCTGCCGGTCTCGATAGCCGAAGATCTCGGCCGAGAGGAGGCCCACGACGCCGGCGACGCGATGGCAGTAGAGTTGCAGCCGGGCGAAGTCCGGGTAGCGCTCCAGCTCGAGATCCATGCGCATGCCGTCGATGATTTCGGCGAGCTGCTCCACGGGCAGGTCGAAACGTTTTCGGGCCTGGGCCAGTGCCAGGGTGACCGGATGGCTCGGCTGGCCGCCATCGAGGCTTTCGATCTCCGTGCGCCACCAGTCGAGCTTGGCGCTGGCCACCGCCGGCTCGTGGCATTCATCCACCACGTCATCGACTTCGCGGCAGAAGGCATACAGCGCATTCAAAGCCTGACGGCGGGGCGCATCGAGCAGCCGGAACCCTGCCGTGAAGCTCGACGCGCTGGCTTTGACCTTCTCGGCGCAGTAATCGTCGGGGCTCATGCGAATGCCGCCTTGAGGAATAGACGCGGCCAGTCCATGGCGCCGAGCAGCGGACGGCGCCGGAAAACATCGCAGCCGGCGGCTTCGATTTTGTCGAGGATCGCCAGCCCGCCGGCGATGATGGCGCGGATTTCCATGCCGATGCGGCCGGAAAGACTGCGGCCCAGTGCGGCGCCGCTCATCATCAGCGCCCGGGCGCGCTCGACCTGGAAACCCATCAGGGCGCGAAACTCGGCGCTGGCGAGACGGCACCGGAGCATCTCCTCGCTGACGCCGAAACGCGCCATTTCGTCCTGAGGCAAGTAGATGCGGCCGCGCGGCCCCTTGTCGAGATCGATGCCGACATCCTGCCAATGGTTGACGAGCTGCAGCGCGGAGCAGATCTTGTCCGAATGTTGCAGATTCTCGGCCGTGGCCGCATCGAACAGGTGGAGCAGCAGCCGGCCAATCGGATTCGCCGAGCGGCGACAGTAATCGAGCAATTCGTCGTAACTGGCGTAGCGATCTTTGACGACATCCTGCTCGAAAGCCTCGAGCAGGTCGTAAAACGGCGCCAAAGGCAGAGCGTGGGCGGCGATGTGGCCGGCCAGCCGCTGGAAGAGCGGATGCGTGGCGGGCTCGTCGCGGCCGATGCGGTCGAGTTCGGCGCGGTAAGCTGCCAACCGGCGCAGGCGCTCGGCGGCCGGAAGACCGCCTTCGTCGGCGAAATCATCCGCCGAACGTGCGAAGGCATAGATGGCCGTCACCGCCGGCCGCAGCCGGGCCGGCAGCAACAGCGAAGCAACGGGAAAATTCTCGTAGTGATCGACCGACATGAAGCACCAGTATAGTGGGATAGAATGACAGGTCGCGCGAGGGTGGCGGAATTGGTAGACGCACTGGATTTAGGTTCCAGCGCCGCAAGGCATAAGGGTTCGAGTCCCTTCCTTCGCACCAAGCCTTTCGCGCCAACTTTTTTCTGATCAAGTCAAGGATTTTTCATGGAAACGACCCAGGAGACCTCTGTCCAAACCGCTGCGCCGGCCGTCAATCCGCTGGAACGCCGCCTCGACATGGCCGTGACGCTCGGCGAGATCGAACGCGAAGTTGAACAGCAGTTGAAGCGCATCGCCAAGACCGCCAGGATGGCCGGTTTCCGGCCGGGCAAGGTGCCGATGAAGCTGGTGGAGAAGATGTATGGCGGCGAGGCGCGTTCCGAAGCACTCGGCGCGGCCATCGACAAGGCTTTCAACGATCTGGTGCGTGCGCAGAATCTGCGCATCGCCGGCCAGCCGCGTGTCGAGCCAAAGCAAGGCAGCGAGGAAGGCAAGCTCGAATTCACCGCGATCTTCGAGGTCTATCCTGAATTCCAGATCGGCGAGGTCGCCGGCAAGACGATCGAAAAGCCGGTGCTGACCATCACCGACGCCGAGGTCGACCAGACCATCGAAGTGCTGCGCAAGCAGCGCACCACCTATGCCGCGGTCGACCGCGCATCGGTCAAGGGCGACCGCCTGATCGTCGACTTCACGGGCCGCAAGAACGGCGAGGAGTTCCCGGGCGGCAAGGCCACTGATTACCCGGTGTTCGTCGGCGGCGGCATGATGCTGCCGGACTTCGAGGCGGCGCTGGAGGGCGTCAAGACGGGTGAGGAGAAGACCTTCGACGTGAAGTTCCCGGATGATTACCACGCCAAGGATCTGGCCGGCCAGCAGGTGCAGTTCACCGTCGTGGTCAAGAAGGTCGAAGAGCCGCGGCTGCCCGAGGTAGACGCCGATTTCGCCTGCGCCTTGGGCATCCAGGATGGCGATGTCGCCAAGATGCGCGAGGAGGTCAAGACCAATCTCGAGCGCGAGGTCGCCAAGCGCTTGAAGAGCCGCGTCAAGGAACAGGCGATGAACCTGCTGCTCGAAACCAACCCGATCGACGTACCGCAGGCGCTGGTGCAGGCCGAGGCGCAGCAGATGGCCGATCGCGCGTTGGAAGATCTCAAGCAGCGCAACCCGCAGATGAAGGACATGCCCATCGAGGCAAGCTGGTTTCTCGACCAAGCCGCGCGCCGCGTCAAGCTCGGTCTGATCATCGCCGAGCTGGTCAAGAGCCAGGATTTGCACGTCAAGCCCGAGCAGGTGCGCGCCGTCGTCGACGAATTCGCCGCCACCTTCGAGGATCCGCAGGAAGTCGTGCGCTGGTATTACGGCAAGCCCGAGATGCTCGCCCAGGCCGAGGCGCTGGCGATGGAGAACAACGTCGTCGACTGGGTGCTCGCCCACGCGCAGGTGACCGAAAAGCCGGTGGCCTTTGACGAACTGATGGGCACTCAGGCATGATGGCGCACATGGACAGCCAAACACGACGTCAGGACGACATCCAGGCGCTCGGCCTGGTGCCGATGGTCATCGAGACCAGCGGTCGCGGCGAGCGCGCCTACGACATCTATTCGCGCCTGCTCAAGGAGCGGGTGATCTTCCTCGTCGGCCCGGTGAATGACGTGACGGCCAATCTGATCGTCGCGCAGCTTTTGTTCCTGGAATCGGAAAATCCCGACAAGGACATCTTTCTCTACATCAATTCTCCAGGCGGCTCCGTCTCGGCGGGTCTGGCGATCTACGACACGATGCAGTTCATCAAGCCCGATGTTTCGACGCTGTGCGTCGGTCAGGCGGCGTCGATGGGCGCATTCCTGCTCGCCGCCGGTGCACCGGGCAAGCGTTACTGCCTGCCCAATTCGCGCGTGATGATCCACCAGCCGATGGGCGGCTTCCAGGGACAGGCCTCGGACATCGAGATCCATGCCAAGGAAATCCTCCACATCAAACAGCGCCTGAACGAGATGCTCGCCAAGCACACCGGTCAGCCGCTGGAACGCATCGAACGCGATACCGACCGCGATACCTTCCTCTCGGCCGAGGCCGCGGTCGAGTACGGCCTGGTCGACAAGCTGCTCACTCACCGCAGCGAAGCAGCCTGAGACCGAGACAGCATCGGAGAACTGATGATGGCGGGAAAAAAAGAGACGACTGAAAAACTGCTTTATTGCTCGTTCTGCGGCAAGAGCCAGCACGAGGTCAAGAAGTTGATCGCCGGTCCTTCGGTGTTCATTTGCGACGAATGCATCGATCTGTGCAACGACATCATCCGCGACGACAGCGGCGAGGCCGAAAGCACGAAACCGACCAGTGATCTGCCGACCCCGGCCGAGATTCGCGCGGTGCTCGACCAGTACGTGATCGGCCAGGAGCGGGCAAAAAAGATCCTTGCCGTCGCCGTTTATAACCATTACAAGCGGCTGCGCAGCGAGGGCAAGCCGCGACGGGGCAAGGAGGACGTCGAGCTCGCCAAGAGCAACATCCTGCTGATCGGGCCGACCGGCTCGGGCAAGACGCTGCTGGCGCAAACCCTGGCGCGGCTCTTGAACGTCCCCTTCGTGATCGCCGATGCGACCACGCTGACCGAAGCCGGCTATGTCGGCGAGGATGTCGAAAACATCATCGCCAAACTGCTGCAGACCTGCGATCACGACCCGGCCAAGGCGCAACAGGGCATCGTCTATCTCGACGAGATCGACAAGATCTCGCGCCGTAGCGAGAACCGTTCGATTACACGCGACGTCTCCGGTGAAGGCGTGCAGCAGGCCCTCCTGAAGCTGATCGAGGGCACGGTCGCCTCGGTGCCGCCGCAAGGCGGGCGCAAGCACCCGAATCAGGATTTCATCCAAGTCGATACCTCGAACATCCTGTTCATCTGCGGCGGCGCCTTCGATGGCCTCGACAAGATCATCCAGGAACGTTCCGAGAAATCCGGCATCGGTTTTGCCGCGCCGGTCAAGAGCAAGACCAGCGCCAGTGTCAGCGAGATCCTCTCCCAGGTCGAGCCGGACGATCTGGTCAGATATGGCCTGATTCCCGAGCTGATCGGCCGCCTGCCGGTGGTCGCCAATCTCACCGAGCTCGACGAGGAAGCATTGATGCGCATCCTCATCGAACCAAAGAACGCGCTGATCAAGCAATACCAGAAGCTCTTCGCGATGGAGGGCGTCGAGCTCGAGGTGCGCCCCAGCGCCTTGCAGGCGATCGCCAGAAAGGCGATCAAGCGCAAGACCGGCGCGCGGGGCTTGCGTTCGATCATGGAAAACGTGTTGCTCGACACGATGTTCGAACTCCCGGGCATGAGCGGTGTCGAAAAGGTCGTGATCGACGAGAATACGATCGAAGCGGGCGCCAAGCCGTTATTGATCTACGCCGATCAGCCGAAGGTTTCCGGGGCCAACTGAAAGCCGGCGCTATTTGCGCTATCCTGCCGTCGTCCGCCTCGATCCGGACGGCGGCTTGAATCTCTTGCCCATGTCCCCATGTGCGGGGAACTGCAACTACACAATGAGAGGATGCGTCCATGTCAGACGATCTCGAACTTACCCAGCAAAGCACGGCCAACATCCTGCCACTTCTGCCATTGCGCGACGTGGTGGTGTTTCCCCACATGGTCATCCCGCTCTTCGTCGGCCGCCCGAAATCGATCAAGGCGCTCGAGGTGGCGATGGAAACCGGCAAGAGCATCCTGCTCGTCGCCCAGAAATCGGCTGCCAAGGACGAACCGGATCCGGCTGACCTCTATGACGTCGGCTGCATCTCGAACATCCTGCAAATGCTCAAGCTGCCCGACGGTACCGTCAAGGTGCTGGTCGAGGGCACGCAACGTGCGCGCATCCGCCGCGTCGAGGACAAGAATGGCCTGTTCATCGCGGAAGTCGAACCGGTCGTGATCCCGGAGCGCAGCAGCCATGAAATCGAAGCGATGCGGCGCACGATCCTGGCGCAGTTCGACCAGTATGTGAAGCTGAACAAGAAGATTCCGCCGGAAATCCTCACTTCCCTTTCGGGGATCGAGGAAGCCGGCCGCCTGGCCGACACCATCGCCGCCCATCTGCCGATGAAGCTCGAGCTCAAGCAGGGCATCCTCGAGCTGTTCAACATCGACGAACGGCTCGACAAACTGCTCAGTCAGCTCGAAACCGAACTCGACATCCTCCAGGTCGAAAAGCGCATCCGCGGCCGCGTCAAGCGCCAGATGGAAAAGAGTCAGCGCGAGTACTACCTGAACGAACAGGTCAAGGCGATCCAGAAGGAGCTCGGCGAAGGCGAAGAGGGCGCCGATCTCGAAGAACTGGAGAAGAAGATCAAGGCCGCCGGCATGAGCAAGGAGGCGCTGGCCAAGGCGCAGTCCGAGCTCAAGAAGCTCAAGCTGATGTCGCCGATGTCCGCCGAGGCCACCGTGGTGCGCAACTATCTCGACGCGCTGATCAGCCTGCCGTGGAAGAAGAAGTCGCGCGTCTCGAAAGATCTCGCCGCGGCGCAGAAGATCCTCGACAAGGACCACTACGGGCTCGAAAAGGTCAAGGAACGCATCGTCGAATATCTTGCCGTGCAGCAGCGCGTAGACAAGCTCAAGGCGCCGATCCTCTGCCTCGTCGGGCCTCCCGGCGTGGGCAAGACTTCGCTCGGTCAGTCGATCGCCAAGGCGACCAATCGCAAGTTCGTGCGCATGGCGCTGGGTGGCGTGCGCGACGAGGCCGAGATTCGCGGTCACCGGCGTACCTACATCGGCTCGATGCCTGGCAAGATCCTGCAGAACATGGCCAAGGTCGGTGTCAAGAATCCGCTGTTCCTGCTCGACGAAGTCGACAAGCTGGGCATGGATTTCCGCGGTGATCCGTCGTCGGCGCTCTTGGAAGTTCTCGACCCCGAGCAGAACCACACCTTCCAGGACCACTACATCGAGGTCGATTTCGATCTCTCCGACGTGATGTTCGTCGCGACGGCCAACACGCTCAACATTCCGGCGCCGCTGCTCGACCGCATGGAGGTGATCCGCCTGTCCGGCTACACCGAGGACGAGAAGGTCAACATCGCCGAGCGCTATCTGCTGCCCAAGCAGATGAAGACCAACGGCCTGAAACGCGATGAGCTGACCGTCACCGAAGATGCGATCCGCGACATCGTGCGTTACTACACGCGCGAGGCCGGGGTGCGCGCGCTGGAGCGCGAAATCTCGAAGATCTGCCGCAAGGTCGTCAAATCGCTGGTGCTGAAACCGCGCAAGCACAAGGTCATCGTCAACAGCAAGAACCTCGAGAAATATCTCGGCGTGCGGCGTTACACCTTCGGCGTGGCGGAAAAGGAAAACCAGGTCGGCCAGGTCACAGGCCTCGCCTGGACGGAGGTGGGAGGTGAGCTGCTCACCGTCGAAGCCGTCGCCGTGCCCGGCAAGGGCAAGACGGTGACGACCGGCAAGCTCGGCGAAGTGATGCAGGAGTCGGTCCAGGCGGCGCTCACCGTGGTGCGCAAGCGCGCCCGCTCGCTGGGCATCCCCGAGGACTTCTATCAGAAGAACGACATCCACATCCACCTGCCCGAAGGCGCCACGCCAAAGGATGGCCCATCAGCGGGTATCGCCATGTGCACCGCGATGGTCTCGGTGCTGACCGGCATCCCGGTGCGTGCCGATGTGGCGATGACCGGTGAGATCACGCTGCGCGGCGAAGTGCTGCCGATCGGCGGCCTCAAGGAGAAGCTGCTCGCCGCGGTACGCGGCGGCATCCGCACGGTGCTGATCCCCGAGGAGAACGTCAAGGATCTCACCGAGATTCCCGATACGATCAAGAACCGCATCGAGATCGTGCCGGTACGCTGGATCGACAAGGTGTTCGAGCTGGCGCTGGAGCGCATGCCGCAGCCCTTGCCGGAAGCCACCGCCGAAACACCGGCTGCATTGCCACCTGCCGAGGTGAAAGCCGACGCCGCCGGGCTGATCAAGCACTGATAAAATACGGCGACGTTCTTCCGGGTGCTTAGCTCAGTTGGTAGAGCGTCGCCCTTACAAGGCGAATGTCGGCGGTTCGAACCCGTCAGCACCCACCAATCAAAAAGCCCGGCTCTGCCGGGCTTTCTGTTTTGTGCACTCAGTTCAGGGTGCGGGCCAGCGCGATGCGGAACTCGCGCACCAAGTCGTCATATTGCGGCTGCGCCGACAGCAACGTGAACAGCTTGAGCATGCCCTTGCGGCCGGCTTCGTCGTTCCATTTGCGATCGCGGCGCACGATTTCGAGGAGGTGTTCCAGCGCGCCACGGTAGTCCTGCCGCAGCGCCAGCGCATTGGCCAGTTGCAGGCGCGCCTCGTGATCGTTGGCATCGCGTTCGAGGCGAGTCGCCAATGCAGCGAGATCGACGCCGCTCGCCGTCTGGGCCATTTCGATACGTGCTTTCAACGCCGCTGCCCGATCCTGGTCGCGCACCCGGTCGGCGACGGCGGCCAACAGTTCGCTTGCCTCGGACAAGGCTTCCGGCGTGCCGAGATCGAGACTGAGCTGGATGAAGTCGAGGTAGGCGGTGTCATTCCTCGGATCGAGATCGATCGCCTCGGCCATCTTCTGGCGTGCTGCGACGAGGTTGCCGGCAGCGGCGAGTGACAGAGCCTCGCGGCGCAGCGGCTCGGCGGGCGAGGGGATCAGCCGGTCGAGGAACTCCCGAATTTGTGCTTCGGGCAGGGCGCCGGTGAATTCATCGACCAGTTCGCCACCGACGAAGGCCTTGACTGCAGGGATACCGCGCACCCCATAGCGCATCGCGAGTGCCTGGTTTTCGTCGGAATTGATCTTGGCGAGGATGAACTTGCCGGAATATTCCGCCGCGAGCTTTTCGAGGATCGGCTTGAGAATGCGGCAGGGCTGACACCACGGCGCCCAGAAGTCGACGATCACCGGCACGCGCCGCGAGGCGGCGAGCACTTTGTCGTCGAAATCGGCAATGGAGACATCGATTGCGTGTTGGGACATCAGAAAACCTCGCGTATTGGAAATCGCATGCCATCCCGCAGGTAGGGTCGAGCGGCGATTTTTAAATTCCCCCGTCAGGCGGGGGAGCTCAGCTTTTCGAGCAGCTTCAATGCCGCGATCGAGTCTTCCTCGCCCATGCCACTGCCGACGATGGCGTTGAAGAGCTGCGTCGTTGCAGCCGCGGCGGGCAGCATCAACCCGAGGCGATGCGCTTCTTCCATGACGATGCGCAGATCTTTCTGGTGCATCCAGGCCTTGAAGCCCGGCTTGAAGTTGCGCTCGATCATGCGCTGGCCATGGTTTTCGAGGATGCGCGAGTAGGCGAAGCCTCCCAGCAGTGCCTCGCGCACCTTGGCGACGTCGACACCGTTCTTCGCCGCGAAATTGAAGGCTTCGGCCACCGCCATCACGCCGACGCCGGTCAGGATCTGGTTGCAGGCCTTGGCGACCTGCCCAGCGCCGATCTCCCCGATCAGCGTCACCGACTTGCCGAGCTTCTCGAACAGCGGTTTGACCTTCGCGAACACCTCGGGTCTGCCGCCGACCATGATGGTCAGTGTGGCGTTGATGGCGCCGATTTCACCACCGGAGACCGGCGCATCGAGGAATTCGATGCCTTTGTCCGCCAGCGCCGCGCCGATCTCGCGCGCGGCATTCGGGTTGATGGTGCTCATATCGACGACGATCAGTCCGGGACGCGCGCCAGAGGCGACACCGTTTTCACCCAGGACGACCTCGCGAACGTCGGGGGCGTCGGCCACCATCGTGAAGACGACATCGGCATGGCGCGCCACCTCGGCTGCCGAAACATGGACTTTCGCCGCGACGTCCTTGAAGGGTTCGAGCGAGGCAGGCCGGCGTGCCCACAAGTGCAGCGTGTGGCCGGCGTTGGCGAGATGCAGGGCCATGGGACGTCCCATGAGACCCAGGCCGATGAAACCGATGTTCATGAGGGACTTCCTTTGCGGGGATCAAGTGAAATCACGGATGCTTTTGATAGGTGCCAATGAGTTGCGCTTCGCCGAGGATATGGCCAGCCATCGCCTTTTCCAGTTGCGTCTTGGTCGGGTGCTTCAGGTCGGGCAACACGACATCGAGCGCGTAGAGCTTGTGGAAATAACGATGGCGGCCGATCGGCGGACAGGGGCCGCCATAGCCGGTGCGCTGCCAGTCGTTGAGACCTTCGCGCGTGCCAGCCGGCAGGGTCTTGACCGCTTCGGGCAGGCCCTCGGTCGTGGGTGGAATGTTGTAGAGCACCCAATGCACCCAAGTCATCTTCGGCGCGGCCGGATCGGGGGCATCGGGATCATCGACGATCAAGGCCAGGGTTTTCGTGCCGGCAGGAACCCCTGACCAGGTGAGCGGCGGGGAAACATCGGCGCCCTGGCAGGTGTATTTCGCTGGAATGGCGGCCATGTGAGCAAAGGCCAGCGAGGTGAGGATCAAACTCATAATGATCCCTCCAAGTCATGAAGAGGGCAACAAGTATAATTCCATCCTGCATCGAGCCCAGGCCTGCGACGCTCCTCACCTTATTCTTTTTCCCGAGCCATGCCACGAATCCTCAAGCTGCGCGGCGCCGCCGCTTTTTCTCCCTCCCATCTCGCCCGCCTGCAAAAGACGCTTGATACCCCACTTGCCGCCGAGCATTGGTATTTCGTCGAACTCGACGGCGCGCTGTCAGCCGAGGATGAGGAGCGCCTGAAAAATCTGCTGGGCATTCCTGCGGTATTGCCGCCGCAGCCGCAAGGGCGAATGCTGCTCGTCACCCCCAGGCTCGGCACGATCACGCCGTGGTCGTCGAAAGCCACCGACATCGCCAAAAACTGCGGCTTCGCAGCGGTCAAACGCATCGAGCGCGGCATTGCCTACACCTTGCCAAACTCGGCGCTGGCGGAACGGCACATCGCACGGCTCCACGACCGGATGACCGAGTCGGTGCTCGATTCGCTCGCGGCCGCCGAACAGCTTTTCCACCACGTCGCACCGCAACCGCTGACGAGCGTGGACATCCTTGCCGGGGGCCGCGCCGCGCTGGTCCGGGCCAACGGCGAGCTGGGGCTGGCACTGTCGGATGACGAAATCGACTACCTGATCGACAATTTCACGAAGCTCGGGCGCAATCCAACCGACGTCGAGCTGATGATGTTCGCGCAGGCGAATTCCGAGCATTGCCGCCACAAGATCTTCAATGCCTCGTGGGAGGTCGATGGCGAGCCACAGCCGATGTCGCTCTTCCAGATGATCCGCGAGACGCACAAAGCCCATCCCGCGGGCACCATCGTCGCCTACGCCGACAACGCCGCGGTGATCGAAGGCGCGCGGATCCGGCGCTTCTACCCGCAGGTAGACGGCACGTATGCCTACCTCGAGGACACCACCCACATCCTCGCCAAGGTCGAGACCCACAACCACCCGACCGCGATCTCGCCGTTCCCCGGCGCGGCCACCGGCTCCGGCGGCGAGATCCGCGACGAGGGGGCGACCGGCCGCGGCGCCAAGCCCAAGGCGGGTTTGTGCGGCTTCTCGGTGTCCGACCTCAAGATTCCGGGCTTTCAGCAGCCGTGGGAATCAAATTACGGCAAACCCGAGCGCATCGCCTCGGCGCTCGACATCATGATCGAGGGGCCGCTCGGCGCGGCGGCCTTCAACAACGAATTCGGCCGGCCGAATCTGGCGGGCTATTTCCGCACCTTCGAGCAGGCATTCGACGGCGAGGTGCGCGGCTACCACAAGCCGATCATGATCGCCGGCGGTGTGGGCAACATTTCCGCCCGTCACTGTTTCAAGGAGAAATTTCCGCCCGGCACGAAGCTGATCCAGCTGGGCGGCCCGGGCATGCTGATTGGTCTCGGCGGCGGCGCGGCCTCGTCGATGGCCACCGGCGCGAACACGGCAGATCTCGATTTCGCCTCGGTGCAGCGCGGCAACCCGGAGATGCAGCGCCGCGCCCAGGAGGTGATCGACCGCTGTTGGCAGATGGGCGAGGCGAATCCGATTCTTGCCATCCACGATGTCGGCGCGGGTGGCCTCTCGAACGCGATGCCGGAACTCGCCAACGATGCCGGGCGCGGCGCCTGGTTCGATCTGCGCAAGGTGCCGACCGAAGAGCCGGGCATGAGCCCGCGCGAGATCTGGTGCAACGAGGCGCAGGAGCGTTATGTGCTCGCCGTCGCTCCCGAACGTCTCGCCGAATTCGCGGCGATCTGTGCACGCGAGCGCTGCCCTTTCGCCGTGATCGGCGAAGCGACCGAAGCGCGTCAACTCGTCGTCGAGGATGCGCATTTCGGCAATCGGCCGGTCGATATGCCGATGGAAGTGCTGTTGGGCAAGCCGCCACGCATGCACCGCAAGGCGGCACACAAGCCGGTGGCGATGCCGCCGCTCGATCTCGATGCGATCGATCTGCAGGAGGCAGCCATGCGTGTGCTACGCCTGCCGGCAGTGGCATCGAAAAGTTTTCTGATCACCATCGGCGATCGCACGGTCGGCGGTTTGACCTGTCGCGACCAGTTCGTCGGCCCGTGGCAAGTGCCGGTCGCCGATGTCGCGGTGACGGCGATGGGTTTCGATACCTATTTGGGCGAGTGCTTCGCGATGGGCGAGCGAACGCCCGTGGCGCTGCTTTCCGCGCCGGCTTCGGGCCGCATGGCGATCGGCGAGGCGCTCACCAATCTCGCCGCGGCAAAAGTGGCCGATCTCGGCCAGGTGAAGCTCTCCGCGAACTGGATGGCGGCCGCCGGCCACGGCAACGAGGATGCGGCGTTGTTCGATACCGTGAAGGCCGTTGGCCTTGAATTCTGCCCTGCGCTCGGCATCTCCATCCCGGTCGGCAAGGATTCGCTGTCGATGCGCACCCAATGGCAGGAAAACGGTGTCAAGAAGTCCGTCGTTGCGCCGCTTTCCCTGATCGTCACCGCCTTCGCGCCTTGCTTGGATGTGCGCGAGACGCTTACGCCACAATTGCAATCGGACGCAGGCGGAGAAACCGAGCTGATCTTGATCGATCTGGGGCAGGGCAAAAACCGTCTGGGCGGCTCGGCGCTCGCGCAGGTGTATGGCCAAGGGAAAATGAGCGGCGATGAGCCGCCGGATGTCGATGCGGAGTTGCTGAAGCGCTTTTTCGCCGCGATCCAGACGCTGCGGCCGAAGATCCTCGCCTATCACGACCGCGCCGACGGCGGGCTGTTCGCCACGCTTTGCGAGATGAGCTTTGCCTCGCATCTGGGCATTTCGGTCAACCTCGATACCCTGTGCTACGACCCGCTGATGAACGATGTCGATGGTATCGAACGTGCGCCGCAATGGATCGATGGTCGGATGCAGGATCGCCTGCTCGCCGCACTATTCAACGAGGAACTCGGCGCGGTGATCCAGATCCGCCGCGCTGAGCGCACGGCCGTGATGCAGACCTTGCGTGATCATGGCCTCGGCGCCTGCAGTCACATCATCGGCACATTGAATGATGCCGACGAGATTCGCCTCTGGCGCAACGCCAAAGCGGTGCTGGCGCTGCCGCGCATCGAGCTGCAGCGCGCCTGGAGCGAGACGAGTTACCGGATCGCCGCCTTGCGCGATGACCCGGACTGTGCGCAGGAGGAGTTCGATGCGCTGCTCGATGCAAGCGACCCGGGCCTGAGCATGCACCTGAGCTTCGATCCCGCCGCGCCGTTCGCGATCGGCGGCCAGCGGCCGAGGATCGCCATCCTGCGCGAGCAGGGCGTCAATGGCGAGGTCGAGATGGCGGCCGCCTTCGACCGGGCCGGTTTTGATTGCGTCGATGTGCATATGTCCGACCTGATGAGCGGCCGCGTGCATCTCAAAGACTTCAAAGGGTTGGCGGCCTGCGGCGGATTCTCCTACGGCGATGTCCTGGGGGCAGGGCAGGGCTGGGCGAAATCGATCCTCTTCCACCCCGAATTGAGAGACGAATTCGCCGCGTTCTTCGCCCGCCCCGACACCTTCGCGCTGGGCGTGTGCAATGGCTGCCAGATGATGGCCCATCTCGCACCGATCATCCCCGGTGCACAAGCCTGGCCGACCTTCCAGCACAACCGCTCCGAGCGCTTCGAGGCGCGCTTCGTGATGGTCGAGATTCCCGCCTCGCCGTCGATCTTCTTTGCCGGCATGGCCGGATCCCGCCTGCCGGTGGTGGTCTCCCACGGCGAGGGGCGGGCGGTGTTTAACAGTGACGAGCGCCCGCCGATCGCGCTACGCTACGTCGATCACCGTGGCCAGCCGACGCAGCGCTATCCCTTCAACCCGAACGGCTCGCCCGATGGCATCACGGGGGTGACGACCGCCGATGGCCGCTTCACGATCATGATGCCGCATCCGGAACGCATCTTCCGCAGCGTGCAGATGAGCTGGCATCCGGCGGGGCTGGGTGAGGATTCGCCGTGGCTGACGATGTTCCGCAACGCGCGGAAGTGGATCGGGTAACGGCGGCCACTGGGCGAGACACCTCTCCCGAGAGGCTTTCCGGTCCGGAACTGGCTTGCCGGACGGTAGCCGAGGCGCTCGCGGCGCTCGGCAGCAGCTCGCAGGGGCTCGAGGCCGGCGAAGCCAGGGCACGTCTCGGAAAATTTGGCTCCAACCGCATCGAGGCGGTAACGCGTGAGCCACGCTGGCTCGGCCTGTTGCGCGAGTTCAGCCATTTCTTTGCCATCGTGCTCTGGCTGGCCGCAGGGCTCGCCTTCGTCGCGGAACGCTATCAGCCGGGAGAGGGGATGGCCGAGCTCGGCTATGCCATCATCGGCGTGATCCTTCTCAATGGTGGCTTCTCGTTTTGGCAGACTTACCGCGCGGAACAGGCTTTGGCCGCTCTGCGCCGGCTGCTGCCGCTGCGAGTCGAGGTCCGGCGCCCAGCCGGTGTGGAAGTCGTGCCTGCCGAAGCGCTGGTGCCGGGGGATGTCATCCTGCTCGCCGAAGGCGCCAAAGTGCCGGCAGATTGCCGCATCATCGAAAGCTGGGGGCTACGCGTCAATCTCGCCACCTTGACCGGCGAACCCCTGCCCAAAGCACGCAGCGCAGAACCCGACTGGGTCGACGATCCCCGCCAGGCGCGCTGTCTGCTGCTGGCCGGGACGCTGGTCGTCGCAGGTGAATGCGCGGCCCTCGTCTATGCGACGGGTATGAATACGGCATTCGGTCAGATTGCTCATCTGACCCAGACGGCCGGTGAAACCGTGTCGCCGCTGCAACGGGAGATTCGCCGCGTTTCCCGCTTCGTCGCGCTGCTGGCCTTGGCGCTCGGCGCGATTTTCTTCGTCATCGGCGGCTATGTGGGTCTGTCGCTGTGGGCGAGCTTCATGTTCGCCATCGGCATCATCGTCGCCAACGTGCCCGAAGGACTGCTGCCCACGGTAACCCTGGCGCTCGCCATGGCGACGCAGCGCATGGCGCGGCGCAATGCGTTGGTGCGGCATCTGCCGGCCGTCGAGACCCTTGGCAGCGCTACCGTGATCCTCACCGACAAGACCGGGACCTTGACCCAAAATCGCATGGCGGTGCGCGAGTTGTTCGTCGACGGCCGTCATCGTCTGGCAGGGCGCGCCAGCGCGGAACATGACCTTGGTTGCCTGCGGGCGGTGGCGCGTCATTGCCACAGCCTCAAATTTCCGCGTGGCGAGCCTCATGGCGACCCGATGGAAATCGCGCTGTGGGAATTCGCCGGCGCCATACCGGAAGCGGGACGGCGTGTCGGCGAGCTACCTTTCGATACCGAGCGGCGGCGCATGTCGGTGGAAATGCGCGACGACTCGGGAGAAGGCTGGCTTTGGTGCAAGGGCGCGCCGGAAGCAGTCTTGCCCTTGTGTTCGAGCTGGCGCGATGGCGGACAAAGCCGGCCGCTCGATGCCGCCGCACTGGAAGCCTTCCGCAGAGCTCAGGAAGCCATGGCCGATCGCGGCCTGCGCGTCCTGGCGCTCGCCTGGCGGCGGCTGGCGCCGGGCGAGGCGGCCGTGGAGCAGGGGCTCGAACTATGTGGCCTGGTCGGGCTTGAAGACCCGCCCCGTCCCGATGTCCAGGCGGCAGTGAAGCGTTGTCACGAAGCGGGCGTGCGGGTGATCATGATCACCGGCGATCATCCGCATACCGCGTTGGCGCTGGCGCGCGAGGTGCACATCGTACGCAGCGCCACACCGTCGGTAGTGACCGGCGAAGCCTTGCAGCAAATGGATGCGACTGCTCTGTCCCATGCCCTCGATCACGAGGAGCTCGTGTTCGCCCGTGTCACCCCCGAGCAGAAAATGCGTATCGTCGAAGCCTTGCGCGCCAAGGGGGAGATCGTGGCCGTAACCGGGGACGGCGTCAATGACGCACCCGCGCTGAGAACCGCGGACATCGGCATCGCGATGGGGCTTTCCGGCACCGACGTGGCCCGTGAGGCCGCCGACATCGTCTTGCTCGATGACCACTTCGCGACCATCGTCAATGCGATCGAGGAAGGCCGCGCGGTGTATGAAAACATCCGTAAGTTCCTCACCTACATCCTGACCTCGAACATTCCGGAGATCGTCCCCTATCTGGCCTTCGTGCTGTTGCGCATCCCGTTGCCCCTCACGGTGATCCAGATCCTCGCCGTCGATCTGGGCACCGACATCCTGCCAGCACTGGCCCTGGGGGCGGAAAAACCCCACCGCGACGTGATGCGCCGCCCACCCAAACCCCGCACGGAGCGCCTGCTTTCCTGGCCGCTGCTGGCGCGGGCCTATCTCTTTCTGGGCCCGCTGGAGGCCTGTGCGGCAATGGCCGCCTTCTTCTATGTGATGGGGCAGGGCGGCTGGTATTACGGCGCGATGCCACCAGGCAACGATCCGCTTTATCTGCAGGCGACCACGGCTTGTCTCGCCGGCATCGTGCTGGCCCAGATGATGAACGTCTTCGTCTGTCGCCATCCCATCCTGCCGGCCTGGCATTTTCCGCTGCGCGAAAACCGCCTGTTGCTCACCGCCCTAGCCGTCGAGGCAGCATTGTTGCTGGCGATCGTCTATACCCCGCTGGGCAACCGGTTGTTCGGCACCGCGCCGCTCTCTGCCGCAGTGTGGCTGTTTGCCCTTCCTTTCGCCCTCTTGTTGGGGGTGGCGGAAGAGACGCGCAAGTGGTGGGTGAGGCGTCACCGGTAGAATCCGACCATGGTCTCCGTTGTCCATGCCCTGCCGGATTCAGGCATCGATGCCGCGACACTCGACCGCCTCACGCAAGGATTGCCTGAGGCGGGAGCAGGGCGGTTGCTCGCTGCCGTCGATTTCGCCCGTGAAGTCTATGGCGATGCGAAACTCGGCTCTGGCGAGACGGCACTCGCGCATGGCCTGGGGGCCGCGCTGATCCTTGCCGGCTTGAATCTCGATCTCGATTCGCGGCTCGCCGCGCTCCTGTTCGCGGTGCCCGATTTCCTTCCGCAGGCACGGGAAAAGCTCGCCGGCCAATGGGGCGAGTCGCTCGCGTTGCTGGTCGATGGCCTGTATCGCCTGAAGAACCTGAAGCCGCTGAACCTCGCCAGCGGCCAGAACATCGCCGCCCAGGCCGAAATCCTGCGCAAGATGCTGCTCGCGCTCTCCACCGACATCCGTGTCGTGATGGTGCGGCTGGCCTCGCGCACCCAGACGCTGCGTTTTCTCACCTACCACGAGTCGCCGGAACGCGCCGAGATCGCCCGGGAAAGCCTGGAAATTTACGCGCCGCTCGCCAATCGCCTCGGCGTCTGGCAGATCAAGTGGGAGATCGAGGATCTGTCCTTCCGCTTCACCGAGCCGGACACCTACAAGAAAATCGCCCGGCAACTGGACGAACGGCGGCAGGAGCGCGAAGCCTTCATCAGCAACGCGGTAGCGCGCCTCGAAGCGGAGCTCGCCAAAGCCGGCATCGCCCATGCCGAGGTGTATGGCCGGCCCAAGCACATCTACAGCATCTGGAACAAGATGCGCCAGAAGCACCTCGATTTCGAGCAGGTCTATGACGTGCGTGCGCTGCGCATCATCGTCGATGAAGTGCGCGACTGCTATACGGCGCTCGGCGTCGTGCATGCGCTCTGGCAGCCGATCCACGGCGAATTCGACGACTACATCTCGCACCCGAAAGGCAATTTCTACCGCTCGCTGCATACGGCGGTGATCGCCGAGGACGGGCGCGCGCTCGAGGTGCAGATCCGCACCCAGGAAATGCACCGCCACGCCGAACTGGGCATCGCCGCCCACTGGCGCTACAAGGAGGCCGGGAACACACCCGCGAAGGCCGATTCTTCCTATGACGACAAGATCGCCTGGTTGCGGCAGCTGCTCTCCTGGCGGGACGAGATCACCGATTCGGCCGTCTGGGTCGAGCAGTTCAAGCGCGCCGCGCTCGACGACACGATCTACGTGGTCACACCGCAGGGCAGGGTGATCGATCTGCCCAAGGGGGCCACGCCGCTCGATTTCGCTTACCGGGTGCATACCGACCTCGGCCATCGCTGCCGCGGCGCGAAAGTCGACGGGCAGCTGGTGCCACTCAATACGCCGCTCGCCAGCGGCCAGCAGGTCGAAATCATCGCCGCGAAAAGCGGCGGACCATCGCGCGACTGGCTCAATCCCGGCTATCTCTTCTCTTCACGCGCCCGGCAAAAAGTCAAGGCCTGGTTCTCCGCCCAGCAGGAAGCCGAGATGCTCGCCGCCGGCCGCGCCTTCGTGCTCAAGGAATTGCAGCGCGATGGCGCCACCCAGGCCAATCTCGATGAACTGGCGCGCAAACTCGGCTTCAAGAATAGCGATGCGTTGTTCCTCGCCGCGGCGCGCGACGAAGTCGGTCCGCGCGCGATCGAAGCGGCAGTGAAAGGCGCGCCGGTCGCCGAAGCCGTGCCTGAAATCCTCACCCATCGGGCCAAGGCGCAGTCGAGCGGGCAGATCCTCGTCGTCGGCGTCGACAAGCTGATGACCCAGCTCGGTCGCTGCTGCAAGCCGGTGCCGCCCGATGCGATCGCCGGCTTCGTCACGCGCGGCCGCGGCGTCTCCGTGCATCGCGTCGAATGCCCGAATTTCCGCAACATGGCGGCGAGGAACCCCGAGCGCGTCATCGATGCCACTTGGGGAAACCAGCGGGAAGGCAGCTATGCCTGCGACTTGTTCATCGAGGCTGCGGACCGCCAAGGCTTGCTGCGCGACATCTCGGAAGCGCTCTCGAAAGAGAAAGTCAATGTCACTGCGGTGAAAACGCGCTCGAAAGGCGGTGTCGCGCACATGTCGTTCACCGTGGAGCTCGGCAGTGCCGCGCAGCTGCAAAAGATATTGTCCGTGCTGGGGGAAATCGGTGGTGTGAGCCGGGTGAGCCGCGGCTAAGCGCTTGTGAAAAATTCCGCTGCGCTCGCGACGAATTTTTTCACAAGCACTGAGGCCAAAATCTTTGTGGGACAGGCGGTCAGGTCTCCTTGGCAAGTTCCTCGGGCGTATTCAGATTGCGGAATGCCACCGCATCGGGGAATTCCACCTCGACGGCGCCTTGAGCGCGGCACCAGGCCATCAACTTGCGCTCGCCGGCAGCGAGTCGGGCTTCCACGCTGGGCAGCAAGTCACGACGGCAGAGCAGGAAGGTCGGCTGCGTGCCTTCGGCGGTGGCGGCGATCGCCAGGGATCGAGCGCCGACGCCCGCCATCAGGCGGGGAACGAGATCGACAGGCAGGGCAGGGCAATCACAGGGGACGACCGCCAGCCATGGTGTCGTACAGGCCGACAGGCCCGCGGCGATGCCTGCCAGCGGGCCGAAACGCTCGTCTGCCGTATCGCAAACCACCGGGTAGCCGAAGGCCCGATAGGCATCGAGATTGCGGTTGGCGCTGATCAGGAGTCGGCCGACCTGCGGGGCGAAACGTTCGATGACATGGGCGATCAGCGGCTTGCCGCGGTAGTCGAGCAAGCCTTTGTCGGCCCCGCCCATACGGCGGCCTTCGCCGCCGGCGAGGATCAAACCGGTGACCGTGCTATCCACCGATGTAGGACATCTCGATTTTTTTCAGATTCGGCGTGGCCGCCATGCGCAACTGCGAATAGCGGTCGCTGCGCTGCTGCCAGATGCTTTCGATCGCTGCATCGAGCGCCGCGTCGTCGGCGCCGCTGCGCAGCAGGGCGCGCAGATCGTGGCCGCTGGAGGCGAACAGGCAGGTGTAGAGCTTGCCCTCTGTCGACAGGCGGATGCGCGTGCAGCTGTCGCAAAAGGCGCGCGTGACCGAGGAAATCACGCCGATCTCGCCGGCGCCATCCAGATAACGCCAGCGCTGCGCCACCTCGCCGGGATAATTCGGATCGATCGGCTCGATCGGAAAATGCTCGCCGATGCGGCGCAGCACCTCTGCGGAGGGCACGACCTCGTCGAGCTTCCAGCCATTCGTGGCGCCGACATCCATGTATTCGATGAAGCGCAGGATGTGCCCCGTGTGACGGAAATGCCGGGCGAGCGGAACGATCTGGTCGTCGTTCATGCCGCGCTTGACGACGCAGTTTACCTTCACCGGCACCAAGCCCGCTCGTGCGGCCGCCTCGATGCCGGCCAGCACCTTCGCCACCGGATAATCGGCATCGTTCATGCGCTTGAACGTGGCATCGTCGAGGGCATCGAGGCTGACCGTCACCCGTGCGAGGCCGGCGGAGCGCAGGAGTGCGGCTTTCTTTTCCAATAGCGAGCCGTTGGTCGTCAGCGTCACTTCCAGGCCAGGAATCGCGGCTAGCATCTCGACCAGGTTTTCCATACCATGGCGTAACAGCGGTTCGCCACCGGTGAGTCGGATCTTGCGCACCCCGCGCGCGACGAACAACCGCGCGATGCGGGTGATCTCCTCGAAGGAAAGCAGATCGCTGCGCGGCAGAAAAGGATAATCGCGGCCGAACACCGTCTTCGGCATGCAATAGACGCAGCGGAAATTGCAGCGGTCGGTGATCGAGATGCGCAGATCGCGTACCGGACGGCCGTAGGTGTCCAACAATGGCGGCATGGAGCTCATCGGCTCATTATAGGGTCACAACACATTGCGCATCCTTTCAGTGAGGCGAAGCGTGCCGTCTCGCCAGCGCAGATTTTCGCACGCATATTTGGGCGGCCTAACGCCGCATCGACGACCTCGTGCCACCCACGGTCAATGAAACATGAGCGCTTGAGGTCGGCACGTAAGGCGTTTCACGCTAACCCTCAAGCCATCGATGCCTAATACTTCGCATAATCCGTATTATGTCAAATCATTTCTATGGCGAGGTGTCGAATGCAATCCTGCTGTTCAGTTCAGTATCTTCACTTCGAAACCACAGGTCGGGTTGCCCAAGCCGCCGATACAGGACGTTTCGCGCGCCTGCACTTTGGCTTGCAAAATCGAACCGATCGCGCCGGCGATCAAGCCGCCTTCAAACGAACAAAGGGGCCTGCCGACAGGCGTCATTCCTGCACAAGTGATGCATTCATGCACATCGACCTTGAATCCTTCATTCAGTTTTTCGACGCTGATCTCGCCGAGCTTCAGTTGCCGGCAGAGATCGAGAAACTGCTCGACGCTTTGTAAACCCAGTTGCCCGCCGAGTTTCTTGCCCGCCAGATAGGCCTGCGCCGCCGCGGCAGGACCGAAGAGATCTTCCAGCACCACGAGCCGCAGCAAGCGAAAAACCGCAATCGGGGCCTCGCTGCCCAGTTTCGGGCGGACGATACGCAACGCATTGCCGACATCGACAGCGGCGAATGACGTTTTGTGATGCTCTTCCATCTTTTTCCCTTTCAAAGTGAAAAACCGACACCGATCATGGATGAAAGTAAGTCGATATCGTTTATATCGGCTGGCTCGAAACCCGAGAAATGCAGATCGGCGAGGATTCGGCTGCCCTGCGGATCGGTGTGCATGTTGCAGAGCAATTCCAGCAGCGGCTGGAATTTGTCCTGCCACTCCGGCGCGAGGCAAAAACAATGGTAGGCCAGTTTGCTTTGGCTTTCGGCCAGAACGCGCAGCTCTTGGCGCGTCTTGTCCGCCATCCCCTGCCACGTTTCGTTATAGACGAAAGCCAGATCGGCTTTGCCCTGGATCACCGCCTGTGCTGCGGCGAGATGGTTGCCGCTGAAGACGAATTCGCAATCGCTGCGATGAATACCCTGACTGTCGAGCAATTCGAGGCCCAGGGTGTGCACGATCAGTTTGTCCGTCGCCGAGGCGATCTTCAGTGGTCTACGTTGAAGATCGGCGCCGGACGCCGGCCCGACCAGAAAGGTCTCGTCGAAAAACCCGACCGGCCGGGCAACTGGAATGAAGTTCTTTTCCATGCGAAAGATCGCGGCGCTGAACGGGTTGGCATAGACGAGCCGATAGGGGCCCGCCAGCACCGCTGCCCTTTCCTGGATGAAATTGTCCTTCGGCTCGAAGTGCAGACGGCAGCCGAGATGACGCTGGATGTAGGTATTGAGGGTGTACCAACCGACCAGATTCTTGGCGGTGTCGTGCGGGCAGACGGAAAACAGCTCTGAGGCGAATTTCATGTGTGTCCCGGGAGTGTTTGGATTGTCGTCAATCGACCAGGGTGTCCATCAGGTCGACCATGAATTCCGCTTCTTCGGCATCGGTGGCTTGCCAACCGGTGACGCCGATCTCTTTCAGCAAACCAGGCTCGGTGTCGTTCATGGCCAACAGCGCCTGCCTGATCTCGTCTACCTGGTTTGTCAAGCGCGGCCCGGCGAGGAACAGATGATGGATGACGTGTATCTGGCTTTTCAGGATCACGCGTAGCCTGTTGCGGATCGTCGGCGAGAGTTCGGCAAAGGTCTCGGCGAGGAAGAATCCGGCATCGGCTTGGCCATTCATCAGGGCCTTGGCGACCAGCACATAATTCTCGCAGCGTTGGTATTGGATGTCGGCCGGCGTGATGTCGGCCGGTTCCAGCAGGATCTGCCCGATCATGTTGATTTCCGGATCGTCGGTGGCGGCAACACGCAAGTCCGGACGGAAATCCTCGATGCGGTTGACTGGACTGTCGACCGGTACGGCGATGATGGTTTCGTCGGGCCGCATTCTCGGATGCACCACCGGCACGAACTGTTTCTCGCGTAGGAGCATTGCCCCGTCGGCAGGGTTGGCGTAGATCAGGTCGATCTTGCCCGCGTCGATCGCGGCATGACAGGCAGAAAAATCGGTGAACAGGTCGAGATGGAGCGGCAGGCCAAGCTGCTTTTGCAGCCTGGTGTTGAGGACGAACCAGCCGGCCAGATACTTGGTGTTGAAATCGGGGCTCAGGGTGAGGGTGTATTTCATTGGCGATTCCCCTGCTCTTCCTGCAGCAAGCTCTTGTAGAGGGCGGCCATTTCCTCGATCTTGCGGCGTGAAGGTTTGCGGCGCACGGAGGTATAGCTGACGATACGTCCATCCCGGATATTGGGCACGACGGTGGCGTATACCCAGTAAAACGCCCCATCCTTGCGCAGGTTTTTCACATAGCCGTGCCACTTCTTTCCTTGGCTGATCGTGTCCCACAACCCCTTGAAAGCCACTGCGGGCATGTCGGGATGGCGCAGGATGTAATGCTGCTCCCCTACCAGTTCATCTTCGCTATAGCCGGACATGTCGACGAAAGCCTGGTTGGCGTGGGTGATCACCCCGGATGGATCGGTACGCGAAACGATCAATTTGCCCTCCGGAAAGGGCACTTCACGGTGCGTGACGAACACCCGTCGCCGGAAGCCGTCGTAATAGGTGAGCCAATGCTCCTCGCCGCTTTCGCCGTGAAGATCGGCAAGCGTCATGTCGCGCATGTTAAGGCGACCTCACAGCAATTTGCTGACGCTTTCGGCTGCACGCTTGGCATCGAGGAAAATCAGTCCGAGCTTGGCCCCAGGGCGTGCCACCACCGACAGCACGGCGTCCTCGCCAGCATGGATCATCAGAATGTAGCCCTCCTTGCCTTTCACCATCACCTGTTCGAGCGCGCCGCAGCCCAGTTCACTCGCGCTGCGATCGCCGAGCGTCAGCATCGCCGCGTTCATCGCGCCGACGCGGTCTTCGTCGAGGTTGGCCGGCAACAGGCTGGCAATCATCAGGCCATCGGTCGAAACGACCGCGGAGCCGATGATATCGGCCGAACTGCCGTTCAAATCACTGAGCACGGCACGCAACATTTCCTCACGCATGTGAAAGTCTCCTTGTCTATGTGGATACGAAATCGAGTGCGGCATATCGGCGCGACAGCCACCATACCAGATCGACGAACGCCGGACGGTCGAATGCCGGTGTACCGGCGATCGATAATACGAACTTCTGGTTACCAATGAGCAGTGGCCAGAAACCGAGCTGGCCATTGCCGGCGGCATCGACTGCCGCCCAACCGCCCGGTGGAAGCCGTAAGTTCTTGTCGAGCAGGCCACTATGGCGCGCCTGTAATGAAGCGATGGAGGCCGCCAATGCCGCCAATTCCTCGACAACCTCGTGTACGAAGCCGACATTGGCGAGATAAAAACCCTGCGAATCGGCAAGCAAAGCTTTGCCGGCGCCTGACAGTTCAGCGAGCAAGCGTGGGACATCCCGCTCCATGTTGAGATCCGGAGCCTCGCGACGGTCTTTGCTGCCGGCCAGCCAGCCGAGTTCCTGTAGGCGATAGAGCAGCTCGACGAAATCGGCTTCGCTGCTGCCACCAGCGAGTTCCGCCAGATTTGCCTGATCCAGCAACGGTGTCTCAGGCAGGGACAGCAAGCGTCCAATCAGTGCGCGGGCGGCATCATTCTGATTGCCGGCGACGGCGCGATAGACACCCGCTGGCGTGACGTTCACATAAACCCCAGAGTTGAGGGTGTAATCAGGCATGATCGATCCAATCTTCAGAAATAGCGTATGTTAATACGATCGTCATGATGGCATGGGTGCCAATTTCGGTTGCGGGAAAAAGCCCGAGTTGTCAGTCACAATTCGTAATCCTGCACACCAGGGTCGATCGTCACCAGCAGCGCCTGGATCAGCATGACCACATCCGTTTTGTTGCGGGCGTCGATTTCGAACACCGGTGGCTTGATTTTGGGTACACGTGCTTCGTCGAGCAGGAAACGGTAATAGCTCTCCAGGTCGTGAGGTTGGTCGAGCGCCATGAAATTGACGCCGATGACGATTTTCGTCGCTGAGCCGACGGCATCGGCACACCATTTCAGATAAAACGCCAGATCGTCGAGCGGCGAAGGGCGCGAGTTGTCGATCAGGATCACCAGCCCCAAGACGCCCTTTTTGAGGATTTCCCACATGAAATCGAAACGCTCCTGCCCTGGTGCGCCATACAGATGGACTCGCTCGTTTGGCCCGATGTTCATGATGCCGTAGTCGAACGCGACGGTGGTCTTCTCCTTTCTCGATCGGGTCATGTCAGAGGCAGTCTGATCGGTGCCGACCACGGGCACATCGCTCAAGGCGCCGATGGCAGTCGTCTTCCCGACACCGACCGGCCCAATGAACAGGATCTTGTGGTTGCGCATGTGCTGGCGCGGCACATACGGCACGATGGTCGAGGTCACCGCGCCAGCGGCCTCGCCAGTTTCAAGCTGGGCGAGAACCGCACCGACACTCGCTGGCCGCTGCTCCGGACGCAGCGCCAGCAGGCTGTCGATGATTTCAAGAAAGCCAGATGAATAACGGCCTGCCGCGATTTTCGCCAAAGGCGCCATGGGATCCGGCAGCCCCTGCTCTACCGCCAACAAGCGGGTTTTCGCATCCACGGGCCGCTTGCCGGTGATGCAACGCCGCAGGGTCGCCCCCAAGGCATAGAGATCCGACCACGGCCCCTGCACTCCACCATCCTCATATTGTTCGAGCGGCGCATAACCAGGCGTCAATGCGCAGTAACCGTAGTTCGTGGCGGCGCCGAACTCAAGTTTCGCCGCACCGAAATCGATCAGTAACGGCACCCCGTCCTGGCGGATATAAATATTGCCCGGTTTGATGTCGCGATGCAGATATTTCTGGGCATGGATGGCGCGCAATCCTTCCAGCAAGGGTACGAAAATGCCGCGCAGCCAGGTTTCATCGAAACCCTCTTTCCGGCTGCGAGCAATCATCGCCAGCGTCGTTCCTTCCTCGTAATCCATCACGAAATAGGCCGTGCCATGCGCGTTGAAGTAACGCGAAATACGCACGATGTTCGGATGCTTGAGGCGGGCGAGGATGCGTGCCTCGCTGACGAAGGCTTCGAGGCCGAAGTGGTAAAGCTCTTCGTCTGCCGCCGATTTGAGCGTGACACGTTCGCCTTTGCGTATCGCCAGGTCAGCCGGAAAGTATTCCTTGATCGCTACCGGGATGTTCAGGTGCGTGTCCCAGCCCCGGTAAGTGATGCCGAAGGCACCGACGCCCAGCACGCCGTCGATACGGTATTCGTGCAGCAGTGTGCCTGGCGGCAAGGCATGGGCGGCTTGGCTCATCGCGTCATCAGCCCTTTCAGATAGTGCATGATGCGGCCGAGGAATTGGCGTTCTCCGTGTTCCGGCGGCGCTGGAGGCGGCTCGATCAGGTGATCGGCGGCGCGTTTGGCGAGATCGAGCAGGCCGATCGTGTGAGCACAGGCGCAAAATGCAAAGACGTGGCGTTGCGGAATCTGCAGGGCTTCGGCAACCCGGCCCATGCTCATCGGTTGCTCATTCAACAGTGCGGCGATGCGCATCGCATCCGGCAGTTCCAAGAGGCGGGTGAGGTTGGGCCAGTGTCGCAGATAGACCCGCACGTTCGGCGGCAGATTGGTCGGCAATCTGCCACGATAAGTCCAGGCCGCCACCTTCCAGAGCAGGACGTCCGGATGGACGGCCATCGGCCCCGGCGCGGAGGCGCCATTGCCTGGTAGTTTCTCGAAAAACAGCATCCCATCGGGAAACGCCACTTGGCTCAAACGCTGGAGCGAGGCATCGCCAACCGGCACGGCCACTGCTTGTCCGCGTGGATGAAAAATAGCAAGCGTGTTTTCTTTGTATCTGAGAGCGATCGGTTGATCGTCCTGCTTCGCTTCTGCGAGCACCATCTGCAGCGCTGCGAGCAAACGACCTTCGAGCGACAAGAACAGTTTGCTTACCTGTGCTTCGTCGTTGCAATCGATGTCTTCGGCCGTACCGCATACCGCTGAAAGATCCTTCCCGGGAGGAGTTGCCGGCGATTCGCCTGTCTCGGGTTCCCTTTGCTGCAGGCGCAAGGTGGGAATCCTTTGTGTCTTCTCCTCGCCTTCTGTTTCCGCCACCAGCCCCGGAGATGGAGCGACAACAGGCGCGGCGATCGAGGCTGATGTGGGCAGGGGTGGAGTTTTCTGCGAATCCGATTCGATCTGTTCGGCCAGTCGCCGAATGGTTTCGATCAGCTGTTCGATCCTGATTGGCTTGGCAATTGTTGCTGCGACGCCTTCCAGCTCGATGCCCGCGGCAGAAATGGCGATGGCCGGACAGGTGGGGCGTTTTTCATGAAATGCCTGCCAAAGCTCCCGGGCACCGACGCTATCGGCATCGATGATCACCAAGTCGGCTCTGCCACCATCGGCCAAGCGGGCCATGGCCTTCGCCGGTCCGGCAAAGGCCATCGCAAAGGTATTGCGCATCCGCTCATTGACACCCAACAGGTCGACCGTCAATGGCAGCGTCTTGCGTTTCATGACAGCTTAGCGGGAAACATCAGTGGCTTCCCAGAGAGGGCGCACGGCTTCTGGCAGTGGCTCGATCTGTTTTCTCATGCTCGTCATTGCCGAGTAATCGCGTGCGCGTCGGTAGATGTCCAGCAAAAGACGCGTCGCCCCGACGTCGCCCGGATTGGCTGGCAGGTATTTTTCGAGCAAAGAGCGTGCCTCATCGACTTGCCCGGCCTCCAAATGATCCAGCGCCTCGGCCAACAGTGTGGCATTCCCGCCCTCTGATTGACTTGTGGGGATTCCTCGATTGGCCTGACGGATCACGATGGCTGGGGGAAGAGGCCGGGACGCACCAGCGGATTGCCTCAACCCCTTCAGACTCTGGCTATCGAGCAGTGGAAAACACAGCGTGAGCAGGCGGGCGCGCAAGCCCGCTCCCCTGTCTCCCAACACGCGGAATAGATCCTGCAAAGCTTCCGCGGTAACCTTTTTTTGCCGGTACTCGCGGGCGAGCAATATGCGCCGGACGTGGGCGAGCAGATCGGCGGGCTGCCGCGCGATCCGGTGTTTGAGGAAGTCGAGATAACGTTCGGCATGCGCGGCGGACGGCAACACAGGGCAGAGCCTGCCGTGACAATCGAAAAAAGCCGGTTGCCAGTCATCCAGCGGCGGAACGAACGGTTCGTAAATAGGCTTGTGGACCAATGACTCGTTCATAAATTGGAAATATAAGCGAAACCCTTTCAGCTGATAAGGTTTTTTTCATCAGCGAGCCCCGGCTCGTTGCAAAAACTCGACGATCTCGGTGTGATTCGCCTTACGGGCCATGTCGAGCGCAGTGCCTTCCTGGCTGTCGATTTCGTTGAGCTCCGCGCCGGCACCGACGAGCAGACGCACCATTTCCAGATGACCGCGTTTGGCCGCCAGCATCAAGGCGGTGGAGCCGTTTGGGGCCACGGCATTCACCTGTGCGCCGGCGGCCAACAAAAGCGCGGCGATTCGCGGGCGGTTTTCGAAGGCGGCGTAATGCAGCGCCGTCCAGCCCGGCGTGTTCGGATCGGCCTTGCGGTCGAGCAGCAGTTTGGCAACCGCCTCATGGCCGCGCAGGGTGGCGAGCATCAATGCGGTGTCGCCGTAACGGTTGCGGCGGTTGGGGTTGGCACGGTTGTCGAGCAGAAAGCGCGCCAGTTCCAGATTGTTTTCGCGGGCGGCGATCATCAGCAGCGTGTTGCCCTGGGCATCGGTGGTATTGACATCCATGCCGCGCCGCAACAGGTCGATCACCTTGTCGGTCTCGTTCTGCTCGGCCGCGTGCAGGATGTCTTCATACACGCCGGCGACGGCGGGAAAGACAAGCAAGACATGCACGAGTAACAGGATCAGGTATTTTTTCATCGGCTGCGCTCTCATCGGCTGGCATGGCTGAAAAGCTTAAAGAAATTCTCGGTCGTGGCTGCACAGATCGCATCGAGGTCCTGCCCGCGCAGCCGGGCGATCTCTTCGCCGACAAACCGCACATAGGCAGGCTGATTCACCTTGCCACGGTAGGGCACCGGAGCGAGATAGGGGGCATCGGTTTCGACGAGCATCCGGTCGAGCGGCACCATTTTTGCGACTTCCTTGAGTTCGAGCGCATTTTTGAAGGTGACGATGCCCGAGAACGAGATGTAAAACCCGAGATCGAGCGCGGCGCGGGCGATCTCGGCGCTTTCGGTGAAGCAATGGAAGACGCCGCCGACCGCCTCTCCCCCCTCCTCTTTCAAGATGCCCAGAGTATCGGCCGCGGCCGAGCGGGTGTGGATGATCAGCGGCTTGCCGCAGATCCGGGCGGCGCGGATGTGGGTACGAAAACGCTCGCGTTGCCACTCCAGATCACCCTTGAGGCGATAATAATCGAGACCGGTTTCGCCAATTGCCACGACCTTCGGATCATTGGCAAGTTCGGTCAAAGCTGAGATATCCGGTTCTCGTGCCGAAGATTCCGTATCCGGATGCACACCGACAGCGGCAAAGAGGTTGGGCGCCGAACGGACGAGCGCCAGCATCGCCGGAAAACGCTCCAAGGTGACGCCGGCGCACAGCGCCCAGCCGACGCCCGCCTGCGCCATGGCGGCCAGAAGGCTGTCGAGATTTCCCGCAAGCTCGGGAAAATCGAGGTGGCAATGGGAATCGACGAGCGGCGTGTTCATGAATTGAGCGGCTTGAATGCTCGCACGCAAAGGTCTTCGAGAAAGAGTCGCGGATTGAGTGGGTGATTGGCCCAGGCGCGTAATTGGGCTATTTGCTGTTGGGCGCGGACCAATGCGGGCAACGTGGTTTTCTGTGCGAGTGGCGCAATGGCATTGCGGTCGAAATAGCGTGGTGCGTGGCCGACCCGGCACATGCCAAGGTCGTGGAGCCATTTTTGCACGGTGACGACCAGATCCTCGATGCTGAGCCCTGCACCCTCTTTCACGAGCCCTTCCCAGCGCGCCGCGAGCGCGAGCGGTTCGACAGGCCGCTCCAAATCATTCACCAACTTTTCCAGGGCCTTCAGTCGGCCGCTGCGAACGGCATCGAAGAGCTGGAGCGGGGCATGACCAAAAAATGGCAGCCATTTCGCCTCCCCTGCAAGTTTTTGCTCTTCCAGCCAACGCCGGCTTTGTTCGAGGGGCTGAGGGCCGAACATCACGCGCCGCGAACGGCTCAGGAGGGTCGGCAAGAGATTGCGCCATCGATGAGAAATCATTATGAAATAAAAAGATGGAGAAGGTTCTTCGAGTATCTTGAGAAGAGAGTTCGCCACGATCGGGTTCATTGCTTCGGCTGGATCGATCACGCACACACGCGCGCCGCCGCGATGGCCACCGACGTGGAAGAAGTCTTCCAGCTCGCGGATCTGCTGGATGCGAATCTGGCGACTGGCTTTTTTCTTTTCCGCTTCACCCTGGTTTTCGCCCTCCTCGGCCGCGCTGTCGGCTTCGGGCTGCACGAGCCGAAAGTCTGGATGCTGGCCATTGGCCATCATCACGCAGGAAGGGCAGCGACCACAGGCAGGCTCATGGGCGCCACGCGGCGTTTCACAAAGAAGCCGGGCCGCCAATGCTTCCGCCAGTTCCCGTTTCCCAACCCCGGCCGGACCAGCAAACAGCAGGGCATGGGGCAGGCGCACCCCCTCGCCCGTCAGACTTCTCCAGATCTGATCATTCAATATCATCAATAAGTTGAGAATATATTTTCAAGTTCATTCTGAATACGTGCACAGTTCATACGGGCATCGATCACCTTCACCCGCTCGGGCATCTGTCGCGCCCGGTCGAGGTAGGCGGCGCGCACGCGCTCGTGGAAATCTCGCTGCTCCTGTTCAAAACGGTCGAGCTGCCGTGCGGCGCCGGCTATGCGCTGCATCGCGATCTCGACCGGCAGATCGAACAGGAGCGTCAGATCGGGCTGGAAACCACCTTGTACCCAGTTTTCCAGTTGCTGGATCTTGTCGTGGGACAGACCCCGCCCGCCGCCCTGGTAGGCGAAGCTCGCATCGGTGAAACGATCGCAGACCACCCAGTCGCCGCGCTCGAGGGCCGGCCAGATCACCCGCTCGAGATGTTCGCGACGGGCGGCGAACATCAGAAGAGCCTCGGTTTCGAGATGCATCGGCTCGCTAAGTAACAGTTCTCGCAGCTTCTCCCCCAGCGGCGTGCCGCCCGGCTCACGCGTCTGGACGACGGTACGCCCGCGGCTACGCAGGAAATCGACCAGCCAGGCGAGATGCGTGCTCTTGCCGGCGCCGTCGATGCCTTCGAGCGTGATGAATTTGCCCCTTCCCGTCACTTTTTTCCCAACTGGTATTTGGCTACCGCGCGATTATGCTCCTCCAACGTGCGCGAAAACACGCTGGAACCATCCCCGCGGGCGACGAAGTAGAGGAAATCGGTCTTCGGGGGATGCAGTGCCGCATCGATCGCGGCCATGCCCGGCAGACAGATCGGCGTCGGTGGCAAGCCGCTGCGGGTATAAGTGTTCCAGGGGGTGTCGGCCTCTAGATCGCGCTTCCTCAAGTTTCCGTCGAATTTCTCGCCGAGGCCGTAAATCACGGTTGGGTCGGTCTGCAACGGCATGCCGAGTTTGAGACGATTGACGAACACCGAGGCGATCTTGCCGCGGTCGACGGCGAGGCCGGTTTCCTTTTCGATGATCGAGGCCATGATCAGCGCCTCGCCTGGGTTACGATAAGGCACTGAAGGATCGCGATTTTCCCAGGCGCTGGCCAAGCGGCGCTCCATGGCGCGGTAGGCGCGCCGATAGATGTCGAGATCGCTCGAACGACGGGCGAACAGGTAGGTATCCGGGAAGAAGCGGCCTTCGGGATGCGTTTCGGTCGCGCCGATGCGCTGCAGGATCTCGGTTTCGGTCAGCTCCTTGCTGTCGTGACGCAGATCGGGATGGGCGTCGATCAACCTGCGCATGTCCCGGAAAGTCTTTCCCTCGACGATGACGATCTGGCTCTGGGTCACGTCGCCGGCGGTGAGCTTTTCGAGCAGTTGCCATGCCGTGATGCCAGCGCCGATTTCGTAAGCGCCGGCCTGGATGTTACGGTCGCGGCCGGCCAGCCGGCCGAGCAGCGCGAATTGCCACGGCCGGATGCCGACACCGGCCTCTGCCATCACCTGAGCCGCCCCTTTGAGTCCAAGACCGGGACGGATGTCGAAATCCACCACCCCGTCGGGGTTGAGTTGCAAGGGGATGGCCGCAGATGCGAACCAGGCCAGCCAGCCGGCGAAAGCCGCCGCGAGCAGGAAGGCCAGCCATAATAAGCGTTTGAGCAGTCGCATACGAGGCGGCTATGATAGCCGCTTCAATGATTGGGGATTTTGCATGAGCCAGAGTACCTTCATTCCGCTTTCCGACCACGGCTTGATCCGCGCCAGCGGCGAGGAAGCCGCAAGCTTCCTGCACAACCTGCTGACCAACGACATCAACCACCTGCCGACCAATGGCGCGCGTCATGCGGCACTGTGCACCGCCAAGGGCCGCATGATCGCCAGCTTCCTGATCTGGCGCGAGGGTCCGGATTTTCTTCTGCTGCTCTCGGCCGACATCCTGCCGGGTATCCTGAAGAAACTCTCGATGTACATCCTGCGCAGCAAGGTCAAGCTGAGCGACGTCAGCGCTGAGCGCAAGCTGATCGGCGTGCTTGGCGGCGACATCGGTCCGGCCGAGCCGATGACGACCGCGCCATGGGAAGGCGGCACGGTAATCCGCCTCGATGCCGGACGGGCGGTCCTCGCCCTTCCCGCCGGTGCCGACCTGCCGGCAGCAGAACAGAGCGGCGAACTCGCCCGATGGCATCTGGCCGAGATTCGCGCCGGCATCCCACGCATCGTGGCGGCGACGCAGGAGCTGTTTACCCCGCAGATGGTCAATTACGAGCTGCCGGCCGTCGGTGGCGTCAGTTTCCAGAAGGGCTGTTATCCTGGCCAGGAAATCGTCGCCCGCACGCAATATCTCGGCAAGGTCAAACGCCGCATGTATCGGGTAAGGCTCGATCGGGCCTTTCCGCCGGGCACGAACGTCTTCACGCCCGAAGCGGGCGACCAGCACTGCGGCAGCATCGTGCTGTGCGCGCCGGCACCCGAAGGCGGTTTCGAGGCGCTGCTCGTCGTGCAGTCCTCGGGCATGGAAGCCGATGCCGTGCATGTCGGGTCGCCCGACGGTCCGAAAGCCGAACGCCTGCCTCTGCCCTATACCGTGGACTGAGTCATGTGCCTGATCCTCGTCGCCTGGCATGCCCATTCCGAGTTCCCGCTCGTGGTGGCGGCCAACCGTGACGAGTTTCATGTGCGGGCCACCGCACCGGCGGCCTTCTGGGAAGATCACCCACAGGTGCTCGCCGGTCGTGACCTCGCTGGTGGCGGCACCTGGCTGGGCATCACGCGGGCGGGGCGTTTCGCGGCGCTGACCAATTTTCGCGATCCGGCCAATCATCAGCCCTATGCACCGTCACGCGGTCGTCTGGTCGCCGATTTCCTCTGCGGCGAAGCCGACATCGATGCCTATCTCGATACCCTCGCACCCGATGATTACAACGGCTTCAACCTGCTGCTCGGCGACGGTCGGCGGCTGGTCGCCTTCAGCAACGTGACGCACGAGCGCCACGAGCTGGCGCCGGGACTCTACGGCCTGTCGAACGCGCTGCTCGACACGCCCTGGCCGAAAGTCGGCGCTGGCAAGACGGCACTGGAAGCCGCGCTGGCCCATCTTCCCGACGAACACAGGCTGTGGGCATTGCTGCGCGACGACCGCACCCACCCTGATCACACACTGCCCGCCACCGGCGTGCCGCTCGAATGGGAACGACTCCTGTCGGCGGCCTTCATCCGGGGCACGGACTATGGGACGCGGAGCTCGACCGTGCTGACCGTGAGTGCCGGCGGCGTCGTGACTTTCGACGAGCAAAGCTGGCTGCCTGGCGGCGTGAAAGGCGAGCGGCGGCGCTATCGTTACGCGATGATTTCCACTACGGTGTAAGGCGGCACGAGCTCGAACAGCTCGATGATGTCGGCGTTCCTCATGCGGATGCAGCCGTGGGATGCGGGAACGCCCATCGCGACGGTGTCCGGGCTGCCGTGGATGTAGATGTAGCGGCGCATCGTATCGACCTCGCCGAGTCGATTCTTGCCCGGTTCGCAACCGGACAGCCAGAGGATGCGCGTCAGGATCCAGTCCCGCCCCGGATGCGCGGCGGCGAGTTCCGGCGTCCAGAGTTCGCCGGTCGGCCGGCGGCGCACGAACACCGTGTTTGCCGGCGCACCCGCGCCGATTTTCGCGCGGATGATGTGCTTGCCGCGTGGCGTGCAAAAACTGCCACGCTGCTCGCCGGCGCCTTTTCCCGCGGTAGAGACGCTGTAACGCCGCAGCAGCTCACCATTCGCAGCAAACAGTTCGAGGGTCTGGGCAGGCAGGCTGATGCGGATGTGCATCAGGCCACTTCCGTCTTCTGCCGCCGGGCGGCAAAAAAGGCTGACAGCAACGCGCCGCATTCCACGGCCCGCACCCCACCGACCACTTCGGCGTGGTGATTCAGACGCTCTTCGGCAAACAGGTCGATCACGCTGCCGGCTGCGCCGGTCTTCGGATCGCGTGCGCCAAAGACCACCCGCGCGATCCTAGCGTGGAAAATCGCGCCGATGCACATTGCGCAGGGTTCGAGCGTCACATACAGCGTGCAGCCCGGCAAGCGGTAATTGCCGAGCCGCGCCGCCGCATCCCTAAGCGCCATCACCTCGGCATGGGCAGTCGGGTCGTGGCGGGAGATCGGCTGGTTGAAGCCGCGGCCGATGATCGCGCCGTCGCGGACGACGATCGCGCCGACCGGCACCTCGTCGAGCCTGGCGGCCTCACGCGCCAGCTCGAGCGCAATGCCCATATAGTCGGCGTCGTTCATCCGAGGGCGAGCGCTTTCCTGATGCCGTCGGCCAGAATCGCCGGATCCTCGGCGCCGACGATGATCTGCCGGTTCGGCAGGATGAAGGTCGGCACCTGGTTGATGCCCATTGCCTGCACCTCGGCGGCCTTTTGCTTCACCCCCTCCTCGTCGGCGTTCGAGGCGAGATAGGCGCGAATGGTCGGGCCGTCGTAACCGCACTCGGCGGCGCAGGCGGTCAGCACGTCGATGTCGCCGATGTGCTCGCCGCGCTGGAATTGGGCGACATAGAGCCGCTCGATCAGCGCGTCGATCTTTGCCGGATCGGGAGCGACCGTCTGGGCGTAATGAACTAACCGGTGGGCCTTCAATGTGTTGGCGCGATATTGGATCTTCTCGAACGCGTAATCGATACCCCAGGCGCGGCCGGCTTCGCGGACGCGCGCCCAGAGTTGCTCGACTTTCTCCCGTCCGCCGAACTTCTTTTCCAGGAATGGAAGATACGGCTCGCCTTCGGGAGGGGTATCTGGATTGAGGAAGAACGGCAACCAGTGCTTGCGATACTGGAAGTCGGGCCGTTCACTGCGGATCAGGTCGACGGCGGCCACCAGCCGCCGGGTGCCGATGAAGCACCAGGGGCAGACGACGTCGGCAACGATTTCGATCGTAAACATGGCTTATCCTCGGCTGTCGGGAAGCTGCAAGGATAAACCATGTGCCGTGCCACCAGCGCCGAGTCTGGCGCAGGCGGCACGACAGAGATCAGGCGTTCTTCGTCACTTCGCCACCCTGATCGAGCAGCGCCGCCTGGGCCGCGGCCAGCCGCGCGATCGGCACGCGCGGACCGGAGCAGGAAACATAAGTGAGCCCGATCTTGTGGCAGAAATGGATCGAAGCCGGATGGCCGCCATGCTCGCCGCAGATGCCCACCTTGAGTTCGGGACGCGTCTTGCGACCCTCGGTGACGGCGAGCTTCATCAGCTCGCCGACGCCCTTCTGGTCGAGCACCTCGAACGGGTTGTCCTGCAGGATGCCCACCTCGGTGTAGTGCGGCAGGAACTTGTTCTCGGCATCCTCGCGCGAGAACGAGAATGTCGCCTGGGTGAGGTCGTTGGTGCCGAAGCTGAAGAATTCGGCATCCTCCGCCATGCGGCCGGCACGCAGACAGGCACGCACCACTTCGAGCATGCTGCCGAACTTGTAGCCGACGTTGATGCCGTGGGTCAGTTCGACCACCTTGTGGATGCGCTTCACATAGCCGTGGATGCGCACCAGTTCCTCGACCGTCGCCACCTGCGGCACCATGATTTCCGGATAGACCTCGATGCCCTCCTTGGCGCACAGCGCGGCGGCTTCGAGGATCGCCTGGATCTGCATCGAGTAGATCTCGGGGTAGCTGATGCCCAGCCGCACGCCGCGATGGCCGAGCATCGGGTTGACCTCGGCAAGCTGACGCACCTTCTTGAGGGTCTTTTCCTTCTTCTGGATCACGTCCTCTTCGAGATGGCTGTCCTTGAACTCGGTCATGCTGCGCGACAACTTGGTCAGGCCATCGGCATACTGCATGTAGAGCTTCGGGTTGAGGAGCTTCAAGGTCTCGGGCAGCTCTTCGAGCGCCTTCAAGGAATCCCGCAAATGGTGCAGGTGGGCGATTTCCAGCTCGAGTTGCGCGGCCGTCGGCAGGAACTCATGGAGCGGCGGATCCATCAGGCGCACGGTGACCGGCAGGCCGCGCATCGCCTTGAAGATCGCCTTGAAGTCGGCGCGCTGGATCGGCAGCAGGCGGTCGATCGCCGCCTGGCGTTCCTCGATCGTTTCGGCGAGGATCATCTCCTGCACGATCGGCAGCCGGTCGGTGGCGTTGAACATGCGCTCGGTGCGGCACAGGCCGATGCCCATCGCGCCGAACTCGCGCGCGCGCAGCGCATCTTCCGGCGTGTCGGCGTTGGCCATCACCTTCAGACGGGCGACCTGGTCGGCCCATTTGAGCAGCGTCGCCATGTCCTTGTTGAACTCGGCCTGCACGGTGGGCACCTCGCCCGCATAGACGTTACCCGTGCTGCCGTCGATGGTGATCACATCGCCTTCCTGCAGCGTGGTATCGCCGATGGTCGCCTGGCGGTTGACATCGTCGATGTGGATCGCTTCGCAGCCGGAGACGCAGGGCTTGCCCATGCCGCGCGCGACCACCGCGGCGTGTGAAGTCTTGCCGCCGCGACTCGTCAGGATGCCCTGCGCCTGGAAGAAGCCATGGATATCCTCGGGTTTGGTCTCTTCGCGTACCAGGATGATCTTCTCACCCGCCTTGCCGCGAGCCTCCGCCGTGTCGGCGTCGAAGACGATCTTGCCCGAAGCGGCGCCGGGTGAGGCCGGCAGGCCGGTGGCGAGCGGCTTGCCCTTGAAATTCGGCGACAGCTGGGGCACCAGCAGTTGTTCGAGCATCGCCGGATCGACCCGCAGCAGCGCCTTTTCCTTGGTGATCAGCCCTTCCTTGAACATGTCGACCGAGGTGCGCACCATCGCCGCCGCATTCATCTTGCCATTGCGGGTCTGCAGGCAGTAAAGCGTGCCTCGCTCGATGGTGAATTCGAAATCCTGCACTTCCTTGTAGTGCGCTTCGAGCCGGTTGCGCAGCTCGAGCAGCTGGCGGTAGATCTCCGGCATGTCCTGTTCCATCTCGGCGATGGGTTTCGGCGTGCGGATGCCGGCCACCACATCCTCGCCCTGCGCATTGACGAGATATTCGCCATAGATCTGGTTCTCGCCGGTGCCCGGATTGCGCGTGAAGCCCACGCCGGTACCGGAATCGTTGCCCATGTTGCCGAACACCATCGTGACGATGTTGCAGGCGGTGCCGTTGGCCATTTCCTTGGTAATCTTGAACTGCTTGCGGTAATCGACCGCACGCTTGCCGTTCCAGGAGCGGAACACTGCGCCGATGGCGATCTCGAGCTGCTTGTACGGATCTTCCGGGAAGGGCTTGCCAGTGTGATCCTTGACGATCTGCAGGAACTGTTCGGAGAGTTCGGCGAGGTGTTCGGCTTTCAGATCGACGTCCTGCTTGACGCCGACCTTCTGCTTCATCGCCAGCATCGCCTCGTCGAAGGGCTTGTCCTCCAGCCCCAGCGCGATCTTCGCGAACAGCTGGATGAAACGCCGATAGGCATCGTAACCGAAGCGCGGATTGTCGGTGAGCTTGATCAAGCCCTGCAACGTGGTCTTGTTGAGCCCCAGATTGAGGATCGTGTCCATCATGCCCGGCATCGACATCGCCGAGCCGGAACGCACCGAGACGAGCAAGGGATTGGCTGCCCCGCCGAACTGTTTGCCGGTCTTTTTCTCGAGCGCCTTCATGTGTTCGAGGATTTCCTCCCAAGCGCCCTTGGGCAGCTCGTCATGTTCGAGGTAGGCCAAACAGGCTTCCGTGGTGATCGTGAAGCCGGGCGGTACGTTGAGGCCGATCTGCGTCATTTCGCAGAGGTTCGCCCCCTTCCCGCCCAACAGCATCTTGTTTTTGCCGTCGCCTTCCTCGAAGGCATAGACGAACTTCTTGCT
Organism: Sulfuricystis thermophila; assembly: GCF_004323595.1. Taxonomy (GTDB): domain Bacteria; phylum Pseudomonadota; class Gammaproteobacteria; order Burkholderiales; family Rhodocyclaceae; genus Sulfuricystis; species Sulfuricystis thermophila. The sequence continues at coordinate 1,278,121 of NZ_AP019373.1, forward strand.
AGCCATTGTTTCCACTCCCGGTTGATGGAAACGCAGAATGAATGATGCCTTCTTCTGCATTTCCTTATTGGACAAATTATCGTTGCTGCAAAGCAGCACGGGGCGTAAACATATCAAATCATCGCCATTTCGGGGAGGTTTTCCAAGCGCTGGCTGGCCGGGTATCCTGCGCGCTTTTTCGGGAATTGCCATCATGTGGTTCAGGAACTTGCGTCTTTATCGTCTGCCACGCGGCATCGGGCTCGACCTGGCGGATGTCGATACCCGTCTCGCCCGACGCCCGCTCACCCACTGCGGAAATTTCGAAATGGTGAGCCGCGGCTGGGTATTCCCCCGTCAGGAAGGCGCTTTCGTCCATGCCGTCGGAGGGCAGTGGCTGCTGGCCTTGGGTGTCGAACAAAAGCTCTTGCCCGCCACGGTGATCCGCCAGACCGCCCAGGAGCGCGCCGCCATCATCGAACGGGAGCAGGGCCGCAAGGTCGGGCGCAAGGAAATGCGCGACCTCTACGAGCGGGTGATGGAGGAATTGTTGCCCAAGGCGTTTTCGCAGCGCCGCACCACCTGGGCCTGGATCGATCCGCTGCATGGGTGGCTGGTAGTCGATGCCGGCTCGGATGCACGCGCCGACGAATTCATGGAGGTGCTGCTCACCACCATCGACGACCTCGCCCCGCGACCGCTGCAAACCCAGGTTTCCCCGTCAGCCGCGATGACGGCTTGGCTCGCCGCCCAGGAGCCGCCCGCCGGATTTTCCTTCGACAGCGATCTCGAGCTGCGCGCCGCGAGCCGTTCGCAATCGGCGATCCGCTACGTTCATCACGACATCGGCGGGCCGGAGATCGCCGCGCACATCGCCGCGGGCAAGCTCGTCACCCGGCTGGGGCTCACCTGGAACGACAAGATTTCCTTCGTGCTGACCGACAAGCTCGCCATCAAGCGGCTCGCCTTCCTCGACGTGCTCAAGGAGCAGTCTGAAAAAGCGGCCGCAGGCGCCGACGATCAGTTCGACGCCGATTTCGCGCTGATGGCCGGCGAGCTGGCCCGGATGTTCGACGACCTGCTCGTCGCGTTGGGGGGCGAGATCAAGCCGGTGTGAAAGCCGGGTGCCGTTTCACCAGCGCCGACTTTGCGAGAGGTATTGGCGCCCGGGAGTCCGCCGGCCCCAGCTCAGCCCTTCGCTTCCGCGATACGCTTCGCGATGTGCGCCAGCGCCTCCTCGACCTGGTCGATCAGGATCAGACACAGATCGCCGGGTTGCAGTTTGGCGAGCGCGGTGTCGATGGCGAGGAATTCGCCGCGAATTTCCTCGATTTCCTTGGTTCGCGTCGCGCCGGCGAGCCCCTTGCGCAGCAGCGCCAACACCTCGCCGTCGGCCCGGCCGCGCTGGCAGGCATCCTGATAAAGGATCGCGCCATCGAAGGCGCCGCCGAGAATCTCACCCTGGCGGATGATGTCCTCGTCGCGCCGGTCACCCGCACCGCTGATGACGATCCAGCGGCGCTTGGCAGGCAGTGCATCCACTGCCTGAACCAGCGCGCGGATCGCATCCGGGTTATGGCCGTAGTCGGCGATCAGCTTGGCGCCACGGTAGTCGAAGACATTGAAACGTCCGGGTGCCGTGCTCGCGTCACTGACGAAGGTCGCCAAGCCCCTGCGGATCGTCTCCCAGTCGATTCCCAACGCCCAGGCGGCGCCGACCGCCGCCATCACGTTCTCGACCTGAAAGCCGATCGTGCCATTGCGGGTGAGCGGAATCGCGGCGAGTTCCAGACGCTCGATCTGGGGGCCTTCGGCGCAGACGATCGCATTGCCTTCGCGGAAGATCACGCGCTTGCCCTGGGCGCGATGCGTCATCATCAGCGGATGATGCGGGTCGGTGGCGAAATAGGTCACCTTGCCCGGACAGGCGCTGGCCATCTTCGCTACATTTGGATCGGCGGCATTCAACACCGCCATGCCGTTGGGACTGACGTTCTGCACGATCACGCGCTTGACCACGGCGAGTTCCTCGATCGTCATGATGTAGTTCAGCCCCAGATGGTCGCCCATGCCGAGATTGGTCACCACGGCGACGTCGCAACGGTCGAAGCCGAGGCCCTCGCGCAGGATGCCGCCGCGGGCGACCTCGAACACCGCCGCATCCACTTCCGGGTGCAGCAGCACGTTCCTCGCGCTTTTCGGGCCGCTGCAATCGCCGCGGTCGATACACCGCCCGTTGGCAAAGACGCCGTCGGTCAGCGTCATGCCCATACGCTTGCCGGTCTGGCCAATGAGATGCGCGGTCAGCCGCACCGTGGTCGTCTTGCCATTGGTGCCGGAGACGGCAACGACTGGAATGCGGCCGTTTTCATTGGGCGGGAACATCATCTCGATGACGGCCTTGCCGACGTCGCGCGGCTTGCCATAGGACGGATCGAGGTGCATGCGCAGGCCCGGCGCCGCATTGACCTCGACGATGCCGCCATTCTGCACTTCGAGCGGTTGGCCGATGTCTTCGCAGATCACATCGATGCCGGCGATGTCCAGCCCGACCATGCGCGCTGCAGCGACGGCGCGCGCCGCGACCTCGGGATGGACATCGCCGGTCACGTCGGTCGCGGTGCCACCGGTCGACAGGTTGGCATTGTTGCGCAGCACCGCGCGCACCCCCTTCGGCAGCACCGATTCGGGGGTGAAGCCTTGTGCGGTGAGCCGCGCCCGGGCAATGTCATCGAAGCGGATCTTGGTCAGCGAGGTCGCATGCCCTTCGCCGCGGCGGGGATCGCTATTGACGATATCCACCAGCTCGCGCACCGTATGCACGCCATCGCCGATCACCGTCGGCGGCTCGCGCCGCGCCGCCGCGACCATCTGGTCGCCGACGACCAGCACGCGGAAGTCGTAGCCGGTGATGAAACGTTCGACCAGCACGTGCGCGCTGATTTCCTGGGCGGCCGCGAAAGCGATCTCGAAATGGGAGCGATTGACGATATTGACCGTCACCCCTTTGCCCTGATTGCCGTCATAAGGCTTGGTGACCACGGGCAGCCCGATTTCCAGCGCCGCCTGCCAGCCGGCCTCGACGTCATCCACGACTCTGCCCACCGGCACCGGCACGCCGGCGGCCCGGAGTAGGTTCTTGGTCAGATCCTTGTCTTGGGCGATCGATTCGGCGATCGCCGAGGTGCGATCGACTTCGGCGGCCTGGATGCGTCGCTGTTTCGCGCCCCAGCCGAACTGCACCAGACTGCCACGGGTCAGCCGCCGCCAGGGGATGTCACGCGCCTGGGCGGCCTGGACGATCGACCCGGTCGACGGACCGAGGCGTTCGTCCTCGTCGAGCGAACGCAGCTCGGCCAGCGCGGCATCGAGATCGAACGGCGTGTCATCGAGGGCTGCCCGGCACAGGGTTTCGGCCAGTGCCAGCGCCCGCCGGCCAACCGCCTCTTCGCTGTATTCGACGACTACCTGATAGAGCCCGGCTTCGGTCGTCGGCGCGGTGCAGCTGAAGGACACCGGGCAACCCGCCTGGGCCTGCAGGTTGAGGGTGGCGAACTGCACCGCGTGGGCGAGCGACAGCTCGCCGGCATAGCCGATGGGGCGCATCGCACCGATTTGCGGGAAGCGCGCGCGGATGCGGGCTTCGAAGCCGGGCAGGCGGCTCATCGCACGTTCGTTTTCCTCACAGCGCACGAGAGCCTGGATCGAGGTATGCCGGGACCAGAGATTCGGGCCACGCAGGGCACGGATGCGAAAGATTTCCATGATGGTTCAGATGTCGGCAAAGGCGCGATAGGTTTCGATGCCGGCGCGCAGCAGATCGGTGCTCAAGCCCAGCGCCCAGCCGGCGGCCAGCGCGGCCAGCACGGCGACGAGATGTTCGCGGGAATCCTGCAGCAGTGGGATCTGTTCGAGGGCGATGAGCGGCAGCTCGACCGCTGTCGTGCTCAGCACGACTTGGCTGTCGCGCAGCACCACGGCTCGCCCGCCCTTGGCGCGGTGTTCGGCCACCCGCGGCGTCGCCGGCTCACAGCTGAAGAAGATCACCTCGCCATCGCACAGATCCGCCAGGGAGGCCGTCGTCTCGTCGTCGGCGTTGAGCACGCCGATGCCGCCAGGCAGCACCACGTCGATCTGGGTGCGCATCACCTTGAACAGCAGCTCGTCGTTGGTGATGCCGTGCTCGGGCATCAGCGCCTGGTTGTCGATGGCAGTGACGATGCCGACCTGGCAGCGGTCGTAGGCCAGCCCTTCACCAGCGATCATGGCGGGGGAATTCTCGATCACCGCGGCTTCGAGGCTGCGGTTCATCAGCAGACGCTGGCCCGATTCCCAATGCGCGCAATCGCCCGCCTCGACGCAGCGGTCTTCGAGGAACAACCCTTCGGCACAGGCAAGTCCCGTGCGCAGACCGGAAAGCTGCAGCAGGCGGGCAGTGATTTGGGCAACGAGCGTGGTATCCCGGCTGCCACTCACCCCGATCACTGGAATGCGGCCATTCTCGCCCGTCGGGAAGAGGTGTTCGACGATCGCCTCGCCGACCGGCCGGGGCTTGCCGACCGCGGGTTTCAGGTGCATCAGCAGGCTGGGGCCGGCATTCACCTCGACGATCGCCCCGCGTTGCTCGTCGAGCGGTCGGGACACGTCTTCGACCACCAGGTCGATCCCGGCGATGTCCAGCCCCACCACCTTTGCAGCGAGACAGGCCACCTGCGCGGTCTCGGGATGCACCTCGTCGGTGACGTCGATCGCATAGGTGCCGGTGCGCTGAACGAGCAGTTTTTGACCCTCGGCCGGGATGTCATCGCCGGAAAAGCCCTGACGCTTCAGGATCAGTTGCACGAGCGCATCCTTGTCGAAGTCGATGGTTTCGAGCGGAAATTCCTCGGCATCGCCGCGGCGCGGATCGGTATTCAGCTGACTGTCGATCAGCTCGCGCACCGTCGATTTGCCGTCGCCGGTGATGTAGATGCTCTCGCCCTTGCAAGCGGCGACCAAGTTTCCACCGACGACGAGCAGACGATGTTCCTCGCCGCGCACATAGCGTTCGACCATCACGCCGCCGCCCTCGCGTTCGGCGACGGGGAACGCCGCACGAACTTCCGCTTCGGTCATCAGTTCGAGGGAAACCCCGCGACCATGATTGCCGTCATAAGGTTTCACGACCACCGGCACACCGATTTCCTGCGCGGCTTCCCAGGCATCGTCCGGATCGTCGACCATGCGGCCCTCGGGGATCGGCACGCCGCAGGCGGCCAGCAAGGTCTTGGTCAGGTCCTTGTCGCAGGCGATGGATTCGGCGATGGCGCCGGTGAGATCCGTCTCGGCCGTCCAGATGCGCTTGCTCTTGACACCGTAGCCCAGCTGGACGAGGTTGCCTTCGTTCAAGCGGATGTGCGGGATGCGCCGCGGTTTGGCGTCGGCCGCATCGACGATCGAGGCGGTGCTGGGACCGAGCAGCAGACGGTCGGCCAGCTCGTGCAGACGCTTGACGGTGGCCGCGACATCGAAAGGCGTATCGTCGATCGCCGCCATGACCAGATCGCGTGCCGCATGGAGCGCCATGCGGGTGACTTCCGGATGAAAAGCACGCACCACCACCTTGTAGTGACCAGGCGTGTCCATGCTGCGGGCGCGGCCGAAGCCGCCGGGCATGCCGGCGAGGTTTTGCAGTTCGAGCGTGACGTGTTCGAGGATGTGGGCCGGCCAGGTACCTTCTTCGAGCCGGCGGATGAAGCCGCCCTCCTCGTCGTAACTGCAGCGATGTCCCTGCAGGGAGGGCAGCCAGGCAACGAGCCGTTCGGTGAAGCCTGGCAGCGTGTTCGACGGGGAATCTTCCAGCTCGCCGATGTCGACCCAGGCTTCCAGCACGGGACGATAGGTCCACATGTTGGGCCCGCGCAAATGCACGATTTTCAGGAATTCGATGGATTTCATTCTGGTGGGGTAGGGGTGAAACTTCCGGACGAGTAACGCGTTAATGCAGCAAAAGCTGACATTGTGCAAAAAAATAAAAATCGGCGCTGGCAGGACGGCACGCCGTATCATTCGCACCCATTCCGACCGGCAGTTTCTTCGTCATCGTGACCGATACCGCCACTTTACGCCAGACAGAATCCGCTGCAAACGCCGATCAGGTCATCGCCAGCCTCGAAATCGACCTCGACGAGCAGCTGAATTTCCGCTCCGGACTGATCCAACTCACGGCGCGCGAGATTCGCGACGGAGAAAAAGTCTGGCCTTTGTCGGCGGCGCTGAAGCTGACGCATTCCGATCATGGCGGCATCGGCACACTGGAACTCACCGACGACCGGCGCCTGCTCGCGCGCTGGCGCTACACCCTCGCCCGCAACCCCGCCGCCCTGCGTTTCGAGCGCGAATTCAACCGCCTGCGCGACAGTCTGGTGAGCGGGACGGCCCCGGCACCCGCAGTCGCCGCGACCTGCCCGATCTGCAAGGCGCCGATTCCGCCCGACGAGGAGGAATGCCCCAACTGTGCCCGCGAACTCTCCACGCCGCCCTCGACCTGGGTGCTGCTGCGGCTGTGGCGCTTCGCCAAACCTTATCAGGGCATGCTGTTCGCCGGCTTTCTGCTCACCCTGGCGGCGACCGCCGCGACCCTGGTGCCGCCCTATCTGACCATGCCGCTGATGGATGACGTACTGATCCCCTATCAGAACGGCACGCCGATCGACTGGGTCAAGGTCGGCTGGCTGCTGGGTGGCCTGCTCGGTGCCGCCTGCCTGGCCTGGGGCTTGGGTTGGGCGCGCACCTACATTCTGGCACTCGTCTCAGAGCGCATTGGTGCTGATTTGAGAACAATGACTTACGAGCATCTGTTAAAGCTTTCTCTCGAATATTTCGGTGGCAAGCGCACCGGAGATCTCTTGGCGCGCATCGGCTCGGAAACCGACCGCATCAATGTCTTTCTGTCGCTGCATCTGCTCGATTTCGCCACCGACGTGCTGATGATCGCGATGACCGCGGTGATCCTGTTCTCGATCAATGCCTGGCTGGCGCTGATCACGCTGATCCCGCTACCGATCATCGCCTGGCTGATCCACATCGTGCGCGACAAGCTGCGCACCGGCTTCGAGCAGATCGACCGCGTCTGGGCCGAGGTCACCAACGTGCTCGCCGACACGATTCCGGGCATCCGCGTCGTCAAGGCCTTCGCACAGGAAGCGCGCGAAGCGCAGCGTTTCCGCGACGCCAACCGCCACAACCTCGAAGTCAACGACCGCTTGAACCGCATCTGGTCGCTGTTCGCGCCGACGGTGGGGCTACTCACCGAAATCGGCGTGCTGGTGGTATGGGTGTCCGGCATCTGGCTGATCGCCCATGACCGCATCACCGTCGGCGTGCTGACCGCCTTCCTCGCCTACATCTCGCGCTTCTATACCCGGCTGGACGCGATGAGCCGCATCGTCTCGACCACCCAGAAGGCCGCCGCCGGCGCCAAGCGCATCTTCGACATCCTCGACCACGTCTCCAGCGTGCCCGATCCGGCGAAGCCTATGCCGATGCCGCCGGTGACGGGCGCGATCCAAATCCAGAACGTGCATTTCCGTTATGGCAACCGCGCCATCCTGCGCGGCATCGACCTCGACATCCGTCCCGGCGAGATGATCGGTCTGGTCGGTCATTCCGGCTCGGGCAAGAGCACCCTGGTGAATCTGATCTGCCGCTTCTACGATGTTTCCGAGGGCAGCATCCGCATCGAGGGCGTCGATCTGCGCAGCGTTGCCGTGGCGGATTACCGCAAGCACATCGGCCTCGTGTTGCAGGAACCCTTCCTGTTCTTCGGCACCATCGCCGAGAACATCGCCTATGGCAAGCCCGACGCGACGCGCGAGGAAATCGTCGCCGCGGCGCGCGCCGCCCATGCGCACGAATTCATCCTCCGGCAGCCGTTCGGCTACGACTCGCTGGTCGGCGAGCGCGGCCAGTCGCTTTCCGGCGGCGAGCGCCAGCGCATCTCGATCGCCCGTGCGCTGTTGATCGACCCGAAGATCCTGATCCTCGACGAGGCGACTTCCGCGGTCGACACCGAAACCGAATTCGAGATCCAACAGGCGCTCAACAACCTGATCCGCGGCCGCACCACGATCGCCATCGCCCACCGCCTCTCGACGCTGCGGCGCGCCGACCGACTCGTCGTGATGGACCGCGGCAAGATCGTCGAGATCGGCAACCACGACGAGCTGATGGCGAAACAAGGCCACTACTGGCGGCTCTACATGGCGCAGAGCAAGCAGCTCGACGAGCCGCCGCCGCTGGGCGAGCCCGACAAGAACGCGGCCCCGCCGCTCGTGCTGCCCGAACCCAAGGCCGCGGAACGGGAGGCGGTCGCATGAACGCATCCACCTTCACCTTGAGCCGCAACCCATTCGGCAAGCTCGTCTATGTCGGCGCCGACGGCGTGACGCACGAAGGGGTCACGCCGGTGCGCGCCTTTGCGCTCACCGCACCGGAGGAAGGCATTGCGCTGCTCTCTGCCGAAGGCAAGGAACTCGTCTGGATCGACCGACTCTCCGACCTGCCGGCGCCGCAGCGCGGCCTGATCGAGGAAGAATTCGCCCAGCGCGAGTTCATGCCGGTGATCCAGCGCCTCGTCAAGGTTTCGAGCTTCGCCACCCCATCGACCTGGCAGGTCGAAACCGACCGGGGAACCACGGAGCTGATCCTCAAGAGCGAGGACGACATCCGCCGCCTGCGCGGCAGCATCCACCCCAACGGACTCCTGATTGCCGACAGCAACGGCATCCACTACCTGATTCCCGACCGAAACAGGCTCGACGCGACGAGCCAGAAGATTCTGAAACGGTTTCTCTGAGCTTGTGAAAAAAATTCGTCGCGAGCGCAGCCAGGTTTGGGGAGGCCGGAGCGCAGCCACCGGAATGTATGTGGAAATCCATGAGGATGGCAAGCACCGCCCGACCCCAAGATGGCAAGCGCAGCAGAATTTTTTACAAGCTCTCTGACTTGCTCAAGGATCGCGATTTGGCGTCGCCTGCACCGCCGGCGGGGCAAATTTCATCTCCACCCGGGGCGGTGACGAGAACGCGGCGCGCTGGCCGGCGCGGATCGCTTCCCAGAACACATGGGCGACCTTCTTGAGCGCTGCATGATCGGCGGGCAGGGTCGCCGCCGCGGTGATCTGCTCCAGTGATAGACCGATGTCGCCGGCAGCTTCCAGGCAGGGTGCGAGCTGTGCCAGCGACTTGCCGCTCTCGACCTGCCAGCGCAGGTAATGGAAGAACATCTCCGCCATGCGTTCGGTTTCCCAGGGCACGCTCTTGCCGTCCTCGCTGGCGTGGATCTGCCACGCCAGCTCGAAATGATGGCGGAAATAGTCGATGTCGAGACCGAAACGCTCCCAGGCGAGCTTGCCGGCCATCGGTTCGCCCCACTGGCGGTGGAAGCGGCACAAACCGGTGTTGTCGCTGATCAGCTCATACACCATGCGCTCGACATTGCGGCGTCCGAGCTCGTCCGGGGCGAGAAGCTCCGGGCCGTAATAGACGTAGTATTTGCCCATGATCGGCATCGGGCTGCCCATGCCGGGCACGAAATACTGATTGGGCACCATCGAGCCGTTCTCGCCATGCGCGAGATAGACGGCGTACTGCCCCGGCCGCGTGTCCGGATGGCGCTGGTCGAGCGTCCGCGCCGCCGCGCGGATGCCGTGGCGGAACACGGCAGCACGCGGATCGTTCAGGATCGCGTCGATCGTCGCCATCGCATAACGCGCGTTCTTCATGCTGTCCTCGACGAGATCGAAATCCTGCGGGTCGGCAGTGAATTTCTCGAAGCGTAGCTGGTGCTTCGGCGGCAGGCCATAGTCTTCGGGCTGAATCCGCCCGGTGGCGACGCATTCCATGATCCAGGCCAGCGTGCCGCCGATCTGGATCGCATCGAAGCCCATCGCATCCGCGTGGTCGTTGAGCAGCTCGGCGGCGCGCTGATCGAAGACGCCGAGCTGGGGACCGAGCGTGTGATAGGGCTCGTAATCCTTCTTGTAATGACCATTCATCTTCTTGCAGGCCACCGAGCAGGGCTCGCCGCAGTGCTCGAACTGCTTCTTGGCGATGGTTTCCTCGTTGAACTGCTTCAAATAGTGATCGACGATGAACGCCTGCTGCTGCCTGAGCCGCTCCGCTTTGGGCTCGAAAACCGAACGGTAATTGAAACTCATCAGCTTCTCGCCCATGGCATGGTAGTTCGAGCCGAAGGTGCCGCCGGTGCCGGTCTTCGGGTCGAGCGAATATTTGACCGTGGCCGCCTTCTCGACCTTGATCGCACGCTCGCCGAAATGTTCGACGAAATAAGGATCGTAATCCTTGAGCGATTCCTTGACGGCAGGCTCCCATTGGCCACCGAACACGCAGCCGACGAGATTGTGCTGGCGGAACATTTGACTGCCCAGACCACCCCGGCCGCACCAGTCGGTCACCCCGCTGACGACACCCTTCTCGACGGGGTTGGAAACGATCGCGCCTTCGATGGTCCTGGCCGCTGCCGGGCCAACGACGAAGGCGCGCACCTGCTTCGGCGGATACTCTCCGCCATGGCGGTCTATCAAGGCTTGCTGCAGCGCAAAGATTCCCAACAGTTCCCTGCCGTCCGCTGCCCGGTAGCCCCGCCAGAGCTGCTCGAAATCCTCACAGGGGGCGAGCCGCGCTTTGGGCGCGGTGCCGTCATGGTTCAAGAGCAGCACGCTCGGCCGTGACGCACGTCCAGAAAGTTCGACGTAATCGACGCCCAGATGCCGGAAGGTGTAGGCCGCACCGCCCATCGAGGAGATGTAGAAGCTCTCCCATTGCGGACTGTAGCCACAAAACACCAGCCGCCGCGAGCCGCCGAGAGGACTGTTGGCGAGCATGCCTGCGCCGAAGGTCATGACGGCAGGGCCATGACGACGCCAGGCCTGCCAGCCGAAATCGACCGGGCCGATCACCCGGCTCGAGGCGGGTTCGGTGTCGAGTAGGGCCGAAAATGGTTCGAGTGAGATGCGCAACACAGAGGGTTCGAGTGGAGACGACATGACTTTTCACCTCGTTCTTTCACGGCATTCAGGAGGGACGCGCCGGAAAGGTGGCGGCGCGGCCAGAAAAGTTGCGCATCCTACCTCTTTTCGATTCGCCCGGCCTTGATCTCCGGCGCTGGCGGGACGGCACCCCTGCAGCGACCACCTCCTTCCAGCATCAGAGTAAGATCATGTCATGGAGAATCCTGCACCGATTCGCGTCCTCTACATCGAAGACAACCTCTTCGATCGGGAACAGGTGCGCGCTGCGCTGGAAGATGCAGAAGCCGTGTTCGTGCTGAAGACGGTGACCCAGCGCGGGGATTTCGAAGCCGCACTGCAATCCGGCGGCATCGATTGCGTGCTGACGGACTTCGACGTTCTCGGTTTCACCGGCTTGCAGGTCTTCGATGTCGTGCGGGCAGCGCAACCACAGTTGCCGGTGGTGATCCTGACCGGTAACGGTTCGGAGGAACTCGCGGTCGAGGCGATGAAGCGCGGTGCCGCCGACTACCTCGTCAAGACACCCCAGCAGATCGCCCGTTTGCCGCTGATTTTGAAACAGGCAGTCGAGCAAGCCGCGCAGGCTGCACGGCTGGCGCGCCAGCAGGCCAACGTCGAGCTGGCCGCGAAGATCTTCGAGGCGAGCAGCGACGGGTTGATCATCACCGATGCAGAAAAGCGCATCCTGGCCGTCAATCCGGCTTTCTGCAACCTCATCGGCTATCGGGCCGACGAGCTGGTCGGCTGCAAAACCGATGTCCTCACTGCCGGCCCCAAAGACGAAGCCTGGGTCAACAGAATCTGGGCAGGTGTCGCCAGTCAGGGCAGTTGGCAGGGAGAGATCAGACCCCAGTGCAAGGACGGCACACGCGGCCGCGCCTGGCTCTCCCTGTCGGCAGTCAGGACAGCCGATGGCATCGTCAGACATTATGTCGCCCAGCTCATCGACCTCGCCGAGCGCACCCTGTTCGAGGAGCACTTGCGTTACCTGCTGCAGCATGACGCGTTGACCGATCTGCCGAATCTCGCGCTGCTGACCGACCATCTCGAGCAGGCGCTGGGCAATGCCGTTCGGCAAGCGCGTGTCGTGGCGCTGCTAACGGTCAATCTGACGCGCTTTCGCACCGTCAATGAGCACTATGGCCGCAGCGTCGGCGATCAGGCATTGATCGAAGTGGCGCGCCGCATCAAGGCCCTGCTACGCGCCAGCGACACGGTGGCACGCAGTGGTGCCGACGAATTCGGCATCCTGCTCGCGAACCTCGAACAGGAAGACGATGCGATCCTGCTGGCGCAGCGCATCCTCGACCGGATCGCTGCACCGATGGACATCGACGACCATCGCTTGTCCCTCAACGCTTGTATCGGCATCGCGCTTTTTCCGAAGGATGCCCAGGATGTCGATAGTCTTTTCAAGTGCGCCGACAGTGCGCTCGACCGCGCCCGGGAAGCCGGCGCGCATTGTTTCCGTTTCTTCGATCCGCAACTGAACGAGGACACCCTGCAGCGCTTGCGGCTCGAAACCGACCTGCGACGGGCTGTCGCGCAAGAGGCGCTGGAGATCCGCTATCAGCCGCAGATCGATCTGATCACCGGCCGTATCTGCGGCTCGGAGGCCCTGCTGCGCTGGCATCACCCGGAACTCGGTCCAATCTCGCCGGCGGAGTTCATCCCGCTGGCGGAAGAAATCGGCTTGATCGAATCGATCGGTGCCTGGGTGATCCGCACCGTCTGCCGTCAGAACAAGGCCTGGATCGATGCAGGCTTGCCATTGCTACCGGTGGCGGTGAATGTTTCCCCCCGCCAGTTCCGCCAGGAAAATCTGGCGGAGATCGTCACCACCGCGCTGAGCGAAAGCGGACTGCCGGGTTCCGGACTCGAACTGGAGATCACCGAATCGGCGATGATCGAGCATCCGTCGCAGGTCGCCGACGTCCTCAGCCGTCTCAAGACGCTGGGTGTGAAGCTGGCCCTCGACGACTTCGGCACCGGCTATTCGTCGCTCACCTATCTATCCAGTCTGCCATTCGACAAGATCAAGATCGACCAGAGCTTCATTCGCGATGTGATCACCAATCCCGTCAATGCCACGATCGTCGCCGCCACGATCGCGATGGGACGTAGCCTCGACATGACGGTGCTGGCCGAAGGCGTCGAGAACGAGGCGCAACTGATGTTCCTGCGCTCGCGACAATGCGAGGCGATGCAGGGCTGGCTGTTCAGCCGGGATCTCACCGCAGACGAGTTCGCCGCCCTGCTGAAACAAGGCGCAATGCTGAAAGTCGGCGCTGGCGAGACGGCAGCAGATGAGACCCTGTTGCTGCTCGACGACGAGCCGAACATCCTCAACGCGCTGCGCCGCCTGTTGCGGCGCGAAGGCTATCGGATCCTCGCCACCACCTCGCCGCAGGAGGCCTTCGAATTGCTGGCGCAGCATCGCGTGCAGGTGATCATCTCCGACCAGCGCATGCCGGAGATGAGCGGCACCGAATTTCTCTCACGCGTCAAGCAGATCTATCCCGATACCGTGCGCATCGTGCTCTCCGGCTACACCGATCTGCAATCGATCACCGAGGCGATCAACCGCGGTGCGATCTATCGCTTCCTCGTCAAGCCCTGGGATGATGAAGAACTGCGCCAGCAGGTCCGCGAAGCCTTCCGTGTCGCACACGGGCTGGTGAAAGCTTGAGGGTAGCCATGCAAGCTACGGCAAAGGCCATTTCACTGAGAAACTATATCTCTCGGCTGATCTGGCTGAGCCTGTTGCCCCTGATCGTCCTGGTCGCCTGGTTCGGCCTCGAACAAGCCCGTCAACGGGAATCGGAGTCATTGCAAACCGCCGAGCATGCCGCCGCCCGAATTCGGGATGAGGTCGACCATTTTCTGCAGATGCGGCTCGCCGCACTGAGCATGCTGGCTCAATCTCCTTTGCTCGACCTGCCTTCCAGGCTGGATGTCTTCCACCAGCGTGCACTGGATTTCCAGCGCGACTTCGGCGGTCACCTGATCCTCGCCGACGCTCGATTGCAGATGCTGCTCAATACCCGCGTACCTTTCGGCACTCCGCTACCCCAACTGCCGCAAACCTCGAGGGCGGCAGCCCCGAAAGTGCTGGCGACCGGCAAGCCCCATGTGGGTGACATCGTTCCCGGGCCGGTGGCCCAGCAATCGCTGGTGGCGCTGGTCATACCGGTGTTGCGCGAGGATACGCCGCCCCGCCTGTTGCTGGCGACTTATGAGCTCAACCTCCTGCAGCGGCTGATCGAGGGTATTCCGCTGCCCAAGGGGCAAATGGTCAGGTTGATCGATGGTCAGGGTGCTACGATCGCCAGCCACGGTGCTGCAGCCGCGGCCGGACAAGCCGGGCCGGTACGTCCCTTCACGGCATCCTCGGCGCTCTCTGCCTGGCGCGTCGTGCTCGAGGTTCCCGAGCGGGAACTCGATGCACCATTCCGTGAAGCACTCGCCAAGACCGCCATTTACCTGCTGCTCGCCACCCTGGTCGGCTGGGCCGGTGGTCACCTCGCCGGTCGTCGTCTGGGAACGGCCGTACGCGCCTTGTCCCAGGAAGGGGATGCTGCCCAGGCTGCCTGCGCGATCGAAGAGACCTGCCAAGTACGGCATTTGATCGAAACGCAAAGCAGGCAATTGCTCTTCAGTGAGCAACGCTATCGCAGCCTGTTCGAGAACGACCATACGGTGATGCTGCTGATCGATCCGGCCGACGGCCGCATCGTCGATGCCAATCCGGCCGCTGCGCATTTCTACGGCTGGTCGCGTGAGGCGCTGAAAACCAAATTCATCACGCAAATCAATATCCTGCCGAAGGAGGAGATCGCTCGACAGCTGGCGGGGGTCCGCGAATCCAGTCGAAATGTCTTCCATTTCCGCCATCGACTGGCCAACGATGAAATCCGCGATGTCGAAGTGCATACCGGACCGGTGCGCATGGAAGGGCGACTACTGCTGTATTCGATCGTCCTCGACGAAACCGAACGGCTGGCCACGCAACGAGCCTTGGAGCAGGCGCTGCGGGTCGTCGAGGCCAGTCCGGTGGTGAGCTTCCGCTGGCTGGCAAAGACTGGCTGGCCCGTAGAGTATGTCTCAAACAACATCAGTCGTTGGGGATATCGGCCCGAAGACATCCGCGCCGGCCGGCCGACCTACGCCGAGATCATCCACCCGGATGATCTACCGCGTGTAAGGAGCGAGGTAGACGCACACATGGCGGCCGGGGACGCACGTTACACCCAAACCTATCGGATCCGCGCCGCGGACGGTCGCTATTTCTGGGTCGAAGACAACAGTTGGCTCATCCATGACGAACAAGGTAAGGTGATCGCCTACGAAGGCGTGGTCACCGACATCGACGAGCGTAAGCGTTACGAACAGCAGCTGACGGACAGTCTTGCCGAGCAGAAGACCCTCAATCGCAAGCTCGAAGCGGCCCAGAACCAACTGGTGCATGCCGAGAAAATGGCCTCGATCGGCCAGCTTGCGGCCGGGGTGGCCCACGAGCTCAACAATCCGATCGGCTTCATCACCAGCAACCTGAACACCCTCGAAACTTATCTCACGGATCTTTTCGCCATCGCCGACGCCTATGCCCATGCCGAGCTGGCCTATGGTATGGAATCGCCGCCGTTCGAACGCGCCCGCACGCTGAAAGAGGAAAAGGACTACGATTTCCTGCGCAGCGACATCCTGGCGCTGTTGCAGGAGTCGAAAGAAGGGCTGGCGCGTGTCGCGCGGATCGTGCGCGACCTGAAGGATTTCTCGCATCCCGGCAGCACGGCGATGCAGTGGGCCGACCTGCATGCCGGTCTCGATTCGACCCTCAACATCGTCTGGAACGAGCTGAAATACAAATGTACCGTCATCAAGCGTTACGGCGAGCTGCCGCAGGTCTGGTGCGACATCGCTCAGCTCAACCAGGTGTTCATGAACCTTCTCGTCAATGCCAGCCACGCCATCGCCGAGAAAGGCGAGATCACGATCACCACCGGCCGGCAGGGTGACCGGGTGTTCGTCGCGATCAGCGACACCGGCAGCGGCATCGCGCCGGAAAATCTCAAGCGCATTTTCGATCCCTTCTTCACCACCAAGCCGGTCGGCAAAGGTACCGGCCTCGGCCTTTCCTTGGCTTACAGCATCGTGCAGAAGCATCGCGGCAGCATCGAAGTCCAGAGCGAACTGGGCAAAGGCACCACCTTCACCGTCTGGCTGCCGATCGCACCCCCTGAACCTGCCGCCGGTGCCGTGCCGCCAGCGCCGACTTTGGAGTCCACATGACTGCCACCCAAACACCTCCAGCTGCGCCCAGCATTCTGTGCGTCGATGACGAGCCTTCGATCCTCTCGGCGCTCAAACGCCTTTTCCGTCCCCACGGCTTTACCGTGCTGACCGCCGGCTCCGGCCAGGAAGCCCTCGAATTGCTGGCGCAGCAGCCGGTCGATGTCGTCATCAGCGATATGCGCATGCCGCAGATGGACGGCGCGCAGTTTCTCGAACAGGTCTTCCAGCGCTGGCCCGAGACGAAGCGCATCCTGCTCACCGGCTATGCCGATGCCAATGCCACCATTGCGGCAGTCAATCTCGGTCATATCTGGCGCTATGTCGCCAAGCCCTGGAACGATGCCGAGCTGGTGGCCGCGGTCCAGCAGGCGCTGGCCCACCGCCGGCTGGAGCGGGAAAACGCCGCACTCGTCGCACTCACCCGGCGCCAGAACGAAGAACTGAAGCAGCTCAATGCGGCACTGGAAGCCAAGGTCGCCGCACGCACCGCCGAGCTGCAGCAGATGCTCGCAATGCTGGAAAAAAGCCACGAGGAGCTGAAGAAAGGCTTCATGACCACCGTGAAGGTGCTCTCCAGCCTGTTCGAACTGCGCGGCGGCAAACTCGCCGGCCACTCGCGCCGCGTCGCGGAGACGGCGCGCCAGCTCGCCCAGGCATTGCAGCTCGACGAAGCCGCCGCGCAGGATGTGCTGCTCGCCGCGCTATTGCACGACATCGGCAAGATCAGCCTGCCGGACCACCTGCTCGACAAACCTTTCAACACGATGCCGGCCGAGGAGCGCGCTCAGGTGATGACCCATCCGCAGCGTGGCGAACTGGTGCTGAACGCGGTCGACCAACTCAAGAAAGCGGCCGTGCTGGTGCGCCATCATCATGAATGTTTCGATGGCAGCGGCTACCCCGATCATCTGGTAGGGCTGGCCATTCCGCTCGGCGCGCGCATTCTCGCCGTGGCCAATGACTTCGACGCCCTGCAGTTGGGCACGCTGGTCAGCCGCCCGCTGAAACCCGCCGAGGCCCGCACCTACATCTTCGAAAACCGCGGCAAGCGCTACGACCCACAAGTCGTCGCTGCCTTCATGGCCAAGGTCGCCGACCAGATTCCAGAAGAAGTCCAGGAGCTGCCGATGCGCCCCGGTACCCTGCGTCCCGGCATGGTGCTGACGCGAGACCTGATGCATCCGGACGGCTATCTGCTGCTCGCCAAGGGGCAGGCCGTCGATAGTGTGGTGATCGAGCAGTTGCTGAAGATCGAGTCGTTGGAAGGTCATCGCCTGACTCTCTACGTCCATCCGGAGAAATGAAATGGAAGCCTTCGTCTGGAACGAGCGTTTCGAGACCGGCTTTGCCAGCGTCGATGCCCAGCATCGCCATCTCGTCTCCCTCGTCAATCGCGCCGGGGAGCTGATGTCGGCCCCCGAAACGAGCCAGTCCGAGGTCGACGGTGTGTTCCATCAGCTCGCGCACTACGCCGTCACACATTTTCGCGACGAAGAGCACCTGATGCTTGAGAACGGCATCGATACGCGCCATCTCGAACACCACCGCAAGTCGCACCATGATTTCGCAGACCAGGTGAAGATGATGTGGAACCAGCGCACGATGATGTCATCGCCGGCCGAAACCCTGCACGGCTTCCTCGTCGCCTGGCTGAGCTTCCACATCCTCGGTGAGGATCAGCAGATGGCGCGCGAGATCATGCGCATCCGTCAAGGCAAGTCGCCGGCCGAGGCCCACGAGCTCGAACAAACGCGCGGCGAACGATCGACCATGGCCTTGATCACCGCGCTGAAAAACATCTACGCGGTGCTGCTGCGCCTGAATCGGGACATGGCGCAGATCAACACCCGGCTCGAAGCGGAGGTCGCCGAGCGCACCCGCGAACTGCTGCAGTCGGAAAAGCTGGCCTCGATCGGCCAGCTCGCTGCCGGCGTGGCGCATGAGATCAACAATCCGATCGGCTTCGTCAGCTCCAACCTCGGTACGCTCGGCCGCTATGTCGATCAGCTGCAACGTTTGGCGGAGCTCGGCGCGAGCACGCCGCAGGGGAACGCCATCGCCCGCGAGATCGACTTCGACTACCTCAGGTCCGACTTGCGCGATCTGCTGCGCGAATCACGCGAAGGACTCGAACGCGTGCACAAGATCATCGTCAACCTCAAGGATTTCTCGCGCGTCGATCAGGCGGAATGGCAGGAGGCCGATCTGCTCGCCGGGCTCGAAAGCACGCTCGCCGTCGCTGCGCACGAATTGAAATACAAGGCCGAGATCGAGCGCGAGCTGACGCCGCTCCCCCCGGTTCGCTGCATGCCGGCGCAGATCAACCAGGTGTTTCTCAATCTGCTGGTCAACGCAGCGCAGGCGATCACGGGTCACGGCAAGATCACTTTGAAAAGCGGGCGTGAGAGCGAGCGGGTCTGGGTCGAGATCGCCGACACCGGCTGCGGCATGGACGAAGCCACGAAACTCCGTATCTTCGATCCATTTTTCACCACCAAACCCGTCGGTACCGGCACCGGCCTGGGCCTATCGCTGAGCTGGGACATCGTCAAGAAACACGGCGGCAGCATCGAAGTCGATAGCACGCCTGGTCAGGGTTCCCGCTTCCGTATCTGGCTGCCGATTTCCGGACCAAACGAAACCACGTGACCGCCTAGCCGTGCTACTCTCTCGCGCCGCCAGGCAATGCTCGCCTTGGCGGCAATACCATGCATCGACTCCATCAATTTCCGATCACCACCGTCTGGCCCGGCTCGCCTTATCCTCGCGGCGCCACCTGGGATGGCGAAGGCGTCAACTTCGCCCTGTTTTCCGAGCATGCGGAAAAAGTCGAACTATGCCTGTTCGATCCGTCCGGCCAACACGAGATTCAACGCATCACGCTGCGCGAGCAGACCGATCTGGTCTGGCATTGCTATCTGCCCGAGGCGCGCCCGGGACTGCTCTACGGTTATCGGGTGCATGGGCCATATGACCCGGCGCGTGGCCATCGCTTCAATCCGAACAAGCTGCTTCTCGACCCTTACGCGCGCGACATCGTCGGGCCCCTCATCTGGAACGACGCCCATTTCGGCTATCGGGTCGATGCCACGCACGACGACCTGTCGTTCGATCTCCGCGACAATGCCCCCTGGATGCCGAAGTGCCGCGTCACCGACCCAGCGTTTTCCTGGGGGGAAGATCGCTCACCGAACATTCCCTGGCACGAGATGGTGATCTACGAGCTGCACGTACGCGGCTTCACGATCGAGCATCCCGAAGTGCCGCCGCCCCTGCGCGGTACCTATGCAGGGCTGATCACCGCGCCGGTGATCGCGCATCTCAAGCGGCTGGGCATCACCTCGGTGGAACTGATGCCGATCCACAGCTTCATCGACGACCGCCATCTGATCGACCAGGGCAAGCGCAACTACTGGGGCTACAACTCGATCGGCTTCTTCGCGCCCGAGCAACGTTATTCGGCGAGCGGCTCGCCGAAAGAGTTCAAGACCATGGTCAAGACCCTGCATTCGGCGGGCATCGAGGTGATCCTCGACGTGGTCTACAACCACACCGCCGAAGGCAATCATCTCGGCCCGACGCTGTCGTTCAAGGGTATCGACAACAGCGTCTATTATCGTCTGCAGGAAGGCAATCCGCGCTTCTACCGTGACTACACCGGCTGCGGCAACACCTTGAACCTCGAACACCCGCGCGTGCTACAGCTGGTGATGGATTCGCTGCGCTACTGGGTGCAGGAAATGCACGTCGACGGTTTCCGCTTCGATCTCGCCGCCTCGCTCGGCCGCGAGCAGCATGCGGTGAATCACTTCGGCGCCTTCTTCGACATCCTGCACCAGGACCCGATCCTCTCGCGCGTCAAGCTGATCGCCGAACCGTGGGACCTCGGCGAAGGCGGCTATCAGGTCGGCAATTTCCCCTTGGGGTGGGCGGAATGGAACGACCGTTACCGCGACTGCATGCGCGCCTTCTGGCGCGGCGACGGCGGCAAGATCGGCGAGTTCGCGACGCGCATCACCGGTTCCTCCGATCTCTATGCCCGCAACGGTCGCCGCCCCTATGCGAGCATCAATTTCATCACCGCCCACGACGGCTTCACGCTGCATGATCTGGTGAGCTACGCGCACAAGCACAACGAGGCCAACGGCGAGGACAACCGCGACGGCAGCGACAACAACCTTTCCTGCAACTATGGCGTCGAGGGCGAAACCAGCGATCCGGCGATTCTCGCCCTGCGCGCGCGCCAGAAACGTAATCTGCTGGCCACCTTGCTGTTCTCGCAGGGCGTGCCGATGATCCTCGCCGGTGACGAGATGGGTCGCACCCAACACGGCAACAACAACGCCTACTGCCAGGACAATCCGCTCGGCTGGGTCAACTGGAACCTCGGCCAGGACGATCGGGAATTGCTCGAATTCGTTGCCCGGCTGGTGCGGCTGCGCCACCGCCATCCGGTGTTCCGCCGGCGCAATTTCTTTCAGGGACGACCGATCCGCTACTCGGGTGAGGGCGGCATCAAGGACATCCATTGGCTCAAACCCGACGGCGCCGACATGACGGACGAGGAATGGACCAATGATCAGGCCCGCTGCCTGGGCGTCTATCTTTCCGGCGAGGCGATCGGTGAAGTCGATCGCCACGGCCGCGCGATCCGCGACGACAACTTCATCCTGCTGTTCAACGCCCATGTCGAGCGGATCGATTTCGTCCTGCCCCGGCTGTGCGACGATTGCCTCTGGCAGGTGCTGATCGACACCCACTATCATGCCGGTCTCGAGCCGGACGGCACTTTCCGCGGCGGCGAGCGCTATCCGCTCGAAGGTCGCGGCTTTGTCCTGCTGCGCCAGCAGTCCTCCACAGGCCATCTTTCCCAAGACCGATGAACGACGCCCTTACACGCCTGGCCGATGCCTGCGGCATCGCACACGAATATCACGACATCTGGGGCAATCATCACCCGACCTCGGAGAGCACGCGACGCGATCTGCTCGCAGCGATGCATTTCGACCTTTCCCACGACGCTGGCGTGCTGCTCGACGAGCTGATGGCGGCCGAGCGCGCCATCCCTGCCCTGCCCGCCGAGGCAATCGCCCAACGCTGCCATCTGCCGGCCGTTCTCGCCGACGGCGGGCGGCTGTGGGGCTTGAGTGTGCAGCTCTACGGCCTGCGCTCACGGCGCAACTGGGGCATCGGCGATTTCACCGATCTCGCCTGGCTGGTCGATCTCGTCGCCGCGGCGGGCGGCGCTTTCATCGGCCTCAATCCGCTCCACGCGCTGTTTCCCGACAACCCCGCGCACATCAGCCCCTACAGCCCTTCGCACCGCGTCTTTCTGAACGTGCTCTACATCGATGTCGAGGCCGTGCCGGAATTCGCCGCCTGCGAGAGCGTCCAGTGCCGTGTCGCCAGCGCCGAGTTTCAGGCGCGGCTTTCCGCACTGCGCGAAACGCCTCGGGTCGATTACGTTGGCGTCGCCCGGCTCAAGCTCGAGGTGCTGCGCGCGCTGTTCGATTTCCATCGCGCCCATGCCGGCGCCTGCCTGGCCGGCTTCGCCGTCTGGCGCGAAGCGCAGGGTGAAGCGCTGGAACGTTTCGCGCTGTTCGAGGCCTTGCAGGCCCACTTTCGCGCGCAAGACCCCGACTGCTGGGGCTGGCCGGCCTGGCCGGCGGAATACCGCGACCCAGGATCGACAGCCGTCGCCGCCTTTCGCGAGGATCACGCCGTCGAGATCGACTGGCATGCCTGGCTGCAATGGCAGGCCTACGAACAGCTTGCCGCCGTCGCCCGACGCACGCGCGAACGCGGCATGGCGATCGGCCTCTACCGCGATCTGGCGGTCGGTGCTCATCCCGGCGGCGCGGAAGTCTGGCACTGGCAGACGGTGTTCGCGATCGGCAATGGCGGCGCCAACACCGGCGCGCCGCCCGACGAATTGAACCTCCTCGGCCAGGACTGGGGGTTGCCGCCGCTCATTCCGCATCGCCTGCGCGCAGTGGGTTACGCGCCCTTCATCGAAGTGCTGCACGCCAATATGAAACACGCCGGCGCCTTGCGCATCGACCATGTGATGGGCCTGATGCGCCTGTTCTGGGTGCCGGGCGATACACCGGCGACCGAAGGCGCCTATGTGCATTACCCGTTCGACACCCTGCTCGGTCTCGTCGCCCGCGCCAGTCTCGACCATGCCTGCCTGGTGATCGGCGAAGACCTCGGCACCGTGCCGGCGGGCTTCCGCGAACGGCTGTTTGCCGCCGGTGTGCTCTCCTACCATCCACTGATCTTCGAGCGTTATCCCGATGGCAACTTCCGCCTGCCCGCCGACATGCCACGCCAGGCGCTGGTTTCGGCCAGTACCCACGATCTGCCGACGCTCGCCGGCTTTTGGCAGGGCGTCGATCTGGAGATCCGCACCCAGCTGATGCTGTTTCCCAACAACGAGGTGCGCGAGCGGCTGATCACCGAACGCGATTGGGATCGCGGCCGCTTGCTTTGGGCACTCGAGCGCGAAAACCTGCTCCCTCCGGGAGTCAGCAAGGATCCTAAGGCGCTTGCGGAGCTGACGCCGGAAGTCATTACCGCGATCCATGCCTATCTCGCCCGCAGCCCGGCGATGTTGCTCTCCGTCCAGCCCGAGGACGTCTTCGCCTGCCGCGATCAGATCAACGTTCCCGGCACGCTCGAAGACCAGCATCCGAACTGGCAGCGCAAGCTGCCGGTCACGCTGGAAGCATGGCCGGAGATGCCGAGCTGGCAGGCTTTGGTGACGGTGCTAGCCGCCGAGCGTTGATTCAGTTCCAGGCGGCGAGAAACTCCCGCCAGTGCGCTGCCTCGATCTTCGCCAGCGCGTCGCGCACGCTGGCCACTTCCTCGTCGTGCTCCTCGACGGACATCTGCCCCCGCATCATCTGGAAGCGTAGATAGACGAGATAGGTATTGACGACATCGGTCTCGCAATAATCGCGGATCGCGTCGATCTCGCCCGCAAGCCACGCACTCCACACCGCGCCGCCGTCCATGCCGAGCTTGCCCGGCAGACCCATGAGCTTGGCCAGCTCATCGAGCGGCGCGTTGGCGCGGGCCTGATAGAGCGCCAACAGGTCCATCAGGTCGAGGTGGCGTGTGTGATAACGACTGATGTAGTTGTTCCACTTGAAGTCGCGGCTGTCTTTGTAATCGCCCTCGCCCATCTCCCAGTAGCGCGGCGCCTTGACGCCGTGGATCAGCCCGCGGTAGTGCAGCACCGGCAGGTCGAAGCCACCGCCGTTCCATGACACGATCTGCGGCGTGTATTTCTCGATGCCGGCGAAAAAGCGCCGGATGATTTCCGCTTCGGAAAGTTTCGGCTCGGCCAGCGACCAGACCTTGAAGCCCTCGTCGCTCCTCATCACGCAAGAGATGACGACGACGCGCTGCAGATGATGCGGCAGGAAATCCGTGCCGTTCTTCGCACGCTGCTTCTGGAAGGCGAATTCGGCCACCTCGGCATCGGGCAGCGCCCCCGGCAGATCATGGAGAAGCCGCAGCCCCGCGATGTCGGGGATCGTCTCGATGTCGAAGACGAGAACCGGGATCACGCCGGAAATACGCCCGTGGACAGATAGCGGTCGCCGCGGTCGCAGACGATGCTGACGATCACCGCATTGTCCACCTCGGCGGCGATGCGCAGGGCCACCGCCATCGCCCCGCCCGAGGAGATGCCGGCGCAGATGCCCTCCTCGCGAGCGAGCCGGCGCGTCATGTCCTCGGCATCCTGCTGGCTCACATACTCGAGCCGGTCGATGCGCGAGAAATCGCAGATCTTGGGCAGATATTCCGGCGGCCACTTGCGGATGCCGGGAATCTGCGCGCCCTCCTCCGGCTGGCAGCCGATGATCTGGATCGCCGGATTCATTTCCTTGAAGTAGCGCGAGCAGCCCATGATCGTGCCGGTGGTGCCCATGCTGGAGACGAAATGGGTGATCTTTCCTCCGGTGTCGCGCCAGATTTCCGGACCGGTGCCGCGGTAATGTGCGAGCGGATTGTCCGGGTTCGAAAATTGGTCGAGCATCCTGCCCCGGCCGGCCTTGACGAGCCGCTCGGCCTCGTCGCGCGCGCCTTCCATGCCAGCCGCCTTGGGGGTGAGGATGAGCTCCGCGCCATAGGCGCGCATCGACTGCCGCCGCTCGATGCTCTGGTTCTCCGGCATCACCAGCACCATTCTGTAGCCGCGCATCGCCGCTACCATCGCCAGCGCGATGCCGGTGTTGCCCGAAGTCGCCTCGATCAGTGTATCGCCCGGCTTGATCTCGCCGCGTTTTTCGGCTTCCAGGATCATCGACAGGGCTGGCCGGTCCTTGACCGAGCCGGCCGGATTGTTGCCTTCGAGTTTGGCGAGGATGACGTTGTTGCGCCGCGCGTTCTCGGCGCCGGGCAACCGTTGCAGGCGCACCAGCGGCGTATTGCCGACGCAGGATTCGAGGGTGGGAAAAGCGCTCACGCCGCCTCCTTGAGCGCTGCCGGCGTTGCGATGCTGTTGTGGTAGAGATCCGCGATCGGAAAGCACAGCTCGTAATCGCCCCAGACCAGTTCGCCATATTCGATGCGCCAGGAGGCGAAACGGCTGGGATCGAGATAGGCGCGGATGGCCGGGTGTCGGGCATGAGAGAGGAACGGATGGAAATCGACGACCTGCTCCGTCCCGTCATCGAACCACAAACGAATCCTGTATTCCCCGGCCGATTCAGCACGCACGATATTGACCGGCGGCATGCTCATTTGAGTCTCCTGGTGATGGTCTCCGGACGTACTGGCTTGTGCAACACGAAGAAGTCTATCCATTTGCTGACGATCTCGCTGGCCTTGGCTTCGACGAGTTCACGGAAATACCGCATTTCACTCGTTTCGAGGGGCAAGCGTCCCGCCACGGCATCGAAGCGAATATCGACGACGGCCCCATCGATGACAACGATCTCCGCACGCGCCCCCGCCCCTGGCACTTGCCATGCACATGCACGGGTTCGTGCTCGTTGGCATAAAACATCACGATCAATCCGAAATACTCGTACAGCTTCGGCACACGACACTCATCCGGCGAGGTATTTCACGTATTTCGCCACGCCTTCCGCGACATCGGCAAAGGCTTCGGTGTAACCCGCCTCGCGCAGCGCAGTGATGTCGGCCTGCGTGAAGCTTTGATATTTGCCTTTCAAGGCTTCGGGGAAGGCGATGTATTCGACGATGCCCTGCGCGACCATCTCGGCCAGCGTCAGCGGTGGCTCGCCTTCCAGCGCGCGGCAGGCGTTGACGGTCGCATGGGCGATGTCGTTGAACGGTTGCGCCCGGCCGGTGCCGAGGTTGAAGATGCCCGATTTGCCCGGATGGTCGAGAAAGAAGAGATTGACCTTGACGACATCCTCGACATAGACGAAATCACGGCTTTGCTCGCCGTTGCCATAGCCATCGCAGCCTTCGAACAGCTTCACCTTGCGGCTTTCACGATACTGGTTGAAGTGATGAAAGGCCACCGAGGCCATGCGTCCCTTGTGCTGCTCGCGCGGACCATAGACGTTGAAATAGCGGAAGCCCACCACCTGCGATGACGGTTCTTCTTGTGCCAGGCGCCGGCGCACCATCTGGTCGAAAAGAAATTTCGAATAGCCATAGACGTTCAGTGGCCCCTCATGTTCTCGCGCCTCCCTGAACACACGCCCAGCACCATAGACCGAGGCGGATGAGGCATAGAGGAACTGCACCTCCTGATCGAGGCAATGATCCAGCAACGCGCAGCTGTAGCGGTAGTTGTTCTGCATCATGTAATGGCCGTCGGTTTCCATCGTGTCGGAGCACGCCCCTTCGTGGAACACCGCTTCGAGCACACCGTCGAAATGGCCTTGCTGCAAGAGTTCGAGGAACTCGTGCTTGTCGAGGTAATCGGCGATTTCGCAATCGACGAGGTTCTTGAACTTGTCCGCCTTCTTCAAATTGTCGACGGCGAGGATGTTGTCGATGCCGCGCTCGTTCAACGCCTTGACGAGATTCGCGCCTATGAACCCGGCCGCACCGGTGACGACGTAATACATGCTCATTCCTTCAGTTCTTCCAGTGAACAGGTAGCGGTGCCGAGCTTGCCGACGACCACACCGGCCGCACGATTGGCCAGCCGCATCGCTTCCGGCAGAGGCCGGCCGGCAGCCAGCATCACCGCCAGCGTGGCGATCACGGTATCCCCCGCACCGCTGACATCATAGACCTCGCGCGCCTGCGCCGGCTCGTGAATCGTCTCATCCGCGGCAAACAGCGTCATGCCTTCCTCGGAGCGCGTCAGCAGCACGGCATCGAGTGCCAATTCGGCACGCAGTTTGGCGACGCGCTGAGCGAGATCCGCTTCGTCTTTCCAGCGACCGACGACCTCACGCAATTCGGCGCGGTTGGGCGTGACGATGCTCGCCCCCGCATAGCGCGCGTAGTCGTCGCCTTTGGGATCGACGAGCACGGGCTTGCCGTATTCCCTGGCAATGCGGATCATCTCGGCGATGTGGGTCAGGCCGCCCTTGCCGTAGTCGGACAGGATCACGACATCGCATTGCGGCACACGCGCTTCGAACTCGGCCAGTTTTGCTTGCAACACCTCGTGAGCCGGCCAGTTCTCGAAGTCGATGCGCAGCAGTTGTTGCTGACGGGCGATGACGCGGAGCTTGACGGTGGTATTGAGCTGCGCATCTTCATGGAGACTCGCCTCGATCGCCGATTCGGCCAGCAAGCGGGCGAGCGACTGGCCAGCCTCGTCGGCGCCGACGACGGACAGCAAAGTCGCCTGCGCGCCGAGCGCAGCGATGTTGCGTGCGACGTTGGCCGCGCCACCGGGACGCTCCTCGGTGCGCTCCACCTTGACCACCGGCACCGGCGCTTCGGGCGAAATGCGCGAGACTTCGCCGAACCAGTAGCGGTCGAGCATCACGTCGCCGACGACGAGCACACGGGCATTGCGGGTGTCAGGCAGGTTCATGGGACGAGATCGAATTCCTCGGTGCGTTTCGGGGGGAAGGTTTCCCAGCCGCCACAGGCCGGGCAGCGCCAGTGGAACTGACGCGCCTTGAAGCCGCAGTCGTCACAGCGGTAGCGCGCCACACGCCGGGTATGGGTATGGATCAGATTTTTGATGAGCTCGAGATCGGCGCGCCTTTCCGGAGGCGCGAGCAGGATTTGCGCTTCGAGCAGCTTGTCCAGGCCCAACAGGGTCGGGTTGCGCCGCAGCTCGTCACGCACCAAGCCATAGGCGGCTTGGGGACCCTCTCCGGCCAGCACCGCCTGGAACACGGCGTCGAGTAGATCGAGCGACGAATGGCGTTCGAGATAGCCGCGCATCAGCTCGATGCCTGCCTGCTCACGGCCGAGCTGCCGGAATGCAGCCATCATCTTCTCTGCTGCCAGTGACAGATATTGCGGGTTTTGCTGTTCGATTGCCTGCCAGTGGCCAATCGCCGCTTCCGGGGAGCCGGACTTCGCTTCGAGCTCGCCCAGCATCAGCGTGGCGCGCACGCAGCGGCGGTTGGCGGCCAGCGCAGACTCGATGTGTTCGCGTGCCGCATCGAAACGGCCATTGAGCAGATCGGAGGCCGCCAGTTCACAGTGGAACTGGGCGATTTCCTTTTGCCACAAATGCTCGGCATGGCCAGGCATTTCCTGGGCGATGGCGATGGCCTTTTGCCAATCCTTCTCCAGCTGGTAGATCTCCAGCAGGTTGCGCAGCGCATCTTCATCACGCGCTGTGCCGCGCAATTTGAGAAAAACGTCTTCTGCGCGGTCGAGCAGCCCTGCTTTCAGATAATCCAGGCCAAGCTCGGCGAGCGCCTGCAACCGTTGTTCCTCGGTCAGCTGGGTCAGCGAGGCGTCACGGTCGATCAGGTACTTGTGGACGCGGATTGCGCGATCGGTCTCGCCACGCCGGCGAAACAGGCTGCCGAGCGCGAAATGCAGTTCGACGGTTTCCGGGTCGATGCGCGCCGCTTCGAGAAACGCCTCGATCGCCCGATCAGGCTGCTCGTTGAGCAGGAAATTCAGGCCAGTGAAATAGGAACGTGGCAGGGCGCGCGATTCGCTGACGACTTGCTTGATGTCGATGCGCGCCGCCAGCCAACCGAAGGCGAAAAACAACGGCAGCGCAAGCAGCCACCAGAGCTCGATTTCCACGGTGTCAGGATTCCTGGGCCGGCGGCTGCTTGTCGTGCAATTGCCGTTTGAGGCGCCCCATGTCGCGCCGCAGGCGAATCATCTGCGGCAGCAAGGCCATCAAACCGAGAAAGGCGCCGATCGCCAGGGCGGCGAGCAAGGCCAACGACAAAGGCACCCGCCAGACGGTATCGAAGTAGAAGCGCAGCTCTACCTCGGAACCATTCTTGATCGCCAGGCCGAGCAGGACGACGAACAGAAGGCCACGCAGGAGCCAGAGCAGCGCATTCATGGCACGACCCTACTTGCCGACCTGATCGACGCGCTCGCGCAACTCCTTGCCCGCCTTGAAATGCGGCACATACTTGGCCGGCACCTCGACTTTGGCGCCGGATTTCGGATTGCGGCCGATGCGCGGCGGGCGGTAGTTGAGCGAGAAGCTGCCGAAGCCGCGAATCTCGATACGCTCCCCCTTGGCGAGGGTTTCCGCGAGCGCATCGAGAATCACCTTGACGGCCAGATCCGCATCCTTCGCCACCAGCTGCGGAAAACGCTGTGCCAGACGGGCTATCAACTCGGATTTGGTCATGGCCCCGGCTTATCGCTGATTGAGCTTGGCTTTCAGCAAGGCGCCGAGATTGGTGGTGCCGGTCGAAGCAGCCGCCGATTCGGCCGAGAGCTTTTGCATCGCTTCGGCCTGTTCGGCCTGATCCTTGGCCTTTATCGACAGGTTGATCGAACGCGATTTGCGATCGACGTTGATGATCATCGCCTCGACGGTGTCACCGACTTTCAGATGTTGCGAGAGATCCTCGATGCGCTCGCGCGAGTACTCGGAAGCACGCAGGTAACCCTCGACCTCGCCGCCGAGATCGATCACCGCACCCTTGGCGTCGACGCTCTTGACCGTGCCGGTGACCAGACTGTTCTTGTCGTGCGTGGCGATGAAGCTGGTGAAAGGATCGCCATCGAGTTGCTTGATGCCCAGCGAAATGCGCTCCTTCTCTACGTCGATGGAGAGCACCACGGCCTCGACCTCGTCGCCCTTCTTGTAGTTCTGCTTGGCCTCTTCGCCAGGCAGCGACCAAGAGAGATCGGAGAGATGCACCAGGCCGTCGATGCCGCCGGGCAGGCCGATGAAGATGCCGAAGTCGGTGATCGACTTGATCGCGCCCTTCACCTTGTCGCCCTTCTTGTGGTTCATCGCGAACTCTTCCCACGGGTTCGGCTGGCACTGTTTCATGCCGAGGGAGATGCGGCGGCGGTCTTCGTCGATTTCGAGGATCATCACCTCGACCTCGTCGCCGAGCTGGACGACTTTCGACGGATGGATGTTCTTGTTGGTCCAATCCATTTCGGAAACGTGCACCAACCCCTCGATGCCTTGCTCGATTTCGACGAAGGCGCCGTAGTCGGTGAGGTTGGTCACCTTGCCAAAGAGACGCGTGCCGGCCGGATAGCGGCGTGCGATGCCGATCCACGGATCTTCGCCCAGCTGCTTCATGCCGAGGCTGACGCGATTTTTTTCCTGATCGAACTTGAGCACCTTGGCGGTGACTTCGTCACCGACGTTGAGCACTTCGGACGGGTGACGCACGCGCCGCCAGGCGAGATCGGTGATGTGCAACAGGCCATCGATGCCGCCCAAATCGACGAAGGCGCCGTATTCGGTGATGTTTTTGACGATACCCTTGACGATCGTGCCTTCCTGCAGGCTTTCCAAGAGCTTCTGGCGCTCTTCGCCCATGTTGGCTTCCAGCACGGCGCGGCGCGAAAGCACGACGTTGTTGCGCTTCCTGTCGAGCTTGATGACCTTGAATTCGAATTCCTTGCCTTCGAAAGGCGTCGTGTCCTTGACCGGACGGGTATCGACCAGCGAGCCGGGCAGGAAGGCGCGGATGCCGTTGGTCATCACGGTGAGGCCGCCCTTGACCTTGCCGGTGATCACGCCCTTGACGAGGGTGCCTTCGTTCATCGCCTTTTCGAGATCGTTCCAGGCAGCGATGCGCTTGGCCTTCTCGCGGGAAAGGCGGGTTTCGCCATAGCCGTCTTCGAGCATCTCGATGGCGACCTGGACGAAATCGCCGGGCTTGACTTCGATTTCTCCTCGGTCGTTCTTGAACTCATCGACCGGGATGAAAGATTCGGATTTGAGGCCCGCGTTGACGACCACGAAATTCGGATCGACACGGACGACTTCGGCCGTGATCACTTCGCCGGCGCGCATTTCCTTGCGCGTGAGGCTTTCTTCGAACAGGGCGGCAAACGATTCGTTGGCGGGATTCACGGCAGCAGCGGTAGCAGACATAGGGTTAGTGGTTGATGGAAAAAAACCGTCAGGCGACGGGTGGGTTGAAAAACGGCAGACGGCGACGGACTCTGTCCATCACCGCTGCCACGGCTTGGTCGATGTTCAAGGTCGTGGTATCCACGAGATCGGCATCGGGCAATTGCTTCAAGGGTGCGACGGGTCTTGCGGCATCGCGGGCATCCCGTGCTTCGAGATCCTTTACGATGTCCTGCAAAAGGGGACGCATGTTATCAGGCATTCCCTTCTCGATCAACTGCTTATAACGCCTCAGCGCACGCGCTTCGGCTGACGCGGTCAGAAATACCTTGACCGGGGCATCGGGGAAGACCACCGAACCCATGTCGCGGCCATCGGCGACGAGTCCAGGGAAGCGGCGAAAGGCACGCTGGCGGTCGAGCAACGCCGCGCGCACAGCGGGGTAGACGGCGATTTTCGAGGCGCCGTTGCCGACGGCCTCACTACGGATCGCCTCGGTCACGTCCTCTCCGGAAAGGAAGATTCTGTCGTTGCGGAATTCCGCCGGCAGCGTGGCGGCGATCGCCGCGACCCCGGCCTCATCGTCGAGCGAAACATCCGCCTTCATCGCCGCGAGGGCGGTCAGCCGATAGAGCGCGCCGCTGTCGAGGAAATGGAAGCCCAGTGCTTTCGCCACCCGCTGCGCCACCGTGCCCTTGCCGGACGCCGAAGGACCGTCGATCGCGATCACCGGTGCGGTGATCTGCGCAAAGGCATCGAAGTAATGCGGAAAGGTCTTGGCGACACAGCCCGGATCGTTGATGCGCACCGGCACACCGCCCAGCGCGACGAGCGAGAAGCACATCGCCATGCGGTGGTCGTCGTAGGTGTCGATGGCCACATGGGAGCGCAAACTCGGCGCTGGCGAGACGGCAAGAGAATCTGTGCCCTCCTCCACCGTCGCGCCGAGCTTGCGCAGCTCGTTCGCCATCGCCGCGATGCGGTCGGTCTCCTTGACGCGCCAGGAGGCGATGTTGCGCAAGACGGATTTTCCGTCGGCGAACAGCGCGGCTACCGCCAAGGTCATCGCCGCGTCGGGAATGTGATTGAGGTCGAGGTCGAAGGCCTTGAGCTTTCCGGTGGCGGGCGCACTGGCCGCGATGAAATTCTCTCCCCAGACGATCTGCGCGCCCATCGCGGCCAGTGCATCGGCAAAGCGCACATCGCCCTGGATGCTGTTCTTCCCCACACCTTCGACACGCACCGGCCCGCCGCCGATCGCGCCCGCGGCGAGAAAGTATGAGGCCGCCGAGGCATCGCCCTCGACATGCAGCACGCCGGGGCTCCTGTAGCGCTGTCGGCCGGGGATCGTGAACCGCTGCCAACCTTCGCGCTCGACCTGCACCCCGAAACGCGCCATCAGATTCAGCGTGATCTCGATGTAGGGCTTGGAGATCAACTCCGTCGTCAGTTCGATGACGGCCGTCTCGCTGGTGAGCGGCAGCGCCATCAACAGCGCGGTGAGGAATTGCGACGAAACGTCGCCGCGCACCCGGATCGGCGCGGCGAGTTTCACGCTGGCCGGCATGATTTCCAGCGGCGGATAACCTTCCTTCCCCGCATAGCGCACGTCGCAGCCGATCTGGCGCAGACCATCGACGAGATCGCCGATGGGTCGCTCGTGCATGCGCTGCACGCCGCTCAATCTGTACTGCCCGCCGGAGAGCGCCAGTGCGGCAGTGAGCGGCCGGATCGCGGTACCGGCGTTGCCCATGAACAGCTCGCCCTGTTTGACCGGGAACACGCCGCCTGCACCCCGTACCCGCCAGCAGTTCGCGCCCTTGGATTCGAGCCCGATGCCGAGAGAAGCCAAGGCGGTGAGCATCACGCGCGTATCGTCGGAATCGAGCAGATCATGGATTTCCGTCACGCCTTCGGCCATCGCGGCCAGCAGCAGCATGCGGTTGGAGATGCTCTTCGAACCCGGCAACTTCGCCGTGCCGGCAGCGTAGGAGAGCGGCGGCAGATCGAGCGATGGCATCATTCACCCACCGGTGGCAGCGTTTCCAGCCAGGCATCCCGCCGCGCACGGGCCGTGGCGAACATGTTTTCCAGTCCTGCACTGTCGGCGCTGGCGAGCAGCACGCGCGTCTTCATGAGCTCGACCATGAAGGCATCGAGCTCTTTCATCAGCGCGTGACGGTTGGCAAGACAGATGTCGCGCCACATTTCCGGGTGGCTGCTGGCAATGCGCGTGAAATCGCGAAAGCCGCTGGCGGCAAAGGAAAACAGTTGATCGGCGTTGTCGCGGCCAGCGAGGTCGTGCACCAGCGCGAAGGCCAGGAGGTGCGGGAGGTGACTGACCGCCGCAAAGACGCGGTCGTGCTCTTCGGACGAGAGTTGCGTCACTTTCGCGCCAGTGAGTTCCCAGACCTGGCGAATCGCCGCGACGTCCTCCGGGCGGTTTTCCGGCAAGGGGGTGAGCACCACGCGCTTGCCGAAATACAGATCGGCCCTGGCTGCCGTCACGCCGCTTTTTTCCGCGCCGGCGATCGGATGGCCCGGAACGAACTGACCGATCTTATGCCTGAGCGCCTGTCGCGCTGCAGCAACGACGTCGCTCTTGGTGCTGCCGCCGTCGGTGACGAGCGTATGAGGCCCGAGATGCGGCGCGATCGCCTGCATGACCGACAGCATCTGGCCGACCGGCATGCCGAGGAACACCAGGTCGGCGCCCTGCAAGGCGCTTTGCCAGTCGCAGCCGATCTCGTCGATGACGCCGAGTTCCAACGCCTGTTCCAGCGGCGCGCGGGTACGGCCCAGGCCGACGATGTGCGGGCAATCGTGCCGTCCCGCCAGCGCCGACTTTACGGCCAAGGCAAACGAGCCGCCGATCAGGCCGACACCGCAAATGACCAGCTTCCCTGCCATCAGAGACTCTTCTCCAGCGCTTCGAGGAAGCGCGCATTTTCGCTTTCGAGACCGATGGTGACGCGCAGATGGTTCGGCAGGCCATAGCCGCCGATCGGCCGCACGATCACGCCCTGCTGCAAGAGTCTCCGATTCACCGCCGTGCCGTCGGGAACGGCAAATGTGACGAAATTGCCATGCGACGGGATGTGCTCGAGGCCGAGGCGTTTCAAGCCGGCGACCACCTGTTCCATACCGCGACGGTTGAGCTGATAGCTCTCGGCGACGAACAGGTGGTCATCGAGCGCCGCGCAGGCGGCGGCGATGGCCAGGTTATTGACGTTGAAGGGTTGGCGCACCCGGTTCATCAAATCCGCGACTTCTGCTGCTGCCACTGCGAAGCCGACGCGCAAGCCCGCCAGACCATAGATCTTCGAAAAAGTGCGGGTGATGATGAGATTGGGAAAATCCTTCAGCCAGCCCACGGTATCGACGCGCTCGGCGGGCGGCAGATATTCATTGTAGGCCTCATCGAGCACCACCGCGACATCGGCCGGCACATGGGTGATGAATTCGCGCACCTCGGCATAGGGCAGGAAATTGCCGGTCGGGTTGTTCGGATTGGCGATCCAGACCACGCGCGTGTCCAGACGGATCGCCGCCTTCATCGCCGCCAGATCGTGGCCATAATGTTTCGCCGGGGCGACGATGCACTCGGCGCCGGTGGAGAGCGTCGCCAGCGGATAGACGGCGAAAGCGTGCTGCGAAAAGACGGCCGAACGGCCCGGCGCGAGGAAGACCCGGGCGGCGAGATCGAGCACGTCGTTCGAGCCGTTGCCGAGCACGATCTGATCCTGTCCGACCCCCAGACGTTCGGCCAGCGCTGCAATCAATTCATACTGATCGGGATAACGCTCGCAGCCGCTGAGCGCCTTCTCGACCGCCGCACGCGCCTTCGGGCTCATGCCCAGCGGATTTTCATTCGAGGCCAGCTTGACGATCTTGTCGACGGCCAAGCCCATCTCGCGAGCCAGCTCGGTGATCGGTTTGCCGGGCACGTAAGGGGATATCTTGCGGACGTAGGGCAGCGCCTGATCAAGGAGGTTCATGAGTGCGCTCTTTAGTGGGTGGCTTTGGGATAGGAACCCAATTCTTTCAGGAAACCGACACAGCCCTTCAGGTCCTCGAGCGCGGCGGCGACGTTCGCATCACTGCGGTGCCCTTCGACATCGATGAAGAACACGTACTCCCAGCGCGAATTGCCGAAGCCGCGCGCCGGACGCGACTCGAAGCGCGACATCGAGACGCCGTGATTTTTCAACGGCGTCAGGAGATCATGCACCGCGCCGGGCTTGTTCTGCGCCGAGCAGACGAAGGAAGTTTTGTCATGACCAGAGGGGCCGGCATCGTGGGTGGCGAGGACGACGAAGCGTGTCGTGTTGTTCGGGTCGTCCTCGATGTTCGCGGCAAGGATGTTCAAATCGTAAAGACGCGCCGCCGCTTCGCCGGCGATTGCGCAGGCTTCCGGATCCTCCGCCGCCATGCGCGCGGCTTCGGCATTGCTCGCCACCGGCACGCGCGGCAGATGCGGCAGGTTGCGGTTCAACCACTCGTGACACTGGGCGAGCGACTGGGCGTGCGAATAGAGCTTTTTCACGGCAGCGAGCGATTCCGCCTTGCTCATCAGGTTCTGATGGATGCGCAGATTCACCTCGCCGCAGATCATCAGCGGTGATACGAGCATCTGATCGAGGGTGCGGCCGACCGAGCCCTCGGTCGAATTCTCGATCGGCACGACGCCATAATCGGCCTGGCCGGCCTCGACGGCGCGGAAGACGTCGTCGATGGTGAGAAACGGCGTGAAGGTCGGCGCCGAGCCGAAATGCTTCTTCGCCGCCGATTCGGTGAAGGTGCCGGCCGGACCGAAATAGGCGATCTTGAGCGGCTGCTCGAGGGCAAGACAAGCCGACATGATTTCGCGGAAGATCGTGCGCACGGCCGCTTCCGGCAGTGGACCGGGATTCATTGCGGCGATGCGGCGCAACACCTGGGCCTCGCGTTCTGGACGGTAGATGTTGCCCTGCTTGATCTCGCCGACCTTCTGCGCCAGTCGCGCACGCTCGGAGAGCAGGCGCAGCATCTCGCCATCGATCGCGTCGATGGCAGTGCGCAGTTTGGCTAGCGCTTCAGCCTCGCCGGCCATCAGCCCTCCTGCGGCAGATAGCGTACGGCGAGCACGCCGTCGATTTTGGCGATCGCTTCGATCACCGCTTTGGGCACAGCGCTATCGACATCGACGAGCGTGTAGGCGACATCCTGTTTCGATTTGTTGACCATGTTGTGGATGTTGAGGCCGGCCCCTGCCAGCGCGGCGGTGATTTGGCCGACCATGTTCGGCACGTTGGCGTTGGCGACCGCGATACGGAAGGCCGACTCGCGCGGCATGACGACATTGGGGAAATTCACCGCATTGACGATGTTGCCGTCGAGCAGATAATCGCGCAGCTGATCGGCGACCATGATCGCGCAGTTCTCCTCGGCCTCGCGCGTCGAGGCGCCCAGATGTGGCAAGGCGATGACCTGCGGGTGGCTGTTGATCTGGGCGCTCGGAAAGTCGCAGACATAGGTGGCGAGTTTTTTCGTTTCGAGTGCAGTCAGCACCGCCGCTTCATCGACCACACCCTCGCGCGCGAAATTGAGCAGCACGGCGCCATGCTTCATCAGCGCGATGCGCTCGGCGTCGATCATCTTTTTGGTCGCTGTGACGAGCGGCACATGCAAGGTGATGAAATGGCTGCCTTTGAGCACCTCGACGAGGCTATTGGC
This sequence comes from Sulfuricystis thermophila, assembly GCF_004323595.1. Classification (GTDB taxonomy): domain Bacteria; phylum Pseudomonadota; class Gammaproteobacteria; order Burkholderiales; family Rhodocyclaceae; genus Sulfuricystis; species Sulfuricystis thermophila. The sequence continues at coordinate 1,314,576 of NZ_AP019373.1, forward strand.
CTTCTTGACTTGCGAAGGCAGACTCCAGGCCGCATCGACGGTGATTTCCGGGTCATAGCCGATGACCTGCATGCCGAGCTTGATCGCCGCATCGGCGACCAGACAGCCGATCTTGCCCAGTCCCACGACGCCGAGCGTGTGGCCGGCAAGCTCGAAACCTGCATAGGTTTTCTTGCCTGCCTCGACCTTCTTCTCCATCTCAGGGTCATTCGGCTCGAGCGCAGCGACGAACTTCAGCGCCGCCGGCAAATTCCTCGCCGCCATCAGCATGCCGGCGAGCACCAATTCCTTCACTGCGTTGGCGTTCGCGCCCGGTGCATTGAACACCGGCACGCCGCGCTGGCTCATTGCCGCCACCGGGATGTTATTGGTGCCCGAACCGGCGCGGCCGATGGCCAGCACAGAACGCGGAATCTCGACGCTGCGCAAGTCCGCCGAGCGCAGCAAAATGGCGTCCGGATTGACGACCTCTTTGGCGCAGACGAAACGCTCGCCAAGACGTTTCAAGCCAGTGGGCGAGACGTTGTTGAGGACGAGGACTTGAAAAGGCTCAGCCATGACGCTGTTCGAATTCACGCAGGTAATCGACAAGCGCCACGACCCCCTCCTTCGGCATCGCGTTGTAGATCGAGGCGCGCATGCCGCCGACCGAGCGGTGACCTTTTAACTGCACGAGACCACGTTCCTTGGCGCCCTTGAGGAACGCTTCGTCGAGCGCGGCATCCTTCAGCGTGAAGGGAATGTTCATCCGCGAACGATCCTCCTTGTGCACCGGATTACGATAGAACTCGGTGGAATCGAGGTAGTCGTAGAGCAGCTGCGCCTTTTCGATGTTTTTCTGTTCCATCGCCGCCACACCGCCGTTTTTCTTCAGCCACTGGAACACCAGGCCGGCGATGTAGATCGCATAGGTGGGCGGCGTGTTGTACATCGATTCCGCATCGACATGAGTCTGATAGTCGAGCATCGCCGTGGGCTTGGGCTGCGCCTTGCCAACCAGATCCTCGCGCACGATGACGATGGTGAGCCCCGCCGGACCGATGTTCTTCTGCGCCCCGGCATAGATCAGGCCATACTTGCTGACGTCGATCGGCTTCGACAGGATGTTCGAGGACATGTCGCAGACCAATGGCACGTCGCCGGTGTCGGGTGTCCAGTGGAACTCGACGCCGCCGATGGTCTCGTTGGCCGTGTAATGCACATAGGCGGCATCCTTGGAGAGCTTCCAGTCGGCCTGCGCCGGCGCATAGGTGAAGTTCTTGTCTTCGCTGCTGGCGACGACATTGACGGTGCAAAAGTTCTTGGCCGCCTTGATCGCCTTCTTCGCCCACTCGCCGGTGTGGACATAGTCGGCCAGCGACCGGCCGGCAAGCAGGTTCATCGGCACCATCTCGAACTGCAGTGACGCGCCACCCTGCAGGAACAACACCTTGTAGTTCGTGGGAATACCCATCAGCTCTCTGAGATCGGCCTCGGCCTGGGCAGCGATGGCCATGAACTCCTTGCCGCGGTGGCTCATCTCCATGACCGACATGCCGGCGCCATGCCAGTCGAGCATCTCCTCGGCAGCCTGTTTGAGGACTTCTTCGGGCAGCGCGGCCGGGCCGGCGCTGAAGTTGAATACGCGTGCCATTGCTTACTCCTCGTCTTCGGTTTCGATGACCTTTTCGATGCCGGCGAGCTTGGTGCCGTCATCCAGATTGATGAGCCGCACGCCCTGAGCGGAGCGCCCGGTTTCGCGCACCTGGTCGACTCGGCTCCTGATCAGCACGCCGCCGGTGGAGATGAGCATCACCTCGTCGTTTTCCTCGACCAGCACGGCGCCGATCAATGCGCCGTTACGCTCGGAGGTCTGGATCGCGATCATGCCCTTGGTGCCGCGGCCGTGCTTGGTGTACTCGGCGATCGGTGTTCTCTTGCCGTAGCCGTTTTCAGTGGCGGTCAATACATTGAGCTTCTCGTCTTTGGCCACCAGCATGCAAATGACCTTTTGCCCTTCCTCCAGCATCATGCCGCGCACACCGCGCGCGATGCGCCCCATCGGCCGCACGTCGTCTTCGGAAAAGCGCACCGCCTTGCCGGCATCGGAAAACAGCATCACGTCGCAACTGCCGTCGGTGATCGCCACGCCGATCAGGTAATCGCCTTCATCGAGATTGACGGCGATGATGCCCGCCTTGCGCGGATTGGCAAACTCGGCAAGCGGCGTCTTCTTCACCGTGCCTTGGGCGGTGGCCATGAAGACGAAATGCGCCTCGTCGAAAGTCGGCGTTGGCAATACGGCAGTGATTTTTTCGCCGTCCTCCAGCGGGAAGAGATTGACGATCGGCTTGCCACGCGAAGTGCGCGAACCCTCCGGCACCTCATAGACCTTGAGCCAATAGACACGGCCGCGATTGGAGAAACACAACAGGTAATCGTGGGTGTTGGCGATGAACAAGCGTTCGACGAAATCGTCCTCCTTGACTGCCGCCGCCTGCTTGCCCCGGCCGCCGCGTTTCTGCGTGCGATAGTCGTCGAGACTCTGGCGCTTGACGTAGCCGCCGTGGGAAAGCGTCACCACCATGTCCTCGCGCGCGATCAGATCTTCGAGATTGATGTCCGCGGTGGCGAGTACGATCTCGGAGCGGCGCTTGTCGCCAAACTGCGCCTTGATGGCCGCAAGCTCGTCGGCGATGATCTTCGTGATACGTTCGGGCCGGGCGAGGATGTCGAGCAGATCCTCGATCTGCGTCATCACCTCCCGATATTCGGCAACGATCTTGTCCTGCTCCAGCCCCGTCAAACGCTGCAGGCGCAGATCGAGGATCGCTTGGGCCTGCACGTCGGAGAGAGCATAGCCGCGGCGCGACCAGCCGAACTCCGGCGCCAGCCCCTCGGGCCGCGAAGCCTCGGCCGCAGCGCGCGCCAGCATCTCCTCGACCAGGGTCGAGCGCCAGGTGCGCGCCATCAATTCGCGCTTGGCATCTGCCGGGGTGGGCGCCGCCTTGATCAGCGCGATGATCTCATCGACATTCGACAGCGCGACGGCGAGCCCTTCGAGCACATGGCCGCGCTCACGCGCCTTGCGCAATTCGAACACGGTGCGGCGCGTCACCACCTCGCGGCGGTGGGACAGGAAGCAATCGAGCAGCTGCTTCAGGTTCAGCGTCTGCGGGCGGCCGTCGACCAGCGCCACCATGTTCATGCCGAAGGTGTCCTGCAGCTGCGTCTGCTTGAACAGGTTGTTGAGCACCACTTCGGGCACCTCGCCGCGGGCGAGCTCGATCACCACGCGCATGCCGGACTTGTCGGATTCGTCCTGGATGTGCGTGATGCCCTCGATCTTCTTCTCTTTGACCAGCTCGGCGATCTTCTCCAGCAAGGTTCTTTTATTGACCTGGTAAGGAAGCTCATCGACGATGATCGCCTGCCGGCCGGATTTGAGCTCCTCGAAATGAGTGCGGGCGCGCATGATCACCCTGCCGCGACCGGTCAGATACCCTTCGCGCACACCGGAGAGGCCATAAATCAGGCCGGCCGTCGGGAAATCGGGTGCCGGCACGATCTTGATCAGCTCCTCGATCGGAATCTCCGGGTTCTCCAGCATCGCCAGGCAGGCGTCGACCACTTCGCCAAGGTTGTGCGGCGGAATGTTGGTCGCCATGCCGACCGCGATGCCGGCGCTGCCGTTGATGAGCAGATTCGGAATCTTCGCCGGCAGGACGAGCGGCTCCTTTTCCGAGCCATCGTAGTTCGGCCCGAAATCGACGGTTTCCTTCTCGATGTCGGCCAGGAGCTCATGGCCGATCCTGGCCATGCGCACTTCGGTATAACGCATCGCCGCCGCGTTGTCGCCATCGACCGAACCGAAGTTGCCCTGGCCATCGATGAGCATATAGCGCAGTGAAAAATCCTGCGCCATGCGCACGATCGTGTCATAGACCGCGGTATCGCCGTGCGGATGGTATTTACCGATCACGTCGCCGACGACGCGCGCCGACTTTTTATAAGGCTTGTTCCAGTCGTTGCCCAGCTCATGCATTGCATACAACACACGGCGATGCACGGGTTTGAGGCCATCACGCGCGTCCGGCAACGCCCGGCCGACGATCACGCTCATCGCGTAATCGAGATAGGAGTGGCGCATCTCCTCTTCGAGACTGATCGGCAGGGTTTCCTTGGCGAAGGCGTTGGTTGCGGCAGCAGAGGTCATAGGGCTAACAGAGGCTGGCAAGCCCGCTAGAATGGGCGCTCTTGAGAGTCGTCAATTCTAGCACCCATGCCTTCCGAATTCCCAGCCGGGCCGCAGGCCATCGATCAACTGATCGATGCGCGCTGGATCGTGCCTGTCGAACCGGAAAACCTGCTGCTCGAACACCATAGCCTGGCGATCCACCAAGGGCGCATCGTTGCACTGCTGCCGAGCGCGGAAGCCCACCAGCGCTACGCGCCACGCGAACATTTCGCGCTCAACGATCATCTCCTGCTGCCGGGCCTCGTCAACCTGCACACCCATGCCGCGATGACGCTGCTGCGCGGTTTTGCCGACGACATGCCGTTGATGCGCTGGCTCACCGAGCGCATCTGGCCGGCGGAACAACGTCATGTCGCGCCGGAATTCGTCCGCGACGGCACCCTGCTCGCCTGTTGGGAGATGCTCCGGGGAGGCGTCACCTGTTTCAACGACATGTATTTCTTTCCGCAAGCGGCCGCCAAAGCAGCCCTGGAGGCCGGCATGCGCGCCGCGCTGGGCATCACCGTGTTCGAGTTTCCCAGTGCCTACGGCAGTGACGCCGAAGACTATCTGGCCAAGGGATTGGCAACCCGTGATGCGCTAGCAGACGCGCCGCTGATTTCCTTTTGCCTCGCGCCGCATGCGCCCTATACCGTTGCCGACAAGACCTTCGAGCGTGTCGCCGTGCTCGCCGACCAGCTCGATCTGCCAGTTCACATCCACGTCCACGAAACCGAAGAGGAAATCGCCGGCAGCCTCAAGGAACATGGCGTCCGGCCGCTGCAACGCCTCAAGCATCTTGGCCTGCTCGGCCCACAGCTGATCGCCGTCCATGCCGTGCATCTCCTGGATGCCGAAATCGACCTGTTGGCGGAACATGGCAGTCATGTCGCCCACTGTCCGACCTCGAACATGAAGCTTGCCAGCGGTCTCGCCCCGGTCGGCGCCTTGCTGACCAAGGGCGTCGGCGTCGGTCTGGGCACTGACGGGGCCGCCAGCAACAATCGTCTCGACGTGCTGCAGGAAATGCGGCACGCCGCCCTGCTCGCCAAGCTGGGCAGCCGCGATGCGGCGTGCCTGCCTGCCCACCAGGCGCTGCGCATGTCAACCCTCGACGGGGCCCGGGCGTTGGGTTTGAGCAGTGAGATTGGTTCGTTGGTGCCGGGCAAGGCGGCCGACTTGTGCGCGTTGCGGCTGGACGGCTGGGAAATCCAACCTTGTTTCGATCCGGTTTCCCATCTCGTCTATGTAGCGGGACGTGAGCAGATCAGCCATGTCTGGGTCGCCGGCAAGTTGCGTATAAAAGACACTCGCCCCGTCGACCTCGACACTGCCGCCTTACTGGCCAAGGCACAAATTTGGAATAGTGCTATTATTTATAAACATTAGCCGCAGAATAATGCCAAGCGACTAAAGCTCAAGCTTTCTTGAAGAGATTTCCTTTTTCAACAACCTTCATCGAGGGAAGAAAAAACATGATCAAGCTCGCCTCCAAGCATCTCCTGATGGCAGCCTTGGCCGCCGGCATCGGCGCCGCTGCCCAAGCCCAAACTCCGGGTGTCGACCTCAAAGGCACCGTCGGCTATGTGATCGATCAGCGCGGTTATGTCGCCAAGAGCGGCACCGGCCTGTGCTGGCGCACCGGCTACTGGACGCCGGCGATGGCGATCGCCGAATGCGATCCCGACCTGGTGCCGAAGGCAGCACCGGCCCCTGCTCCCGCACCGGCGCCTGCGGCCCAACCCGCGCCCGCGCCGAAGCCCGCCGCGAAGAAGGTGACACTGGCTGCCGACGCGCTGTTCGATTTCGACAAGGCCACGCTGCGTCCGGAAGGCAAGGCCAAGCTCGACAAACTGGTCAGCGACATCGGCGCCATCAAGCTGGAAGTGATCATCGCCGTCGGCCATGCCGACCGCATCGGCAAGGATGCCTACAACCAGAAGCTGTCCGAGCGTCGCGCCGCCGCCGTCAAAGACTATCTGGTGAGCAAGGGCATCGAGGCCAACCGCGTCTATGCCGAAGGCAAGGGCGAGAAGCAGCCGGTGACTGGCGACAAGTGCAACAAGATGGGACCCGAGAACCGCAAGAACAAGAAGCTGATCGAGTGCCTGCAACCTGACCGTCGCGTCGAGATCGAAGTGATCGGCACGCAAAACTGAGCACGCCCGTCCTTGCATCTGAAAAGCCCTGCCTGGCAGGGCTTTTCCTTTTCCGGAGCCCGCCATGAGTACGACCGTCAATTTCGATCCGCAGGAACTCGCCAAATTCGGCGAGCTAGCCCATCGCTGGTGGGACCCGAACTCGGAATTCAAGCCTCTGCACGACATCAATCCGCTGCGGCTTGGCTGGATCGATCGCTGTGCCCGTCTTGCCGGCAAGAAAGTCCTCGATGTCGGCTGTGGTGGCGGACTGCTCTCCGAAGGCATGGCGGCGCTCGGCGCCGAGGTGATGGGCATCGATCTGTCGGAAAAGCCGTTGGCCGTCGCCATGCTGCATCTGCATGAAAGCGGCCACCGGATCGACTATCGCCTCGTTTCGGCCGAAGCGCTCGCTGCGGAGATGCCCGGCTGCTTCGATGTCGTCACCTGTCTCGAAATGCTCGAGCATGTGCCGGACCCGGCTTCGACCGTGCGCGCCTGCGCCAGCCTGGTCAAACCCGGTGGCCAAGTGTTTTTCTCGACCATCAACCGCAATCCGAAGGCCTGGCTGTTCGCGGTGATCGGCGCCGAATACGTGCTGCGCCTGCTGCCGAAAGGTACCCACGAATACGCGAAATTTCTGCGCCCGGCGGAATTGGCGCGCTTCGCGCGTCAGGCGAATCTGGAAGTCGAAGAAATCATCGGCATGAGCTACAACCCACTGACCCGAACCTACTCTCTCGGTAGCGACACCAGCGTCAACTATCTGTTGCGCGCCCGGCGCCCGGCCTGATCAGCTTTTCGCCAGCGCCTTCTCACGGCGGCGGTGACTGAGGACCGCCGGTAAGGCCAGGGCGACCAGCAGGCCACCGACCGCCAACAGCGGCCAAAGCACCGGTCGGTTCCACTGCGCGCGCAGCTTTTCGCGCAGCGCCACGTCGATGCGCTGGTATTTGAGTGTGTTGTTGCCGACCTTGGTCGGTTTGCGATTCAAAAGCCAGGCGTGGCGCAAGCTGTAATCCTTTGGGTGGAAGCCCCAGACCCAGGGCGTGTCCTCGTGCAGGATCGCCAGCATGCGGTCGATGATTCGCTGCCGCTCGGGACCATTCTCCATCGCCCGCATGCGCTCGAACAGGCGGTCGTATTCCGGATTGGCGTAGTTCGCGGCATTCTCGCCGCCATGCTTGACCTTGCCCTGCGGGCCGTAGAGCAGGAATAGAAAGTTTTCCGGATCCGGATAATCGGCATTCCAGCCGAAATAGAACAACTGCACCGCGCCTTTTCTCACCTTCTCCTGGAAGCGGTTGTAATCGGTGCTGCGCACCACGAGCTGCACGCCGAGCTTCTGGAACTGCTTGTTCAGCCAGTCGATGCGGGATTTCGCGCCGACGCCGGTGGCCGTGGTGTCGAGATTGATGATCAGTGGCTCGCCCGTCTTGGCATTGCGACCATCGGGCCAGCCGGCTTCCGCGAGCAGGCGGCGGGCCTTTTCAATGCCTTTGCGACGCGCGCCCCCATCCGTCCATTCATAGACGATCGGGTTGATGCCTGCCCGCCCTTCACGGTGGCCGAAAATACCCGGCGGGAGCGGGCTCATCGCCGGGATGCCGCGGCCATTCTGGAAGATCGAGATGAACTCTTCCTGGTCGATGGCGATGGCGATCGCCTGGCGGATTTTCCGGGCCGCCGGGCTGTCGCCGCCGACCAGCGGATCGAGCATGTTGAAGCCCATGTAGAAGGTCGAGGTGGCCACCGAGGTCGACAAACGGATGCCCTGCGCCTGCATTTCGGGGGTCAGCGAGACTTCGCCCCCTGCGCCGACCTGCACCGCCTGGTCGAAGGAATCCGAAGCGATGCCCGAGGCATCGTAATAGCCCTGCAGGAACTTGTTCCAGTAGGGAATCTGCTCCTTCTCGCGCGTGAACACCACCTTGTCGATGAACGGCAGCGGCCTGCCGCAATCATCCAGCAGCCCCGCTTCCCTGTCACCCGGCTCGCCTTCACAGGGATAGGTTTCGCCGCGGAAATTGGGGTTGCGCTCCAGCACCATGCGCGCATTCGGATTGTTCTCGGTCAGCATGTAGGGGCCGGTGCCGATTGGGTACCAATCGAGCGTGAGATTCTTCTCCGCCATGCCGGGCTGGCTGTGGAAACGATCGGCTTCCCAGGGCATCGGCGCGAAGAAGGGCATCGTCAGCCAGTAGAGGAATTGCGGGTACTTGCCCCTGATGCGGATGCGATAACGGTAGCGATCGATGGCCACTGCGCCATCGAGCGGAAATTCCCGCAGATCGAGCCATTCGTGCCGTCCCGCCAGTGCCGACTTTTGTAGCCGTTCGGCAAACGCCTTCAAACCGACGATGTAGTCGCTCATCAGGCCGAGGATCGGCGAGTGCAAGTGCGGATGAGCGAGCCGTTTGATCGCATAGACGTAATCCTCGGCGACCAGCTCGCGTGTGCCGCGGTTGGGGAAATCGGCCAGCGTATGAAAACGTGCAATGTCCGCCGGCTGTTCGGCAAAAGCCGGATGCGGCTGATACAGGATGCCTGGCTTGATCTCGATCACATAGTCGGTGAAAGCGATCTGCGCCGCATCGGCATCGGCAGGCAGGGGGCGACCCTCGGCATCGAGATAACTGGGCTGCGGCACGGCCTTAGCCGTCGCGGGAATCAGCTCATAGGGGCGTTTCAGATAGTGGTATTGCAGCGGCGGCTCGTAGATCTGTGCCGTGAAAGTGATCTCGTCTTCACTGTAGGATTGCACCGGATCGAGATGCTTCGGCCGCTCGGTAAAGGCCGTGTAGAAGATGTTCTGTCCGCGCTCGGCGGCCGGGTAGGGATCATTCCAAACCGGGCCGCAGGCACCGAGCAGAAAACTCGCCAACGAAATGAGCAGCCGCCGCATGGCCGAAGTGTAATGCAATCGCCGCTATAATCCGGCTCCGTTGGAACGCATTGGGAGGAATCACCATGGGTTTTCTTGCCGGCAAGCGCATCCTGATCACCGGCCTGTTGTCGAACCGATCGATCGCCTATGGCATCGCCAAGGCCTGCCACCGGGAAGGCGCGCAGCTGGCCTTCACCTACCAGAGCGAACGCTTTCAGGAACGCCTGCAGAAGTTCGCCGCCGAATTCGGCAGCGATATGGTGTATCCGCTCGATGTCGCCGACGACGCGCAGATCGATGCCGCCTTCGCCGCCATCGCTGAGCGTTGGGACGGTCTCGATGGCCTCGTCCATTCGATCGCCTATGCCCCCAACGAAGCGATCGAAGGCGACTTCCTCGACGGCATTTCCCGCGAAGCCTTCCGCATCGCCCATGAAATCTCTTCCTATAGCTTTCCGGCCATGGTCAAGGCGGCGCGCCCGCTGCTGTTCAAGGGCAACAATCCGTCGCTGGTGTGCATGACCTATCTCGGCGCCGAACGCACGATGCCGAACTACAACACGATGGGGCTGGCCAAGGCGAGCCTCGAAGCGGCCACCCGCTACCTCGCGTTCAGCCTCGGGCCGCGCGGCATCCGCGCCAATGCGGTATCGGCCGGCCCGATCAAGACCCTGGCCGCCTCGGGCATCGGCAATTTCAGCAAGCTGCTCGCCTACAACGCGCACCACGCGCCGCTCAGGCGCAACGTGACGATCGACGAAGTCGGCAATGCCGCGGCCTTCCTGCTCTCCGACTTGGCGAGCGGCATCACGGGCGAAGTGTTGTACGTCGATGGCGGCACGCACACCGTCGCGATGGGCAATCCCGATCCGTTGCCGGGTTCGAACGGAAACGGCTGAATCGTGGCCCCTTCGGTCGGTGCCGTTCCGCCAGCGCCGACTTTGAATGGACTAAATCGCAAGAGTCCAAAAAGCGGCTTATTCGGTGTTGCCTATTTCCGCTCGAGCGCTGCGCTGTTGATCGTCACGCCATAGTGCTCGCGCAATGCGGCCAGCCAGCCGATCAACTCTTCACGCGCCACGACGTCGTTGTATTGCTGTTGCAAGGCCTGGGCGCGCGGTGCGGCTTCGCCCGGATTCGTCGGATCGAAGGGTCTGACCCGATCGACCCGGTACAAGGCAAAGCCCTTCGGCGTCTTCACTCCCGTATAGGCCGGTAGTTGCTTCGCGTCCACGGCGAAGATCGCCGCGAGCGCGTCGGCTCCGACCTCCGGCGCATGCTGGCGGCTCACTGCGCGCACCGTTCCCCACGTGAGCGTGGACTTCTCGCCCCCGCGCAGCTTGGCAAGCTCCGCTTCACCTGCCTCTGCAGCCTTGGCCAAAGCCGCCTCGCGTGAGAGCACCTGTTCGATCATGCCAGCCACTTTTTCGAGCGGCAGCAGCTCGGCGGGACGATGATCGATCACACGCGCGGCAACGAGCATGTTCGGCGCGGTTTCGATCGCCTCGGTATTGCGCCGGTTCTTGAGCGCATCTTCGGAAAAGATCGCCTGCAGCAGCTTCGGATTCGTGAAGGGTGCGGAAAGATGCCCATCCTTCGCCAGCCAATCCGAGGTCTGGATCGTCAGCCCGTATTTTTCCGCCGCCGGCTTGAGGCTGTCGGCCTGCTCATAGGCCAGATTGGCGAAACCTTCCGCCGCCTCGACATACTGCTTCGCACCCGCTTGTCGCTTGAGCTCCGCCTCGATCTCGCCGCGCACCTCGTCGAACTTGCGCGCCTGTTCAGGACGGATGCCGGTCAGTTTGATGATGTGAAAACCGAAATCCGAGCGCACGAGATCGGACAGCTGATTATCCTGCAACGAGAAAACGGCTTCTTCGAAAGGCTTGACCATCATGCCGCGACCAAAGAAGCCGAGATCGCCGCCCTTCGCGGCAGAACCCGGGTCCTGGGAATGCGCTTTCGCCAGCCGGGCGAAATCGTCCGGTTTGGCGCGCACCTCGGCCAGAATCTGCCTGGCCTTTTCTTCCGCGGCTTTGACCTCGTCGGCCGAGGCATTTTTCTCGACGCGGATCAGGATGTGGCTGGCGCGCCGCTGCTCCGGGGTACGGTAGCGGGCGAGATTCGCCTCGTAAAAAGCCTTGATCTCCGCCTCGCTGACCTTGGCATTCTCGATCAGTTTGTCGCGACTCAACACCAGATATTCCACGCGCACCTGCTCGGGCTGTTCGAAACGGGCACGATTCTCGTCGTAATAACGCTGCACCGCCTGCGCATCCGGCTTGCTGGCGGCGAGGAACTGCTCGACGGGCAGCATGGCCTCGGCGATGTCGCGCTCCTCGAGCCGGGCGATCAGCCAACGCTCCACCGGCAGCTTGCCCGTGAAAGAGGCATTCGGGATCGGCAACAGCTGTTGCTGCGTGATCAAATCACGCCGGAGCATCGCCTCGAACTGGGCAATACTCATGTTCTGGCCGGCGACCATCGTCTCGTAACGTTCGCGCGAAAACTTGCCATCCACCTGCAGCGCCGGCAAGGAGGTAATGATCGCCGCCAGCATTTCGTTGCTGATGCCCATGTGCGCCTCGGCGGCATGTAAATGCAGCGCGCGCTGGTTGATCAGCTCCTGCAGCACGCCACGCCGGATCTCTGGGCTGTCCAACAAGGCCGTATTGTTGCCCAGCTGCGGCCGCAGACGCTCCTGCTGCTCGGTCAGAGCGCGTTGGAATTCATCACGACTGATCGGCGACTTACCGACCCGGGCAATCTCGTTCGCTCCGCCGCCGCTGCCGCGAATGTAGGAATCCACCCCCCACAGGGCAAATGGCAGAATGATGATCGCCAGCACCAGCTGGACGACTTTCTTGTTGTTGCGAACGAAATCGAACATGGTCTCGTATCCAAGCAAAAAGGCGAACCGCGGTCCGCCTTTGTTCCTATTCGCGTATCACTTGGCGGAGACGGAGGGATTCGAACCCTCGATACAGGTTTTGGCCCGTATGCTCCCTTAGCAGGGGAGTGCCTTCGACCTCTCGGCCACGTCTCCGAAGTGGGCGGATGATACCCGCCACACCTTTTCGGGTCAAACTCAAGCTGGCGCCTTGTCGAGCCCGAAGGCCTGGTGCAGCACGCGCACGGCGAGTTCCAGATACTTCTCGTCGACGACGACCGAGATCTTGATTTCGGAGGTGGAAATCATCTGGATGTTGATCCCCTCCTCGGCCAGCACCCGGAACATCTTGCTGGCGACACCGGGGTGGGAGCGCATGCCGACGCCGACGGCGGAGACCTTGCAGATCTTGTTGTCGCCTTCGATCGCACGCGCGCCGATGTGTGGCTTGACCTGCTCTTCGAGAATCTTCAGAGCCCGTGCGTATTCGCCGCGATTGACGGTGAAGGAGAAATCCGTGGTGCCGTCGTGACCGACGTTCTGGATGATCATGTCGACGTCGATGTTGGCCTCGGAGATCGGCCCGAGGATCTGCGACGCGATGCCGGGACGATCCGGCACGCCCAGCACGGTCAGCTTGGCTTCGTCACGATTGAAGGCAATGCCGGAAATGATCGGTTGTTCCATGGTGGTGTCTTCCTCAACGGTGATCAGCGTGCCAGAAGTTTCCTTGCCTTCTTCTTCGAAGCTGGAAAGCACGCGCAATTTGACTTTGTATTTGCCGGCGAATTCGACCGAGCGGATCTGCAGAACCTTGGAGCCCAGACTCGCCATCTCGAGCATTTCCTCGAAGGTGATGCGGTCGAGCTTGCGCGCCTCGGGAACGACGCGCGGATCGGTAGTGTAGACGCCATCGACATCGGTATAGATCTGGCACTCGTCGGCCTTCAACGCCGCAGCGAGGGCAACCGCAGAGGTATCCGAACCGCCGCGCCCCAGTGTGGTGATGTTGCCCTCTTCATCCACCCCTTGGAAGCCGGCCACGATCACGACCGTGTCGTCGTCGAGATCGGCGCGGATGTTGTGCTCGTCGATCGAGAGAATGCGCGCCTTGGTGAACGTGCTGTCGGTGAGCACCTTGACCTGGCCGCCGGTGTAACTCTTCGCCTTGATGCCGATATCCTGCAAGGCCATCGCCAAGAGCGCGATGGTGACCTGTTCCCCGGTGGAGACCATCACGTCGAGTTCGCGCGGATGCGGGTTCGGCGAGACCTCCTTGGCGAGGGCGATCAGCCGGTTGGTTTCGCCGCTCATCGCGGAGACGACCACCACCAGCTGATGCCCCTGCAATTTCCAACGTTTGATGCGCCGGGCGACTTCCCGGATGCGTTCGGGGCTGCCCACCGAGGTGCCCCCGTATTTTTGAACGATCAGCGCCATGTTCGATCCAAAAAAGAAAGTGGCGCATTCTAGCCGAAAGCGCAATCTTGCGGAAACTACGTAGTTGCGCCGCTTGTATGGCAAGCCAATATTCGATATGCTTGCAAACCTATAACTTCCGTTGTATAAACGAGTCGCCCATCATACCCATCTTGAATCTAACGAAAGGATAATCAGATGAAATCAACCGACAAAATCGACGTGCGCGAAATCCGCCGCAAGCTCGGCATGAACCAGCAGCAATTCTGGTCGAAACTCGGTGTGACCCAAAGCGGTGGTTCCCGCTACGAAAGCGGCCGCAACATGCCGCGGCCGGTGCAGCATCTTCTCCGCCTCGTGCATGTCGAACAGATCGACATCCAGAAGATCAAGAAAGAGGATTGGGAAGTCATCGAGTACCTGAAGTCCAAGAAGCCCGACCTCTTCAAGGAGCTCAAGAAGGAAGCCCGGGCCGCCAAAAAAGGCTGAAGTGGGAATTCATGGGCTGACCTGAACGGTCAGCCCGGTCGTCATGCGGATCCGTTGCGCGAATTCCTCTAGCCACTCGGAGGGTAAGGCTTTCAGTCGTGCGGCTTCCGGTTGCTGCGAAGGACGCGCCAAACCATAGAGATGCACCCCGGCGAGCACATCCCGCGCGCTGCCGAGGAGCGCCAGATAGCGTTCGAGCGCATCCTGCGATGGCGTTGCGCCGTCGAGCATGAAAAAACAGCTCTGCACCCAGGTCGGACACATCGACGCACAGGCTCTGAGCCTGCGCAACACTGTCCCAGGCTGCAAATCGACGCCGTTGATCAGGCGGGTGGTTTCCGCTCCCACGCCATCGATCTTGAACCAGACCTCGCCCTGGCGATCTCCAATGCAGCGGATGCCTTCCTGTACGGTTTTGCGGCCGAGCAAGCTGCCATTGGTGATGAGCCGCAACAGCGGCGCTCGTGGCAGCGGAAAATCATCGAGCACCCGAGCGACCAAGGCGACGGCAGCGGGGAATTCGCGCGCGCTGGTCGGCTCGCCGTTGCCGGAAAACGCGACATCGACCAGTCGGCGCGCCTCCGGCGGGACATGGCGTTGCAGATAATCGCCGTGGACCATCGCCGTCAAAAGCGCGCGTAATTCGGTTTCCAGGAGACCGAGATCGATCGGTGGCGGCCCGCCGCGCTTGAGGTTCGGCACCTGACAGTAGATGCAGCGCCAGTTGCAGGCGTTGTTCGGATTCAGGTTGATGCCGACGGAGACACCGCGCGCGCGCCGGGAGACCACCGGGTAGACATAGGTCATGCCGCTGCTGTCGCGGTCATGGTTACTGGCGGAAAGCCGCCGCGATGGAAAGGTCATGGGGCACATGCCCGGAATATAATGGCGAACCGCAGATTATCACGCCCCTCATGAAAATCACCCGTCGCATCGAGTTCGACGCCGGACACCGCATTCCCGACCATGCCAGTCAGTGCCGTCATCTGCACGGTCACCGTTATGCGTTGGAAATCACCCTCGCCGGCGAGGTGATCGAGGCCGCCGGCCAACCGTACAACGGCATGGTGATGGACTTCGCCGAAGTCAAGGCGATTGCCCGGCGTCTGATCGTCGATCTTTGGGATCATGCCTTTCTCGTCTATGCCGGCGATAAGCTGGTAGTGGATTTTCTTGCCTCCCTGCCCGGCCACAAGACGGTGATTCTCGATCGGGTGCCGACCGCGGAGAATCTCGCCCGCATCGCTTTCGAACGGCTTGCTCCGGCCTATCGCGACGTCTATGGCAATCATTTGCGCCTCGAACGGGTGCGCATCTATGAGACCCCGAACTGCTGGGCAGAGTGTTGTTCGAGCGATTTGTCGTCTTGAAATTTCCCACAGCCAGTCCCATAATGTCGGCATGGTTGTAATCCCGGCGATCCGGAAACGTTCTGGACAGGGGTTCGATTCCCCTCACCTCCACCCAAGGGCAGACGCAGGACGCCAAAGCCGACGATGTTCTTGGGTGGGGGTGCACTGGCTTCGACAGGGCGATTGATGGAAAGCAGGCAACCCGAAAGGCGACGAACGTAATTCGCGCAAATCCACAAACGCCAACGATGAGCGTTTCGCACTGGCCGCCTAAGGCCAATGCCGAGGCCGCTTGAGCCTTGTCACCCAAGAAAAGCCGGCGGGCGCTTCGGCGCCCGTCGTCATTTATGTTTCATTTTTCCTCATCATCGCCGTTGTACCATTTGTCGCGGCACAACAATTGCAAGGCATCGTCATGAACATGAACCGGGTGGGGAAATTCGAAACCCTCAAGATAATGAACGAATTCGACCAGGCGCTGATCGAGAAATACGGGGTCAATATGACCGATGCCCACATCACGCGTTACGAAGCGCTGACGGCTTATGAAAAGACCGGCAGTGCCAGCCAAGCGGCTGCGCTGCTCGCCGAACAACGCGGGTTCAAACCGCTGTCCGAATCCGTCGATTGAAGCGTAGCCGGTCAATGCAGACCGGCCGCTGCCAGCATCTTCTGCGCTCGAACACGACGCGCCTCTTCCGGGGTCAGCCCCACCAGCGATTCGGGAGGAAGGGGTACGTCCCAATGCTGCTGAAACAGATCGATGGCCTCGCCGTTGTCCAGGTGGGCACGATAGATTTTTTCCTGATAAGCGGGCGCACCCGGTAGAGCCACGAGTTCGACGGATTGGATGATCATGATGGGAACCTCGACGCAACAGACTCGTTCGTCGCGTATCCTGCGCTCTCCGTTCCGCCCGCTCAAGCCGAAGAAAGCACCCAAAAAGACCGTTGCTCGAAAAGTCGGCGCTGGCGGAAACATGAACGACGTCCCGCCGGGCACCGACTCACCTTGACAAGTCGGCGCTGGCGGGACGGCACGAAAAACGAGAAGCGGCCGCTTGTGGCGACCGCTTTCTCTTTCCTCCTCCGGTTCGCATCCTCCGGCCCGGGATTCTGTTTGAACCAGGCCGGAGCGCGAGACGTCGGTTTTCAGATTCCCTGCTTGAGCTGCTCGAGAATGGCAGGGTTTTCGAGGGTGGAAACGTCTTGAGCGATCTCCTCGCCCTTGGCCAGCGAGCGTAACAGGCGACGCATGATCTTGCCCGAACGCGTCTTCGGCAGGTTCTCTCCAAAACGGATGTCTTTCGGTTTGGCGATCGGTCCGATCTCCTTGCCGACCCAATTCCTGAGCTCGTCGGCGATCTTTTTCGCTTCCTCGCCCGTCGGCCGTGGCCCTTTGAGCACCACGAAGGCGCAGATCGCCTCACCGGTCACTTCGTCCGGCCGGCCGACCACCGCGGCCTCGGCGACGAGCGGGTTGGCCACCAGGGCGGATTCGATTTCCATCGTTCCCATACGGTGGCCGGAAACGTTGAGCACATCGTCGATACGGCCCATGATCGTGAAATAGCCGGTTTTGGCGTCCCGCACCGCACCGTCGCCGGCAAGATACAGCTTGCCGCCGAAGTCGGCCGGATAATAGGACTTCTTGAAACGCTCCGGGTCGCCCCAGATGGTCCGGATCATCGACGGCCAGGGCTTCTTGATGACCAGGAATCCTCCCTGCCCCCATGGCACTTCATGGCCGGTTTCATCGACGATCGCGGCCTGAATGCCCGGGAAGGGCAGCGTGCAGGAGCCCGGCACCAAGGGCGTCACGCCCGGCAGCGGCGTGATCATGTGGCCGCCGGTTTCGGTCTGCCAGAAGGTGTCGACGATCGGGCAACGGCCGCCACCGACGTTTTCGTAATACCACATCCAGGCTTCCGGGTTGATCGGCTCGCCGACCGTGCCGAGGATGCGCAGCGACTTCAGGTTGTAGTTCCGCGGATGGGTCGCCGGGTTGGTTTCGGAGGCCTTGATCAGCGAACGGATCGCCGTCGGCGCCGTGTAGAAGATCGTCACCTTGTGATCCTGGATCATGCGCCAGAAGCGGCCGGCATCGGGATAGGTGGGCACGGATTCGAAGACGATCTCGGTTGCACCGCAGGCCAGCGGGCCATAGGTGATGTAGGTGTGACCGGTGACCCAGCCGATGTCGGCCGTGCACCAAAAGATGTCGTCCTTCTTGAGATCGAAGGTCCATTTGGTGGTGAGGATCGCGTGCAGCAGATAGCCGCCCGAGCTGTGCTGCACGCCTTTCGGCTTGCCGGTCGAGCCGGAGGTGTAGAGCAGGAACAGCGGGTGTTCGGCCTCGACCCACTCCGGCTCGCAGGTGTCCGGCTGGTTGGCGACGACGTCGTGGTACCAGACGTCGCGGCCGGCCACCATGTTGCAGTTGCCGCTGCCACGTTTGATGACGAAAACGGTCTTGACCTGATGGCCAGTCGCCATACTGAGGGCTTCGTCCACCGCTGGCTTGAGCGGCAGCGCCTTGCCACCGCGGTGTTGTTCGTCCATCGTGATCACGGCACAGGCGCCGGCATCGAGGATGCGCTCTTCCAGAGACTTGGCGGAGAAACCGCCGAAGACGACGGAATGGATCGCGCCGATGCGGGCGCAGGCCTGCATCGCGACGACGCCCTCGATCGACATCGCGACATAGATCAGAACGCGGTCGCCCTTCTTGATCCCCGCGGCGCGCAGCGCATTGGCGAACTTGTTGACTCGGGCAAGCAGCTCTTTGTAGGTGACCTTGGTGACCTGGCCATCGTCGGCTTCGAAGATCAGCGCGACTTTGTCACCCAACCCCGCCTCGACGTTTTTGTCGAGGCAGTTCCACGAGACGTTCAGCTTGCCATCGGCGAACCATTTGTAGAACGGCGCATTCGATTCGTCGAGCACCTGGGTGAAAGGCTGCTTCCACACCACGTGTTCGCGGGCCAGACGGGCCCAGTAACCCGCGTAATCCTGCTCGGCTTCCTTGCACAGGGCCTCATAGGCAGCCATGCCCGAAATGGTGGCTTTCTTGACGACCTCTTCGGAAGGCGGAAAGACGCGACT
The DNA here is from genome assembly GCF_004323595.1 of Sulfuricystis thermophila. Lineage (GTDB taxonomy): Bacteria > Pseudomonadota > Gammaproteobacteria > Burkholderiales > Rhodocyclaceae > Sulfuricystis > Sulfuricystis thermophila. The sequence goes on from NZ_AP019373.1 coordinate 1,333,071, forward strand.
TTCCTGCATGACCGATTCGATGGCGCTCATTGAGATTTCTCCTCTCGCAATGACGTTGTGGATACTTGCCCGCTGATTGTTGTTTGGGGCCAGACTCTTGGGAAAGTCATTCTAGCCGAACATTTCAGCCGGCCAAGCTTACAAGGCGCTTACGGTCGAATGAGCGCGGGTCCGTGCCATTCCGGCGTGTAGAATTTTCTTTTCGTTTCTCGCTGGGTGAACTCGATGAAAAGAGCCGTGCAAACGATGGAGCATTTCATTTTCTGGAGTCGCTGGCTGCAGGCGCCGCTCTACCTCGGCCTGATCGCTGCCCAGGGCGTCTATGTGTACCAGTTCATGCACGAACTGGCGCACCTGGTCAGCAAGGCCGGCGAACTCTCGGAAACCGAGGTAATGCTGATCGTGCTGGGCCTCATCGACGTGGTGATGATCGCCAACCTGCTGATCATGGTCATCATCGGCGGTTATGAGACCTTCGTCTCCCGTCTCGACGCCATCGAAGGACACCCGGATCAGCCCGAATGGCTCTCCCATGTCAATGCCGGTGTGCTCAAGGTCAAGCTGGCGGTCGCGTTGATCAGCATCTCCTCGATCCACTTGTTGCGCACTTTCATCAACGCGCCGCAGATCAGCGATCGGGTCGTGATGATCCAGATCGCCATCCACCTCGCCTTCCTCGTTTCCGCCATCGCCATTGCCTGGACCGACAAGATCATGATGCAGACCTTGGCGATCCAGCATCAGAACCACTGAACCGGAGCATCCCATGTCCCAGCCGATACGCCAGGAAGACTTCATCCAGTCGATCTTCGACGCCTTCCAGTTCATCAGCTATTACCACCCGCGCGACTACATTCAGGCGCTCGGCCGCGCTTATGAACGCGAAGCGTCGCCCGCTGCCAAAGACGCGATCGCCCAAATCCTCACCAACAGCCGCATGTGCGCGGAGGGGAAGCGGCCGATCTGCCAGGATACCGGCATTGCGGTGGTGTTCCTCAAGATCGGCATGAACGTGCGCTGGGATGCGCAGCTGTCGCTTCAGGAAATGGTCGATGAAGGTGTGCGTCGCGCCTATCTGCATCCGGACAACAAGCTGAGAGCCTCGGTGCTGCTCGACCCGGCCGGCAAGCGCATCAACAGCAAAGACAACACGCCGGCGGTGGTGCACGTCGAAATCGTGCCGGGCGATACCGTCGAGGTGATCTGCGCCGCCAAGGGCGGCGGCTCGGAAAACAAGGCGAAGTTCGTGATGTTGAACCCTTCCGATTCGATCGTCGACTGGGTGTTGAAAACCGTGCCGACGATGGGTGCCGGCTGGTGCCCGCCGGGCATTCTCGGGCTGGGCATCGGCGGCACGCCGGAAAAGGCGATGCTGCTCGCCAAGGAAGCCCTGATGGCGCCAGTCGACATCGATGAACTCGCTGCCCGTGGCCCGCAAAACCGCATCGAGGAGCTGCGCCTCGAACTCTATGAAAAGGTCAACGCACTGGGCATCGGTGCGCAGGGCTTGGGCGGGCTCACCACGGTGCTCGACGTGAAGATCCTCGACTACCCGACCCATGCAGCGAGCCTGCCGGTGGCGATGATCCCGAACTGCGCCGCGACGCGCCATGTCCATTTCACGCTCGATGGCACCGGTCCGGCCAGACTCGAACCGCCAAATCTTTCCGACTGGCCTCAGGTTTCCTGGCGGCCGGACACCGAAAAGTCGTTGCGCGTCGATCTCGATACACTGACTCCCGCCGAAGTCGCTTCCTGGAAGCCTGGGCAGACTCTGTTGCTCAACGGCCGCATGCTCACCGGTCGCGATGCCGCGCACAAGCGCATCGCCGATCTGCTCGCCCGTGGCGAGAAGCTGCCGGTCGATTTCACCAACCGCGTCATCTACTACGTCGGCCCGGTCGATCCGGTGCGGGATGAAGTCGTCGGCCCCGCCGGCCCGACGACGGCCACCCGCATGGACAAATTCACCGAGATGATGCTGGCGCAGACGGGGCTGATCGCGATGGTCGGCAAGGCGGAACGTGGCCCTGCGGCGATCGAGGCGATCAAAAAACACCGCTCCGCCTATCTGATGGCCGTTGGCGGCGCTGCCTATCTCGTCTCGAAGGCGATCAAGGCGGCACGGGTGGTGGCCTTCCCCGACCTTGGCATGGAAGCGATCTACGAATTCGAGGTCAAGGACATGCCGGTCACCGTCGCCGTCGATGCCAACGGCACTTCGGTGCATGAGACCGGGCCGCGCGAATGGCGCATGAAGATCGGCAAGATTCCCGTCGTCACGGCATGAGGGTGCCGTCCCGCCAGCGCCGACTTTGCACATGATCGGCGTCTTCGACTCAGGCTACGGCGGCCTGTCGGTGCTGGACGCCATCGCCCGGCAGCTGCCGCGCGCCGACTTACTCTATCTGGCCGATACTGCCCACGTGCCCTATGGCGACAAGCCGGAGGGCTTCATCACCGGCCGTGTGCTGGCCATCGGCGAGCATCTCGCCGCGCAGGGCTGCTCCCTGATCGTGGTGGCCTGCAATACCGCGACGACGACCGCGATCCAGGCGCTGCGCGACCATCTGCCGGGCATTCCGATCGTCGGCGTCGAACCGGGCGTGAAGCCCGCCGCGCAATCGACGCGCACGAAGCGCATTGCCGTGCTGGCCACCGAGGCGACCGCGCAGAGTCGCCGCCTCGCCCAGCTGATCGCCAGCCATGCCGCAAATGTCGCGGTGGAGGTCGTGCCCTGCCCCGGCTGGGCAAGCCATGTGGAAGCCTTGCGTCCCCTGACCGGCGAATTCCGCGCCGAAGTGGCCGCCAAGATTGCCCCGCTCATCGCATCGGGGGTCGACCGCATCGTGCTCGGCTGCACCCACTATGCCTTTCTGACGCCGATCATCGAACCCTTGATCGCAGGACGCGCCGAGCTCGTCGATGTCGCCGATGCCGTCGCGCGTCAGGTCGTGCGTCTGGGCGGCGCGATGAGCGGTCGGGCCGAACTGTGGCTACAGGCCACCGCGAAACCCCAGCGGCTGCAATACTCGCTGCCGATGCTCGGTCTGACCGCATTGGCCGAGCGTAGCGTCACACCGCAGCTGGTCAGACTCTAGGCTGGTCGGTTTGCTCCCCGTCGTGGCGGGCGAGATAGATCACTGCGGCGAGTATCAGCGCTCCCCCCGCCAACTGCACCACCGTCACGGCCTCGCCGAGTATCAGGAAAGCCAGGCCGATGGTGACCAGTGGTTCCAGCGTCGAGAGGGTCGAGGCATCCGCGGCACCGAGTTTTTCGAGGCCCTTGAAGAAGCCCAGGATCGCGAGCAGCGTCGAAAAGATCGCGATCGCCACCACTGCGAGCCAACCCTGTAGCGATTGCGGCATGGCCAGGCCCTCGACGCTCGCCGCGCCGCCATAGACGACGGCGGCAGACAGCATCACCACCGCCGCCGCCGGCAAGGCGCCGACGCGTGGCATCACGCGTTCCCCGGCGATGATGTAGAGCGAGTAAATCAGCGCCGCAGCGATGCCCAGCAGGATGCCGAGCGGCTGGCTGGAAAGGTCGCCACCGACCGTCAGCGCCGTACCGGCGAGCGCCACCGTCACGGCCATGGTCCGCCCGGCACCGATCTTGCGACGATAAAGCAGCGCCGACAGCAAGGTGACGATGGCCGGATAGAGATACAAAAGTAAAGCGACCAGACCGGCGCTGGCGTATTTCAGCGCGGAAAAATAGCAGTACGCCTGACCGACGTAGCCGATCGCGCCCATCAAAATCAACCAGAGCAGATCGCGGCCGCGTGGCCAGCACATGCCGTGCATGCTGCCCCATGCCGCCAGCAGCAGACCGGCGATCATGAAGCGCAGAAACAGCATCGTGCTGAGCGTGACCCCTGCCGCATAGGCGATCTTGGCGAAGATCGCCATCGCGCCGAAACCGGCGGCGGAGAGCATGATCCACCACAGGCCATGCCAGCGCTCGGCCTTGCTTGTTCTTTCGTTCATGGGGCGGCCAGTTTATCCGCAACGGGCTGCGCGATAATGGCGTTCATGAAATTGACCATCGCTGAATTCCGCGCCTGGCCGCACAAGAAGATCACCCTGCTCGGCATGTCCGGCGTCGGCAAGACCTGGCTGTCCTCGCTGTTGCGCACCCAGGACTGGTTCCATTACTCGGCCGACTACCGCATCGGCAAACGCTATCTCGACGAACCGATCCTCGATCTCGTCAAGCAGCAGGCGATGCAGGTGCCTTTCCTGCGCGACCTGCTGCGCCGCGACTGGATCGACATCAAGAACAACATCAAGATCGACGACCTCGGGCCGGTGCTTGCTTTCATCGGTAAGCTCGGCGACCCGGCGCGCGGCGGTCTGCCGCTCGACGAATTCTCGCGTCGTCAGGCACTCTACCGGGCGGCCGAAATCGCGGCGATGCACGATGTGCCCGAGTTCGTCAAGAAAGCGCAGGAGATCTATGGCTATGCACATTTCGTCAATGATGCCGCCGGCAGCCTCTGCGAACTCGATGATCCAGGCGTGATCGATCTCCTGGTCGAACACACGCTGATCCTCTACATCCAGGTGACGACCGCGGCAGAAGAGGCGGAACTGATCCGCCGCGCGCAGTCCGACCCAAAGCCGCTTTACTTCCGGCCCGCCTTTCTCGCCGAACATGTGCCGCGTTACCTGCGTGAGAAAGGCTTGACGGACATCACTCAGGCCGATCCAGACGATTTCACGCGCTGGATCTTCCCGCATCTGTTCCGCGAGCGCCTACCGCGATACGAGGCCATCGCCCGGCCATACGGCTATACCGTCACCTCGGCCGAGGTGGCTCAAGTGCGCGACGAGCGGGATTTCCTGGAGCTGCTGGAAAACGCGATCGGCCGGAGATGCGACTGATTAAGCGAAACCCCTGCGAAACGCCGCGAGCGGGATGATAGCTCGGCGCACGGAGCGCAGCGACCGAGACATATCAAATAGATAGGCGAGGGAGCGAGCACCGCGCAACGCAGCAGACCGCTCGCGCAGCCAGTTTCGCAGGGGTTTCTAAGCCTCAATGGCTGTGACCACCCTCGCCATGCACATGGCCATGGGCGATCTCATCGGCGGTGGCCGGACGCACATCGCTGACGGTGCAAGAGAACACCAGTGCCGTTCCGGCGAGCGGATGGTTGCCGTCGAGCATCACCTTGTCGTCCAGGATCTGGGTGACGCGATAGACGATGAAATCGTCGTCATCGGCCCCCGGTAGCGCCCCCTCGAACTGCATGCCGACTTCGAGAATCTCGGGAAAGCTGGAACGCGGCTCGATCTGCACGAGATCGGCATCGTATTCGCCGAAGGCTTCGGCCGGCTGCAGCTTGATCTGTACCGAATCGCCCGTTTCTTTGCCTTGCAAGGCCTGTTCGATCCTCGGGAAGATGTCGTCATAGCCGCCGTGCAGATAGACGATCGGGCGTTCGCCCGGATCGATCAGCTCGCCATCGGGATCGGTGACCCGATAGGCCAGGGTGACGACGGTATTTCGTTCGATTTTCATGGAAGGCTCCTGAGAAGGCCTGTCAGGCGTGTTCGCGCGTGGACTTGTGGCCGAGTTGTTTGACGAGTTGAAAGACTTCGGCAGCGTGTCCCTTGGCGTTGACGTCGTAAAGCGCGTGACGCACGATGCCCTGCTTGTCGATGACGAAGGTGGAACGGATCAGGCACAGCTTCTTGTGGCCTTCGTGCTCCCGATAATGCATCACGCCGTATTTGCGGCAGACTTCGCCGTCTTCGTCGGAAAGCAGCCGCACCGAGAGGCCATGTTTGTCGCGAAACTCCGCATGGGACAAGCAATCGTCGCGCGAGATACCCACCACGGTACAGCCGAGCCGGTTGAAATCACTCTCGTGATCGGAAAAATCGATCGCTTCGAGCGTGCAGTAGGGCGTGCCGTCCTTTGGGTAAAAAAACAGCACGAGATGCTGCTTGCCGATCAGCGAAGCCGAATCGAACAACTCCATGTCGGCATCGGGCAAGATGAACTGCGGTGCGGCCTGTCCTGGTTGAAGCATGTCGGTCTCACGAAAAACGATGGCGGATTCTAACCGGAGAAGAGCCCCCTGCAACTTTGCAACCTCTGCCGAAAGCAAGATCAGAGCAAACTCGCCTGCACATCGTCGGCATGTTCCTGCGTCGCAAATAGCCGATACTGATTGCGACCGCCCTCCTTGGCCGCATACATGGCAATGTCGGCATTGCGCAGCAGCTGCTCCACTTCCCGACCATCGCGCGGATAGAGTGCGATGCCGACACAGCCAGAGATGCGCACCGTTCCGGCGTCGAGATAATAAGGTTCGCCCAAGAGGTTGACGATCCGCTGGGCGATCTGTTTCACCTCTTCGAGGCTGGTCATCTCGGAAAGGATGATCGCGAACTCGTCGCCGCCCAATCGAGCCACCGTGTCGGTCTCGCGCACACAGCTGACCAAGCGCCGCGCCGCTTCGACCAGCAGCTGATCGCCGGCACTGTGACCCAACGAATCATTGACCTCCTTGAAGCGATCCAGATCGATTTGCAGCAGGGCGAAATTGCGGTGATAACGATGCGCTTGGCTGATGGCGGTCTGGAGGCGGTCCATGAACAGGGTTCGGTTCGGCAGCTCGGTGAGTGGATCGTGATGCGCCTTGAAGCGCAGCTGCTCCTCATCCGCCTTGCGCTGCGTGATGTCGTGGAAGATGGCGAGGTAATGGATGGGTCCCTGCCCGCCATCGATTTTCACGATCGACAACCATTCGACGTGGATCTCACCGTCCTTGTAACGGTTCCAGATTTCCCCTTCCCAATGTTTGTGCGTCTCGATCGCCGACCACATCTGTGCGTAAAAAGCCTGGTCGTGGCGGCCGGATTTCAGCAGACGTGGATTGCGCCCCACCGCTTCGGCGGCCGTATAGCCGGTGATCGCCGTGAAGGCAGGGTTCACCCGCACGATGTTATTGGCGGCGTCGGTGACCACGATCGCTTCGGCGGCATGCTCGAAGACGGCATCGGCGATACGCAATGCCTCTTCCTGCTGACGGCACTCGAGAATCTCTTGTTCCAACGCGGCATTGCGTTGTGCCAATTCGCGATGGCGCACGAACTGCAGATATCCGAAAACCGCCATCGCAATGCAGCCCGCAATGGCTGCAACCACGGGGAGCGAGAGACCACCATTGCTGATCATCGACCCAACCATGATTTCATTATGGCCGAGGGAAGCGCAATTTCCAGATCGCGCTCAACCTTCCCGGAGCCGGTCGATGACGCGGCCGGAAAAGGCGCGCCTGGCGGCGAACATCCCGAAGATGGCGACGCCGACCAACCCGGCTGCGAATCCGATCGACAACGTATCCGATCTCGGAAGATCATCGAAACCGAACACCTGACGCGCCAGCACGGCACCGATCGCCGTCGCCCCCGCCCCGGCGAGCAGTCCTGCGACACCACCCTGCACGGCGAATTCGGCCAACACGCCCTGGCGCAACTGACGGCGTTGTCCGCCCAGGGCACGCATCACGGCGAGCTCCTGACCGCGCGCGCCATTGCTCGTTTCGATCGCCGCATACAGCACCGTGAGGCCAGCGATCAGCGCGAACAGGAATACCAGCTGTATGGCGCCGATCACCTGTCCGACCGTCTGCTGCAACTGCCTGACCAATGCGGCGACATCGATCACGGTGACGTTCGGGAAGGACTGCACCAGCGCCGCGGTCAACGCTTCGCGGCCCGCCGGCAGATGGAAGCTGGTGATGTAACTCGTTGGCTGGCCGTCGAGCGAACCCTGCGGGGCGATGACGAAGAAGTTGACGCGCATCGAATCCCAGTCCAGTTTGCGCAGCGAAGTCACCGGCCCCGAGAATCGCTGACCGGCGACCTCGAAACTCAGCTCATCTCCCAGTTTCAGGCCAAGGGTGCCGGCCAGCCCCTGCTCCACCGAAAACTGCACCGTCGCGCCGCTGCCGAACCACGTCCCAGCGATGATGGCATTGCCCAGCGGCAGGTCGTCGCGCTGGGTGAGATTGAACTCGCGTTCGACCAGACGCCGCGCACGTTCCTCAGCAAACTCCTGCGGACCGATCGGCCGGCCATTCACCGCCACGAGCCGCCCGCGCACCATCGGTTCGAAGCGTGGCACAGCCAAACCGGCCTGCGAGAAGAATTCACCCAACGCCGCGCGCTGCTCCGGCTGGATGTTGATCAGAAAACGGTTCGGCGCATCGGGCGGCAGTTTCGTCTGCCAGGCGGCCAAGAGATCGTTCTTCACCAGCGAAAGCAACAGCAGGGTGGTCAAACCGAGCGCAAGCGCCACCACCTGAAGCAAGCTGGCGCTACCGTGGCGGCGCAGGCTGGCGACCCCGATGCGCCAGCCGCCTGAAGCCAGCCGCGACGCAAGACGCACGACGACCTCCAGCAACAGGCGTCCGATCAGCGCATAAACCGCGATTGCGGCCAGAAAGCCGCCCAAGACGACGGCGGCGAGCCGGGCCTCGCCCGCCATCCAGAACATCAGTCCTGCAAGGCAAGCACCGCCGAGGAGATACGAGGCCATCGACAGGGGGGCGACATCCCCCATTCGCGGCGCAGCACGCGCAGCGTCGGCACCGATCGCAAACGCAGCAATGGCGGAACGACGAAACCCACCAGCAACACCGCGGCCACAGCGCCGCCGTGCAGCCATGGCAGCAGACCGGGAGGAGGCAATCGTTCGGCGAGCAAGCCCGTCAGCAGACCATGCAGGGCTTCCTGCACGAGCAGGCCGCCCAAGCCCCCGACGAGCGTCGCGATGACGCCCAGCACGACGAACTCTCCACCATGGATCAAGAGGATCTGCTGCTCGCTGGCACCCAGACAGCGCAGGACCGCACAGGCATCGAGATGCCGCTGCATGAAGCGGTGCGCGGCCATGCCGACCGCGATCGTCGCCAGCACCACCGTCAGGAGCGCCGCGAGCCGCAGAAAACGTTCGGCGCGCTCGATGATGACGCGCACCTCGGGGCGCGCGTTGTCGAGGGCTTCGAGCCTCTCGCCGCGGCCCAGATGTGACTGCGCCCATTGGCGAAACGCGGCGACGGCCTGCTCATCACCGGCGACGTGCAGTCGCCAGGTGATGCGGCTGCCGGGCTGGATCAGGCCGGTGGCCGCCAGGTCGTCGAAATGGATGATCAGGCGCGGGGCGAAGGTGAACGGGTTGATGCCGCGCTCCGGATCGAGCGTGAGAATCCCGCCGACGCTGGCCGTCAGCGCACCGATGCGCACCTTCGTTCCGGGTTCGAGCGCCAGCGCGGCGGCGAGGCGCTCATCGGGCCATACCGTGCCGAGGGGAAGCGGGGGTGCCGTGCCACCAGCGCCGACTTTATCGTTGAACGGTTCGACCTCCAGTGCGCCGCGCAAAGGATAGCCAGGAGAGATGGCCTTGATCTCGGCGAGCTGCACGGCCCCCGTCTCCGCCGCGCCGCCGACCATGCTCAGCAACAACGCGCTTTCGGCAAGACGTAAGCCATGCTGGCGCGCCGCTTCGCGATAAGCCTCGGGCCAGGGGTGATCGGCAGAAAGCAACAAATCCCCGCCGAGCAGCTGATGGGCCTCGCGTTCGACGGCGTGCCTGACGCGATCGGCAAGGAAGCCGACACTGGAAAGGGCCGCGACGGCCAGCACCATCGCAACGAACACCACGGTCAGCTCGCCGGCGCGCAGATCGCGTGCCAGCATGCGCAGCATCAGGCGGATGGTTCTCACAGCGCGCGCAACACCTCGATGGCCTGCTCGACGCGCTCCAGCGCCACGACCTCGATGCCCTTGATCGGCTGTTTCGGCGCGTTCGCCTTCGGGATCAGCGCATGGGTGAAACCGAGCTTGGCGGCTTCCTTGAGCCGTTCCTGACCGCGCGGCGCAGGGCGGATCTCGCCGGCCAGCCCCACCTCGCCGAAGGCGACCAGTTTGCCCGGCAGCGGCTTGTTGCGCAGCGAGGAGACGATGGCCAGCAGCACGGCGAGATCCGCCGCCGGCTCCTGGATGCGCACGCCACCGACGGCATTGACGAACACGTCCTGGTCCCCGCACATCACGCCGGCGTGGCGGTGCAGCACCGCGAGCAGCATCGCCAGCCGCTGCGGGTCGAGCCCGACGGTAAGCCGGCGCGGATTGCCGCCCAGCGCCGCATCGACGAGCGCCTGCACCTCGACGAGCAAAGGCCGCGTGCCCTCCTGCGTCACCAGCACGCAGCTGCCGGCGACATCCTGCCCATGTTGCGACAAAAACAGCGCCGAAGGATTCGAGACGCCGCGCAAGCCGCGATCGGTCATCGCGAACACGCCCAACTCATTGACCGCGCCGAAACGGTTCTTGAAGGCGCGCACGAGGCGGAAGCTCGAATGGGTGTCGCCCTCGAAATAGAGCACGGTATCGACGATGTGCTCGAGCACGCGCGGGCCGGCGAGCGCCCCCTCCTTCGTCACGTGACCGACGAGGATCACCGCCGTGCCGGTTTGCTTGGCGAAGCGCGTCAGTTGCGCCGCGCATTCGCGCACCTGGGCGACCGAACCGGGCGCGGATTGCAGGGCGTCGGACCACAACGTCTGGATCGAATCGATCACCGCCACCAGCGGCTTTTCGTCCTGCAGCGCGGCGAGGATTTTTTCGAGATTGATCTCGGGTAGCAGACGCAGTCCCGCAGTCGGCAACTGCAGGCGCTGGGCGCGCAAGGCCACTTGTTCCGCGGATTCCTCACCCGAAACATAGAGCACGGGCTGGCCGGCTTCGGCGAGCCTTGAGAGCGCCTGCAACAGCAGCGTCGATTTGCCGATGCCGGGATCCCCGCCGATCAGTACCACACCGCCCGGCACCAGGCCGCCGCCGAGCACACGGTCGAATTCCTCGATGCCAGTGGGCTGGCGCGGCTCCTCGCGTGGACGGATCGCGGCGAGATCCTGTGGTTTGCCGGTGGCGGCAAGCGGCGCGAAATTGGCGCCGAAGCGCTTGGCGCCCGGCGGGGCGGCCTCGGCGACCGTCTCGACCAGCGTATTCCACTGGCCGCAGCCGGGGCATTGACCCTGCCACTTCGGCGAGGTCGCGCCGCATTCGGTGCAGGAATAGTGAGATTTCAGCTTCGCCATCAACCGATCTCCATCACCGGCACGCGCGGCGCCAGCGCGCAGAAGAGCTCGTAGCTGATCGTGCCGGCAGCCGTCGCCACTTCGTCGGCCGGCAAGCCTTCGCCCCACAGCGTCACCGGCACCCCCGCGCCGACTTCTGGTGGCAGGTCGGTGAGATCGACACAGAGTTTGTCCATCGACACACGCCCCAGCGTGCGCGTGCGTTGACCTGCGACGAGGATCGAAGTGCCGGTGACCGCATGGCGCGGATAGCCATCTGCATAGCCGCAGGCGACGATGCCGACTCTCATCGGCCGATCGGCAACGAACGTGCAGCCATAGCCGATGCTCTCGCCCGCCGCGAGTCCCTGCACCGCGACGATCTCGCTTTGCAGCGTCATCACCGGCCGCAACTCGAGTTCCGCTGCCGATTTCGCTTGCGGAAACGGCGAGCCGCCATAGAGCATGATGCCCGGCCGCGCCCAGTCGCCGACGGATTCTGGATAGCGCAGGATCGTCGCCGAATTGCCCAGCGAAGTCGGCTCGCTCATGCCCGACGTCATCACGCGGAAACGTTCGAGTTGCCAGTCGATGCCGCGCGGCCCGTCGGCATCGGCGAAATGAGTCATCAGCACGCAGTCGATGTGCCGTCCCGCCAGCGCCGACTTTGCGTTCAGCAGCGCCGCCGTATCGAAACCGAGACGATTCATGCCGGTGTTGAGCTTGAGATATACCGGCAGCTCGGCCGGCCAACGGGAGGCCAAGAGCCAGTCGAGCTGCTCTCTGCGATGAATGACCGGAATCAGCCGATGACGGATGAACAGCGGCACATCGCTCGCTGCGTAACAGCCCTCGAGCATCAAGAGCGGCTTCGTCAAACCGGCCTCGCGCAGCGCGATCGCGCGCTCCAGTTCGATCAGTGCGAAGCCGTCGGCGAGATCATGCAAAGCCCGCACGGTGCGTTCCAGACCGTGGCCATAGGCATTGGCCTTGACGACCGCCCACAGCCGCGCCGAACCGGCGTGGCGACGGGCGACGCTGAAATTGTGCCGCAGAGCGAAAAGATCGATGAACGCGCGAATCGGCCGCGGCATGAGCTACGCCGCCTTGTGTTCCTTGAGGCGTTCGGCGGCGAACGAGACGAAGGAAGTGACGAGGCGGGAGCGGAATTTTTCCTTCGGATAGACCATCGAAAGTTTGCGCACCAGCCTTGGCTTGAGCGGGATCGACACCAGCGTGCCGAGTCGCAGCGCATGCATCACCGAGGCGCGCGAGGCGATCGCATATCCCAGCCCGGTTTCGACGACCTCGAGCAAGGCCAGCGGGCTGCCCAGCTCCATCACCGGCGTCATGCGGCTGATATCGACCCCCTGCTTGTGCAGATAGACCTCGGTGAACTCTCGTGTGCCGGAGCCTGGTTCGCGCGACACGAAGGGATGATCGACCAGTTGCTGCGGGGTGAGCTCCTTGAATCGAGCCAGCGGAAACTTCGGGCTGCAGATGACCTGCATCTCGTCTTCACAGCAGACCTCGGTTTGCAGGTTGGGATGATGCGTCGGCGATTCGATGAAGCCGATGTCGAGTGTGTGTTCGGCCACCCGGGTCTCGATGGCCTCCGAGTTGGCGACGATCAGCCGCGGCCGTACATTGGGATATTTCGACTTGAACTCGCCCATGATGCGCGGCAGCAGGAACTCGGCGATCGTCGTACTGGCGCCGACCAGCAACGAGCCGCCGATCTCGCCGGTCATCTCGGCCATGCGCACGTCCATCTCGTTCGACAGAGCGAGGATTTTTTCGGCATAGGCCAGGACCAGTTCCCCTGCCGGGGTGAGCGAGATGCGCCCATGGCCGCGGTCGAACAGGCGAGTATTGAAATGTTCCTCGAGCTGTTTGATCTGGAAAGTGACCGCAGGCTGCGTCATGAACAGCACTTCCGCAGCCTTGGTGAAGGAAAGCTGCTTGGCCACGGCATGGAAAACCTGGAGCCTGCGATCAGCCATGTCTCGTCCCTCGAAGAATAATTGTTTTCGGCATCGTTGCCGCTATTGAAGCATAATTCCAGGCCATAAGAAAGCCTGATAGATCAGGACGGAAAGCGCATTCGGGACGGGTTTTCTGCCACCCCGTCACGAAGCCGTATCGACTTTCGTGATATAACCCGGCGGCCATGAGCCTTGGGTTCTACATCATCATGGCGGCGCAGTTCTTTTCTGCGCTCGCCGACAATGCCCTGTTGATCGCCGCCATCGCCATCTTGCGCGACATGCACGCTCCGGTGGCCTATGAACCCCTGCTGAAAACCTTTTTCACCGTCTCCTATGTGCTGCTGGCCGCCTTCGTCGGCGCTTTCGCCGATTCGATGCCGAAGTGGCGCGTGATGTTCATCAGCAATGGCATCAAGATAGTGGGCTGCGGGCTGATGTTCTTCAATGTTCACCCCTTGATCGCCTATGCCGTGGTGGGCTTGGGCGCCGCAGCCTATTCTCCGGCCAAGTACGGCATTCTCACCGAATATCTGCCGCACCGCCTGCTCGTCATCGCCAATGGCTGGATCGAGGGCTTGACCGTGGTGGCGATCATCCTCGGCGTGCTGATCGGCGGCCTGCTGATCAAGCCCGACATCGCTGCCATGCTGCTCGCCTTCGACTTCCCCGGCATCGAGACCGGCATCGATACGGTGGCGGAGATGAACCTGCTCGTCATCGGCCTGTTGTATCTGATCGCTGCCTTGTTCAATCTCTACATTCCCGACACCGGCGTCGATCACAAGCCGCTGAAGAAAAACCCTCTCTACCTGCTTCACGAATTCAATCACTGCTTGAAACTGCTGTGGCGCGACCGGCTCGGCCAGATCTCGCTCGCCGTCACCACGCTGTTCTGGGGCGCGGGGGCCACCTTGCAGTTCATCGTCATCGAATGGGCCAAGGAAGCGCTGAATCTCGATCTCTCCAAAGCCAGCATGCTGCAGGGCGTGGTAGCGATCGGCGTTGCCCTCGGCGCGGTGCTCGCCGCCCGCTTCATCACCTTGCGCAAATCGGTGCGCGTGATCCCGCTCGGCATCGCGATGGGCGTCGGCGTGCTGGTGATGATCGTCGTGCGCGACACCTGGGCGGCGATGCCGCTCCTGGTGATCGTCGGCATCCTCTCGGGCTTTTTCGTCGTACCGATGAACGCACTCTTGCAGCACCGCGGCCACATCCTGATGGGCGCCGGCCATTCGATCGCGGTGCAGAACTTCAACGAGAACCTGTCGATCCTCGTGATGACCGGCATCTATTCGCTGCTCTTGAAGGCCGGGCTGCACATCTATTGGGTGATCGTCCTGTTCGGCCTGTTCGTCTCGGGCATGATGTGGCTGGTCAAGCGCCGCCACGAGGCCAACCAGCGGATTCACGATGACGTGAGCCACCTCGAGGACGTTCGAAATTAAAAAGCCGATGACATGGGGTCATCGGCTTTCGGTGTTCTGGCGCGCCCGGAGCGATTCGAACGCCCGACCCCTTGGTTCGTAGCCAAGTACTCTATCCAACTGAGCTACGGGCGCGCTGGAAGCTGCGCATTATAGCGAAAGTTTCCAGCAGGTAAACTGCCGCCCTCACTTTTTCGCTCCAGCCATGAAACAAACTTACGACGAATCCAGTTTCCGCGTCCTGAAAGGGCTCGAACCGGTGCGCGAACGGCCGGGGATGTACACCCGCACCGACTCGCCCGCCCACATCATCCAGGAAGTCATCGACAACGCCGCCGACGAAGCGCTTGCCGGTTTCGCGAAAAACATTCATGTCCTCGTGGCGCGCGATGGCAGCATCACGGTGACGGACGATGGCCGCGGCATCCCGGTTGGTCTTCACCCCGAGGAGAGGATTCCCGTCGTCGTGCTCGCCTTCACGCGCCTGCATGCCGGCGGCAAGTTCGACAAGAAGACCGGCAACGGCGCCTACGCGTTCTCCGGCGGGCTGCACGGCGTCGGCGTCGCCGTCACCAACGCGCTCTCGCAGCGCGTCGATGTCGAAGTGCGCCGCGACGGCCAGATCCACACGGTGAGCTTTTCGGAGGGAGGCGAGAAAGTCGCGCCCTTGCAAGTCGTCGGCGAATGCGGCCGGCAGACCGGCACGCGCGTGCGCGTCGTGCCCGATGCGAAGTATTTCGATTCCCCCAAGGTGCCGCAGGCCGAACTGGAACGCCTGTTGCGCTCCAAGGCCGTCTTGCTGCCCGGCGTCAAGGTCACGCTGGCGATCGAACAGGCCGACGGCACGCTGCTCGAAAAGACCTGGCGCTATCCGGAAGGGTTGGCCGGCTATCTGAAGGAAATCGCTGAGAGCGATCCGGTGGCGCCCATCTGGTCGGCAGAAAACTACGCCAGCGCCGACGACGAGAGCTTCGCGGCTGGCGAAGGCGCGGCCTGGGCGCTCGGCTGGTGGCCCGATGCCGCACCGACGGAATCCTATGTCAATCTGATCCCGACCGTGGCCGGCGGCACGCATGAATCCGGCCTCAAGGCCGGCGTCTTCGAGGCGGTGAAGAGCTTTATCGAGCACCATGCGCTGCTGCCGCGCGGCGTCAAGCTCCAGCAGGAAGACATCTGCGGCAAGATGGGTTTCGTGCTCTCGGCGCGCATCCTCGACCCGCAGTTCCAGGGCCAAGTGAAGGAAAAGCTCAATTCGCGCGAAGCGGTGAAGCTTGTCGCCCGCATGGTGCGCGATCCATTGGAAATCTGGCTCAACCAGCACGTCGAGGCGGGTCGGGCGATCGCGGAACTCGCCATCAAGCAAGCCCTGGCGCGCCAGAAGAATGCGCAGAAAGTCGAAAAGAAAAAGCAATCGGGTGTGGCCGTGCTGCCGGGCAAGCTCTCCGACTGCGAATCCACCGACATCCGGGAAAACGAGCTGTTCCTCGTCGAGGGCGATTCCGCCGGCGGCTCGGCCAAGATGGCCAGAAACCGCGAGACGCAGGCGATCCTGCCCCTCAGAGGCAAGGTGCAAAACGCCTGGGAGATCGAACCCAACCGCCTGTTCGCCAACGCCGAGATCCACGACATCGCCGTGGCGCTGGGCATCGAGCCACACGGCGCCGAGGATGAGCCGGATTTGTCGAACCTGCGCTATGGCAAGGTGATCATCATGTCGGATGCCGACGTCGATGGCGCGCACATCCAGACGCTCTTGCTCACCCTCTTCTACCGCCACTTCCCGGCCTTGATCCGGCGCGGCCATGTCTATGTCGCCCAGCCGCCGCTCTATCGCGTGGATGTGCCGGCTGCCGGCAAGAAGCGCCCCGCCAAGCGGCTTTATGCGCTCGACGACGGCGAACTCGAAGCGATCAAGGAACGCCTCGCCAAAGAGGGCGTTCCGCTCGACAAGATCGAGGTCGGCCGCTTCAAGGGCCTGGGCGAGATGAACCCCGAGCAGCTACGCGAGACGGCGATGGACCCGGCGACGCGCCGAGTGTTGCCCGTATTCGAACGCAGCGAGGCGCACGAGGAGACAGTGAAGCTCTTCAACCTACTGATGGGTAAGGGCGAAGCCGCCGGTCGCCGCGCCTGGATGGAATCCAAGGGCCACCTTGCCGAGGCTGACATCTGAACTTGAACATGCACAGACACCCCTCTACAATATGGGTGCCCATATCAGATTCCTGGCAACCCATATGAAGACAACCATCGAGATTTCAGACGCCTTGCTTATACAGGCGAAACAACTTGCCGCAGAACGGGGTGCAACGCTGCGCAGCCTGATCGAACAAGGCTTGCGCCAGGTTGTAGCCGAAAAGCAGCAAGCGAGGGATTTTCATCTGCGCCGCGTGACATTCAAGGGACAGGGCTTGCAACCCGAAATGCGCGGAGCCAGTTGGGATCGGTTGCGCGGAATAACCTACGAAGGTCACGGCGGGTAAGCGCGGATGATTGCCGTCGACACCAATGTGCTGGTCTATGCCCACCGGGAAGACTCGCCCTTCCACGAACGCGCCCTCGAAAGCATCGAATCGCTGGCCAATCACAGGATGCCGTGGGCGATCCCCTGGCCCTGCCTGCATGAGTTCTATGCCATCGTCACCCATCCGCGCATTTATGCGCCGCCCACCCCCATCGAAATCGCCTTGGAGCAAATAGACGCTTGGCTGGAATCGCCCTCGCTGGTGCTGCTTGGCGAGTCCGAACTGCACTGGCCGGAACTGCGCAGCCTGATCTCACAAGGCCAACTTGCCGGCCCTCAAGTCCATGATGCGCGCATCGCCGCCCTGTGCCTGCAACATGGGGTGAAAAAACTATTGACCGCCGACCGCGACTTCGGTCGTTTCCCCCAACTCGCATGCGCCAATCCGTTGGTTGTCGTGGAGAAGCTGTCGTGAGAGGTCAAAGTCGGCTCTGGCGGGACGGCATTCGCACGCGCTCGTCCCGTCTTCTGACCGCCGCCTTGGCGTTGGTTGCCGCGCCGGCGATGGCAGGCGTCCCATTCGTCAAATTGCCGTCGCACACCAAGGATGGCGTCACTTGGCATGTGCGCAAGGAAAAGCGCAGCGGCATGCGCATGCCTTTTCTCGTCGCCGGCGCGCCCAAAGAGGCAATCGCCAAGATCAATCGCAGACTGGAAGAACGTTTCACAAGCGACATCGAAACCGCATCGAACGCTACCGAATTTTCGACCGAGAACCGTGTGCTGTTCGCCAACAGGCGTTATTTCGTCGTCGGTGGAGCCGTCCACGCCTATTTTTCGGGTGCCGCCCATCCCTTGTATCGGTTCGATGTCGCCGTTTTCGACCTCAGAACCGGAGATGAAGCTAATTTCTGGCCCCTCTTCCGCCTCGCTGCCGACGCGAATGGCGAGATTGGCCTGACACGGACGGATGCGCTCGATGCCCTGATCCTGCGCGCCTACCTGCGCCAAGCCGCGATCCACGCGAACAGAGATCCGAACTGCTGGGCACTCGTCGCGGAAACCCGCGGCTGCTATGTGGAAGACGACGGACTGGCCTGGTGCGAACATGCAGGCGACTGGACTTACGCCACCCTTTACCCCACCTCCCAAGGCCTCGCCGTGACGCTCGACATCTACGCCGAGCAGGATCGCGGCTGTCGCGGCGAGGGGGTGGTCCTGCCTTGGCCCGCCGTGCGCAAAACTTTGCTCAAACCCGTTCCCTTACCCTGATGAACCACGAGACTCCCGACCTGTTCGAAGCCGTCCCACCAGCGCTCCCTGCCGTGCCGCCGGCGCCGACTTTTCCGGAAGACGCCCTGCCGCTCGATATTTATGCCGAACGCGCCTATCTCACCTATGCGATGAGCGTGGTCAAGTCCCGCGCCCTGCCGCAGGTGGAGGATGGTCTCAAGCCCGTGCAGCGGCGCATCCTCTACGCGATGAACGAAATGCGCCTTGCGGCGACCGCCAAGCACGTCAAGAGCGCGCGGGTGGTCGGCGACGTGATCGGCAAATTCCACCCGCATGGCGATGCCAGCGTCTATGACGCGATGGTGCGCGTCGCGCAGGATTTCTCGCTGCGCTACCCGCTCGTCGATGGTCAGGGCAACTTCGGCTCACGCGACGGCGATGGCGCGGCGGCGATGCGCTACACCGAATGCCGCTTGACGCCGATCGCCGAGCTGCTGCTCGCCGAGATCGACCGCGGCACCGTCGATTTCGTGCCCAACTACGACGGCACGATGCAGGAACCCGCATTGCTGCCGGCGCGCCTGCCCTTCGTGCTGATGAATGGCGCTTCCGGCATCGCGGTAGGCATGGCCACCGAGATTCCACCGCACAACCTCAGCGAGGTCGCCGAGGCGATCAAGCTCCTGATCAAGCAGCCCAACGCCTCGCTCGCAGAGGTTCTTGCCGTGCTGCCCGGGCCGGACTTCCCCGGCGGCGGGCAGATCATCTCGCCGCCAGAAGACATCCGCGCCGCGTATGAAACCGGTCGCGGTTCCTTGCGCATGCGCGCCCGCTGGCGCATCGAGGAGCTGGCGCGCGGCCAGTGGCGCGTGATCGTCTATGAACTGCCGCATGGCGTATCGACCGCACAGGTGCTCTCCGAGATCGAGGCGATCACCAATCCGCAGCCGCGCCCCGGCAAGAAGGAGGTCTCGCAGGAGCAGAAGAACCTCAAGCAGGCGATGCTCGCGGTGCTGGAAGCCGTGCGCGACGAATCGAACGAAAAGGAACCGGTGCGCATCGTGCTAGAGCCGCGCTCCTCGCGCGTGCCGGTCGACGAGTTCATGGCGGTGCTGCTCGCGCGCACCAGCCTCGAAGCGAACGTGCCGGTCAATCTGACGATGATCGGTCTCGATGGCCGGCCGGCGCAAAAGCCGCTTCTGACGATGCTCTCGGAATGGCTGCAGTTCCGCCACGCCACCGTCGAGAAGCGCAGCCGCCACCGTCTCGCCGAAGTCGAGCGGCGCCTGCACATCCTCGCCGGCCGCATGCTCGCCTTCCTGTCGATCGAGCAGATCATCCAGACGATCCGCGAAGCGGAGGAACCGAAGGCCGAGCTGATGGCAAAGTTCGGACTTTCTGATACCCAGGCCGAGGACATTCTGGAAATCCGCCTGCGTCAATTGGCGCGCCTCGAAGGCATCAAGATCGAGCAGGAGCAGAAGGCGCTGGAGGCCGAAGCGCAGGAGCTGCGCCGCGTGCTCGCCGACCGCAAGGAGCTGACTCGGCTCGTTTTGCGTGAAATCAGCGAGGACGCGAAGAAGTTCGGCGATGCGCGCCGCACACTGATCGAAGCCCTCGCGCCAGCCACCCCCGCCGAGGTGGCGATTCCGGACGAGCCGGTCACGGTCATCGTGTCGAAAAACGGCTGGGTGCGCACGCGCCAGGGGCACGGCATCGACCCGGCGAGCATCGGCTACAAGACCGGCGACTTTCCCTTTCTGGTGGCCGAATCGCGCACCGTCTGGCCGCTCGTCATCCTCGACACCAATGGCCGTGCCTACAGCGTGCGCGTCGCCGATCTGCCCGGCGGTCGCGGCGATGGCGTGCCGATCACGACACTCGTCGATCTCCAGGACGGCGGCAAGCTCGCCCAGGCGCTCACCGACGCGCCCGAGGCGCAATATCTGTTCGCCAACTCAGGGGGCTACGGCTTCATCGCACGCCTTGCCGATCTCGTCTCGCGTCAGCGTGCCGGCAAGGCCTTCATGACGCTGGAAAAAGGCGAGAAACCCATTGCGCCGGCAAAAGTCGGCGCCGACGGGACGGCAGATACCGTCGCGGCGCTCTCGGCCAACGGCCGGCTGCTGCTGTTTCCCCTCGCCGAGGTCAAGACGATGGCCAAGGGGCGCGGCACGATCCTGCAAGCCCTCGATGCGAAAGACGAGATGCTTGCCGTCGCCGTCGGCACGAATGCTTTCGTCGTCACCGGCACGGGTCGCGGCGGCAAAACGACGGAATGGCGGCTTGCCGGCAACGACGCCGAGGCTTACCGCAGCCACCGGGCGCGCAAGGGACAGCCGATTCCTGCCCGATTGAAACCGTCTGGCATGACCCCCAGTTAGCGCGTCGTCTTTCATCCTGTATAATCCGCAGGTCTATGAGCACCGACAAAAAAGAACCCGCGACGCGTTACTGCTATCACTGCCGCACGCATCATCCCGTCGAGGAAATGCGGCTTCTGGTGACCAAGACCGGCTCGCGCTGGCGCTGCATCAAGAG
The DNA here is from genome assembly GCF_004323595.1 of Sulfuricystis thermophila. Classification (GTDB taxonomy): domain Bacteria; phylum Pseudomonadota; class Gammaproteobacteria; order Burkholderiales; family Rhodocyclaceae; genus Sulfuricystis; species Sulfuricystis thermophila. The sequence goes on from NZ_AP019373.1 coordinate 1,353,820, forward strand.
CATCGAGGCCGTCAAGCGTTCCAAAGAGGAGCGCGACGCCTATGGCCGCCAGGTTTCGGCGCAGAACCAGGCCGAAGCCTCCGGTCGGGCGCGCATGCTGAACAAGATCCAGCGGGGCCTCTGAAAGCGCCTTTCAGGCCAACCGTTCGCGCAGGCCCGACATGCGCAGTGAGCGGCGACCGGTCGCCGCCCGCAGCACCGCCTCACTCGACCAGAGCAGGACGCGCCGTTTCGCTCGTGTGACGCCGGTATAGACCAGTTCGCGCGTCACGACTGGTGAAACGGTTGCCGGCAACGCCAGCAACACCTCCGCGAATTCGGAACCCTGGGCCTTGTGCACCGTCATCGCCCAAGCCGGCGACCACTCCGGCAGCCGGTTCAGGGCGATCCAGCGTGGCGTTTCCCCGGGGAAGAAAACCTTCTGCCGACCATCGGCGGGATCGTTCAGCAGCAGCCCGATGTCGCCGTTGAAGACCCGCAGCAGTGGATCGTTGCGCAACACCATGATCGGCGTGCCAAGGGGCGGGCGCAGCGGATCGCCGGTCAGCGCATGGTTGAGCGTCTCGGCCTCCTCGCGGTGCGCGCACAGCACGCGGAAGCCATCGAAGCGGGCAAACAGCTCTTCCGGCGCTCGTCCTTCGGCCACCCCCGCCAGATAATCCTGATAGCCCTCGCGGGCGGCCCTGATGAGTGCATGACTGTCGCTGCGCATGGTCCAGACGAGATCCTCGCCCGCCGTGGTCAAGAGCGCGAGCGCACCATCGGCATCGCCCAGACGCAGGCATTCCGCCAGCCGGCCGATGCCGCTCTCGGCGCCGAAACGGAAGTTCGTCTTCAGCATGGCCACGCAGCCGGCGAGCCGGGGGCTCTCGCACAGATCGGCGAACACCGCGCCCGCCTCGACGGCCGCGAGCTGGTCGCGGTCGCCGAGCAGGATCAGACGCGCTTGCTGCGGCAGAGCAAAGAGGAGATGTGCCATCAGCGACAGATCGATCATCGACGCCTCATCGACGACCAGCACATCCACCGCCAGCGGATGCTCTCGGTCATGGCGGAAACCGCCCTCGGCACGCACGCCGAGGAGACGATGAATCGTCCTCGCCTCCTCCGCCACCGTTACACCCGCCGCCAGCAAGGCTTCACCCATGCGCGCCGCCGCCTTGCCGGTCGGCGCGGCGAGCGCGATGCGCAGATCAGGCTGCTGCGATTGCAGGCGCCCGATGATGCGCGCCAGGGTGTGGGTCTTGCCGGTGCCGGGACCGCCGGAGATCAGCGCCAGCCGGCGGGAGAGCGCGATCTGGCCCGCATGGCGCTGACCGGCATCTGGAAAATGCGCAGCGAGCAGCTCGTCAGGCTCGGCCTCCGTCGCTGCACTGGATGAGCGCGCCAGAAGATCAGCCGCAACCCGCGCTTCATAGTCCCAGTAACGCCGCAGATAAAGGCGCCGCCCATCCCAAACCAGCGGCGTTAAGTCCTGCTCTGCGCCGACGATCGCCAGTTGCGACAAACGGGCACGGAAAGCAGCGCGCCCTGCCTCGTCGAGGCTGGCAGCCCAAGGCCCCCAACCGGTATCGCAGTCGAGATCGGCGCAGACATGGCCTTCCAGGGTCGCCAGGCAAGCCAGTGCCGCCGCCCGTTCCGCATCGGCATCACCCGCGCCGAGAAAACGCGCGAAATGCCGGACGATCGCCGGCAAAGCCATTGGCGTCATCGCGCCACCTCATTGAGAAAAGTCTCCAGTTCCTCGGCCGTCGGCCGGGCGAAAAACACGCCCTCGGCGCTGCCGGGCTTCATGCCGCGCAGGAAGAGATAAAACACGCCGCCGAAAGACGTTTCCCAGTCGCAAGCCGGTTCGCGCCAGGCCAGTGCGCGCTTGAGCGCCGCGGCGTAGATGCGCAATTGCAGATCGTAGCGATGCGCCTGCATTGCCGCGGCGAGCGATGCCGGGCCGTAATCTTCGAGCCAGTTCGACTTCCAATCGACGATGTACCAGCGTCCGTTGGCACTAAACACCAGATCGATGAACCCCTTCATGTAACCGGCCCGCCCGGCGGAAGAATCCTGCGGGAAGGCGAATTCCATCTCGGCGATGCGCGCCGCTGGCGAAACGTCGGCGAGCCTGAGTCCTTCCGCATTCAACGGCGTCGCCAGCACATCTGACACCAGCCGTTCGAGCACCGGTTGCCAGGCCAATGGATACCCATACTCGGTGAGCAGGGCCGCTGCCACCGGCCCGACCGGCTGGCGCTGCTGGAAATCGATGCGCTCGAACAGCGCGTGCAGGCAGCTGCCGGCCCGCGTGCCGCGCGGGAAAGCCTGGATATCGCTGGGCGCCGCCGGCAGCGACGAGGCCCCGCCGGGCAGCGATGCCTCCTGGAAAGTCGGCGCTGGTAGGACGGCACCCCAGGACGCGACGGCATCATGGTCGGCGCCCTCCGCCTCCTCCGCCAGCCGCGCGGCGAGCGAGGAGAAACTGCGCACCTGCCAGGGCGGCGGAATTTGTCCGGTAAAGATTCGCGGACGCAACTCCCGTGGGGTTTCTGCAGTGGCAAGGGCCACTTCCCCGCTCGTCGGCAGCGGCAGCACTTTCAACGCGCCGCCCAGCTGGCTTTCGAGCGCGCGCAGCGTCTCGGTTTCGTCGTGCGTCTCCAGCCATTGGGCCAGCCAGACGCGTGGCTCTTCCGCTACCTCGCTGCGCGGGCCGAACAGGAGCCAGGCGAGCGGCGAGCGCGCGCAATTGTTCGCCTTGCCCCAAATTACGATCGAACGGTGCTCGGCGCGCGTGAGCGCCACATAGGCAAGGCGTAGCTCCTCGGCCGCGGTCTCGCGTTCCTTGGCGGCGATGAGCGCTGCCATCTCTGGCGAACCGAAATCGAGACAGGCGCCACCATCGCGATGTGCGAACACCGGCCAAGCGTCTTTTTCTTCGGGACCGATCCAGAGGAAGGGACAATAGACGATCGGATATTGCAGGCCTTTCGCTGCATGTTGCGTGACGATGCGCACCAGATGGGCATCGCTTTCGAGCCGCAGCAAGCTGTCTTCGTTTTCCGCGGCGGCACGCTGATCGGCAATGAAGCGCGCCAGACCTTCGGCATCGAGCGCCGCCCGTTGCTCCGCTGCCTGCAACAGCTCGGCCAGATGCCGATAATTGGTCAGCCGCCGCTCACCGTCGGGACGCGCCAGCATACGCGCCACCACCCCTTCGCGCCGCAACAGACGCCGCCACATCGCCATGAAGCCCCGATCGCGCAACAAGACGAAATCGTCATGGAACCGTTCCAGTCGCGCGCTCCAGGCATGATCGTCATCGCGCCACGCGGCGAGCTGCGCCGCATCGGCGCCCATCAGGACGGTCGATAGCGCTGCGCGCACCAGCGCCTCGCGGCTCGGTTGTGCCACGGCGAGCAAGAGACGTTCGAGCTCTTGCGCTTCGTCGCTCGCCCAGACGCTGCCGCCACCGCCGCTGACCGATGGAATGCCAAGCTTTGATAGCGCCTGCCGAACGAGATCGCCTTCCTGATGTTTGCGCACCAAGACTGCGATGTCGCCGCCATTAAGCGGGCGTTCGCCGATCGTGGCCTTGCCCGCCGCGGCAAGCGTCAGCAGCCGTGCGATGTCGGCGGCGACGGCTTCCGCCGCCATCGTTCGCCCGGCTTCCTTGCTGAAGCTTTTCGCTCCACTGGGTTTTTCCATCAACCACAGTGTCAATGGCGCGAAAGCGTCGTCGATCCTGCATGCCGCGCGTTGGGCATCTTTGGGAACTTGCGCCGGTTCATAGGGCAGATCGTCGAGCAGGAAAGGCCGCGGGCGCGCAAACAGCGCATTCAACGCATCGAGCAAGAGTTTGTCGGAACGACGGTTTTCCAGCAGCGCATGTCCGGCATCGGCCTGTTTCCGCGCGGCGAGATAGGCGAACACGTCGGCGCCGCGAAAAGCGTAGATCGCCTGCTTCGGGTCGCCGACGAAGATCAGCGGATGGGTCGCGCTGCCGAAGAGGCGCGTGAAGATGCGCACTTGTAGCGGGTCGGTATCCTGGAATTCATCGACCAGCGCAATGCGGTAGCGCGCGCGCAGCGCGTCGATCAGCCGTTCCCCGACCGGCCCGGCGAGCGCCTGATCGAGCGCGAGCAGCAGGTCGTCATAGCTTTGCAGCCCGCTTTCGCGCTTGCGCTGCGCGAGCTGCTGACGCGCCGTGACGAGGAAATCGGCACATAAGCCACGCAACGCCGCATCGCAGACGGCCTCGAAAGCATCGACCGCCTGTAAAAGCTCCTCCATCGCTGCGAAGAACGGCTGCTCGGGCGAAGGGCTCTCTTTGCTCCGCGCCTGTGCGATCTTTTGCCGGCTGAGCAGACGCAGCTCATCGGGTAGCGGCAGCAGCGGCAGATCCTCGGCAAACCAGGTGTCGGCAGTGAGGACCGCCGCAGCGATTTTCTGTTCGGGATAAATGTTCCGTTTCAGCCGGGCGCCCCGCAACCAGCCTTGCAGCGCCTCGCCCTCGGCCTGCCAAAACCCCCGTGCCCGCCGCCAGCTCTCCAACAGCCTCGATTCGACGGCCAGGCGATCGACGGGCGGCGGCGCGCCGACTTCTACTTGCGCTCGCCCGAGATGATCTTTGACTTTGGCAACCAGGCCCAGCGGGCCTTTCAGTTTGTCCATCAAACACTGGGCCCACAGCGGGGAAGCCGCCGCCATTTCATGACGCCAGACATCGCGCGCCACATCGGCCAAGAGTTCGTTCTGATCGGCGATCAATTCGCATGCGAATGGTTGGCCGGCCCAGAAGGCCATCTCGCCCAACGCGCGCTGGCAGAAACCGTGGATCGTGAAGATCGCCGCGGTATCGAAACTCTCGAGCGCGAGCCTCAAGCGCGTTTTCGCCTCGGTCGGCTCATGGCGTTCGATCAGCGCCTGCAAATATTCGTCTGTCGTCTGGCCGGTCTCGAAAGCCGCCAGCGCCTCGACCAGCCGGGCGCGAATCCGACCCCTTAGCTCGCCGCTTGCAGCGCGGGTATAAGTAACGACGAGGATCTGGCCGATCTCGAGCCGCCGTTCGAGCAATAGCCGCAGCACCAGCGCAGCCAGCGTCCAGGTCTTGCCGGTGCCGGCGCCGGCCTCGATCAACCGCAGGCCGGAGAGTTCGACCTCGAAGGGCGATTTCAGCGCCGTGAAGTGCCGTTCAGTCATCGCCGACTTTCAATGCCTGACGCAGTGGCCCGAAGATCGCCGCCGCCAGTGTCTGGAATTCCTCGCCGAGCGGATCGTCCTGCCGGTCGCGCAGGAACAGCGCGACGTAGGCATCATCCCGTTCGCCGGGGTGGTCGCGGTAGGAATCTCCTTCCCAGGCCTGTTTGATTCCTCTACCCTTGAGCCAGGCCCAAGCCGTTTCGGGATAGAACGGCAAAACGCGCTCCATCCCGGCGCGAAACCAGGCTAGCAGATCGGCGAGCAGCGCTTGCGCTTCTGGCACGGCAGGAAGCTGCAGCGTGGCATCGCGCGCGATCAGCGTGCTCACCGCCGGCACCCCTTGCGGCGCCAGCACATTGAGCAGCAGATGATCGATCCACAGTCGCAGCCGGTCTTTCGCGCACAGACGGCCATGACGCACGCGCCAAAGGCCTTGGTCCGTCAGCCCGCCGATCCGTCCGACCAAACGCACGCCATGTGCCGCGAATTCGACCTGGAGATCAGGGATGGCGGATGCCGTAAGCCAAGGCTGCGCGCACTTCCACATCGTCAGACTCTCCTGATGCGTCCGCCGCGCGACGAGTTCGCCAGCGACACCGGACGGCAACCAGCCGCGTGCGCGCAGTCGGGCCGCGGTTTGTGCCACCGCCTGCCCTTCTCGCAGCGCGATAAATTGCGCCTCGCGCAGACGATAAAACTCCAGCGCGTCTGGAACGAAGGGCTCATGAATCTCCAGCAAGGCCTCGCGCTCTTCCAGATGGATGCCTAAGCGTTCGCGCAAGAAATAACGCACCGGCTGCGAAAAAAAACGGTGCAATACCGTGGGGTCGATCTCGATTGTTTCTTCGGCCGGCAGTTTCACTTCGGCGGCAAAGAAAGCCGGCGCCGCGCGCTTGCCGCCGGGCGAGCAATGCTCGCCATCGAAACTGAACAGCCGCGCATCAGTGCCATCGAAATAGGCTGCGCCAAAGGGCTGCAAGGGGTGTTTGACGACCAGCGTATCGGCGTTACACCCGGTCATTCTCTCCATGACGTCGATCAGCTCGGCAACGGGTGGCGCCGGCGGCAGTTCGAGATTGCTACGCGGATCGCGTCCAGTGTAGGTGACGATCAGGACATCCCCCGCGCAGAGCAGTGCTTCGAGCAATGCGTAGCGATCCTCGTCGCGGAAATTGCGATCGCCTGGGCGCGGATGGCTGGCCAAAAGGTCGAAGCCCGGGATCGTGCGCGGACGTGGCCAGTTGCCATCGTTCATGCCGACGAGACAAATGATGCGCGCGGCAACCGGCCGCCCCGGGCGCAGCGCAGCGATCGTGACGCTGCCGGACATGAAGGCCTGCGCCGGCACCTCTTCGGCCAGCAGTCTGTCCAGCTCGCGCAACAGCGCCGGCAGCGGCAATCGGCAGTGGCAGCCAGCGGCGGCAGCCTCCTCCCCGACGCGCCGCAAGGCTTCGCGCAGTCGTTGCGCCTGAGCTTCTTCCGACTCGTCCGGTGCCAGGCAACGCGCGAAAATTTCGAGCAGCAGTCGAGTCAACTCCGGTGCCGTCCCACCAACACCGAGTTTTGTGTGAAGCTCGCAGAGCGTTTCGGCAAACTCCGCAAAGCGCCCCAAAAGCGCCGCATCCTCACCCTCGATGCCCCTCACCGGCAACCTGCCCTGCCAAAGGCGTTCAGGAGCATCCGGCAGCGCGACGCCGAGCAGCAATCGATCGAGCCCCGCCCGCCAGGTGAAGGCATCGTCGGCGGGCAAACCGCGTCGCGCACGCGCCGCGCCATCCACTCCCCAGCGAATGCCTGCAGCGGCCACCCAGTCGCGCAGACGGGGCAGATCCTTTTCACCGATCTCGAAGGCGCGGCGCAATGCCGGCTCCTCCAGCAGCGCGAGCACGCTTTCGGCAGCGAGATCGCCCGCAGCGACGATGCACAATTGCCGCAAAGCCCGCCACAACGGCGCCGCGGCCAAGGGCCGGTCGGCCACCGTGCAGGGCAGCCGTCGCGCCGGCGGCGCATTGGCGAGCACCGCCGCGACGATCGGCCCATAGGTCTCGATGTCAGGCGTGAGGATCAGGATGTCGGCTGGCTGGAGATCCGGAATGAGCTCGAACTGTTCGAGCAGCCGGTCGTGCAGCACTTCCGCTTCGCGCTGGGCACCGTGACAAGCATGGATCTGCAGGGTTGCATCGGCCGCCGCCGTGCTGGTCGTCAAATCGAGGATATCGCGCTGCAGAGTCCCCAGCAGGCTGGTAGGGGGGATGACGAACTCCTCCGTTTCTTGGCTGGCAGCCTGCGCCACGGCATCGGCCAAGCGCACCATTGCATGCTGGCGCGCCCGACCGAGCGAAGCGAGCAACGGATGCCCGGTTTCATAAAGCATCGCCACATCCGGCCGCTCGATTTCCAAGCGCAAACGCTCGCGCAGCCGTTCGATGTCGCCCCAGTATTCCCGACATGGCGCGAGCACGAAGACGTGCACGTCGAGCCACGCCGCCAGCGCGATGAACACCTGCCAGTAGAGCTCCGGCATCGCCTCGACACAGAACAGATTCAGCCGCCTCGGCAAACGCGCGTGCAACGCCGCATCGGATGCCAGTGCAGCAAGGAAACGTTCGCGCGGATGTTCCGCTGCGACCGGCGGCAGCGCGGCGAGCAAGGCCTGCCAAAGTTCGGCCTGCCAGATTTCGTCAGCGCCGAGGCCGAGCCGGCGACCGGCGCTCCAAGCGGCAATCCAATCCGGCCGCTCGACCAGATAGCGGTCGAACAGGCTGGCCAGCTGCTGCGCCAGCTCGAACTGGCGCGTACCGTCATCGCCCGCGAGGTAATGACGGATGTCCACTGCCCGACTCTCACCCAGCAAGCGAAACAGCTGCCATTGCATCGCCTCGCGATCGAACGGGTTGTGCAGCGATACTTCAGGCAATACCTGCCCGAACAGCTGCCAGACATAAGCAGCCGGAAAGGCGAGACGCGTCTGTGTCGCGATGCCCAAACCCTCGGCGAGCCGGAAAGTCAGCCATCGTGCCAGCGCCGTCGATGGCACCAGCACCGTCTCGCTCTCGAACAGCGGCAGCGGATCGTCGCGCAATACCTTCGCCAACGCGCTAGCGAGACGATCGGGACGGTTGCTGTAATACACGTGCAGCATGCGCGAATACTAGCAGCTCAAATGCATCAGACCGCTATACTCCGGGTCCATCATGCGAGTCGTCATCCAGCGTGTCCGCGAAGCCTCCGTCAGCGTGGCAGATGAAACCTGCGGACGCATCGGCCCCGGCATGCTGGTGCTGGCCGGTTTCGAGGCCAGCGACGGCCCGGCCGACATCGACTGGATGGTGCGCAAGCTGCTCGGACTGCGCATTTTTTCCGATGACCGCGGGGTGATGAACCGCAATGTCATCGAGGCCGGCGGTGAAATCCTCGCCGTGTCGCAATTCACGCTCTTCGCCTCGGTGAAAAAAGGCAATCGCCCTTCCTGGTGCCGTGCCGCCAGCGCCGAGTTTTCGGCGCCGATGTTTCATCAATTCGTCGCCGCGCTCGCCGAAGGCGCAGGGCGTCCTATCCCGACCGGCGTCTTTGGCGCCGAGATGCGGGTCAGTCTGGTGAATGACGGTCCGGTGACGCTGATGATCGACTCGAAATCACCCGAGTGATCCTCTCCTCGACCACCACGGCCTCCCCGTCGATCACCTGTCCGGTATCGCTCGGCGCGGGGCCTGCACGCCGCGCCTGCCGTAAACGACGTGTGCGCCACCAAAACCAGCCCCATACGACCAGACCGACCACCACGGCGATGGCCAGCACCACCAGCGAGAACATGAAACCCACGACCAGCAATGCCGCACCGAGGATGACGCTGAACAATTTCGCCAACGGGCCGCTTTCTGGAATATGCGATCTCATCGTCGCCTCCTATGGCAAGGTCATGGCCAGCGCCAAGGGAATGAAAATCAGAGCACCGAGATTGCCGATCATGACGAGGGAAGCCACCTTCGCCGGTTCCTGCTGGTAACGCTCGGCAAACACATAATTGAGCACGGCCGGCGGCAGCGCGCCGAACACCATCAGCATCGCCGCAGCGCGCTCATCGAGCTGCAACCAGTAGGCCATCAGAGCGGCGAACGCCATGCCGATCACCGGACGGGCCACCATGCCGATCAAGCCAAGCCGCACATCACTCCACCGCGAGAGCGCCAGTCGCACGCCGAGCGAAAACAGCAACAGCGGAATCGCCACGTCCCCTACCAGCTTGATCGCCGTAAACAGCGGCAGCCAGAGCGGCAAATCGAGAAACTTGATCGCCAGCGCCAGCAGTGCGGCAAAGATCACCGGCACCCGCCAGAGCGTCCACAGCCGGGCATGATGATCGAGCATCCACGTGCCCAGCGTGTAATGCAGCAGGTTCTCGACGAAGAACAACACCACTGCCGCCGGCAGCGCAGCATCGCCAAAGGCGAGGACCATCAAGGGCAGTCCCATGTTGCCTGAATTGACGAACATCATCGGCGGCACGAAGGTCTTCGGCTGTTCGCGGAGCAATCGCGCCAGGCTCCAGGCAATCCCGCCGCTGGCGAGCATCAGCATCAGAGCAGCCACGGCAAGGCGCCCATAGGACGCTAGATCGAAGCTCTTCGAAGCCAATGCTGCGAATACCAGCGCCGGGACGAACACGTCCATGTTGAGCTGATTGGCAAACGCCATATCGATCCCGCCCCCGGCTCTCCGACGCAGACGGGCATAGAGCCACCCAGCCGCGATGATGGCGAAGACGGGGAAAATGATCGAAAGGATGCGGAAAAACATGGCAAGGACGAACTGAAGAAGAGCGAAAGCTAGCTTAATCGATTTGCTGGGGGCTCGCGTTTGGCAGCGCGCAAAGCAAAACGCCCCACAAGGTGTGGGAGACCTTGCGGGGCGTTGGCGGATGGGGTTAGTCTGGTGTTGACCTACTTTCTCGCCCGGAGGGGGCAATATCATTGGCGCGGTCTCGTTTCACGGTCCTGTTCGGGATGGGAAGGGGTGGTACCGAGACGCTATGGACACCAGACTGAAACTGGGGTGAATTTTGCGGAGGGGATTTGGAAGAAGTGTGTGGGGGGGTAATGATTGTTGTGGGTTGTGCTGTCGGGGCACAACGGGGTTGGCGTTGTGGTGACAAGGTTATAGGGTCAAGCCGCACGGGCAATTAGTACTGGTTAGCTTAACGCATTGCTGCGCTTCCACACCCAGCCTATCAACGTCCTGGTCTAGAACGACCCTTTAGGGGGATCGAGTCCCCGGGAGATCTCATCTTGAGGCGAGTTTCACGCTTAGATGCTTTCAGCGTTTATCTCTTCCGTACTTAGCTACCCGGCGATGCGACTGGCGTCACAACCGGTCCACCAGAGGTACGTCCACTCCGGTCCTCTCGTACTAGGAGCAGGCCCTCTCAAATCTCCAGCGCCCACGGCAGATAGGGACCAAACTGTCTCACGACGTTTTGAACCCAGCTCACGTACCACTTTAAATGGCGAACAGCCATACCCTTGGGACCGGCTACAGCCCCAGGATGTGATGAGCCGACATCGAGGTGCCAAACTCCGCCGTCGATGTGAACTCTTGGGCGGAATCAGCCTGTTATCCCCAGAGTACCTTTTATCCGTTGAGCGATGGCCCTTCCATACAGAACCACCGGATCACTATGACCTGCTTTCGCACCTGCTCGACTTGTGGGTCTCGCAGTCAAGCCGCCTTTTGCCATTGCACTATGAGCACGATGTCCGACCGTGCCTAGGCGACCTTCGTACTCCTCCGTTACCGTTTAGGAGGAGACCGCCCCAGTCAAACTGCCTGCCATGCACGGTCCCCGACCCCGATTCAGGGGCCCAGGTTAGAACCTCAACGACACCAGGGTGGTATTTCAACGTCGGCTCCGCGCGATCTGGCGACCGCGCCTCACAGCCTCCCACCTATCCTACACAAGTCCCGTCAAAGTCCAATGCAAAGCTACAGTAAAGGTTCATGGGGTCTTTCCGTCTAGCCGCGGGGAGATTGCATCTTCACAAACATTTCAACTTCGCTGAGTCCCAAGAGGAGACAGTGTGGCCATCGTTACGCCATTCGTGCAGGTCGGAACTTACCCGACAAGGAATTTCGCTACCTTAGGACCGTTATAGTTACGGCCGCCGTTTACCGGGGCTTCGATCAAGAGCTTGCACCCCATCACTTAACCTTCCGGCACCGGGCAGGCGTCACACCCTATACGTCGTCTTTCGACTTGGCAGAGTGCTGTGTTTTTGTTAAACAGTCGCAGCCACCGATTCTCTGCGACCCCTTTCCGCTTCGCCCGCGAGGGACTACACGTACTCGGGGCACACCTTCTCCCGAAGTTACGGTGTCAATTTGCCGAGTTCCTTCTCCTGGGTTCTCTCAAGCGCCTGAGAATTTTCATCCTGCCCACCTGTGTCGGTTTGCGGTACGGTCAATCACAGACTGAAGCTTAGAGGCTTTTCCTGGAAGCAGGGTATCACTCACTTCGCGGTCAAAGACCACTCGTCATCACGCCTTGGCTTAGCCGCACGGATTTTCCTATGCAGCACGCCTACACGCTTAAACCGGGACGTCCAACACCCGGCTGAGCTAACCTTCTCCGTCCCCCCATCGCATCTGTGATCGGTACAGGAATATTGACCTGTTTCCCATCGACTACGCCTTTCGGCCTCGCCTTAGGGGCCGACTCACCCTGCGCCGATGAACGTTGCGCAGGAAACCTTGGGCTTTCGGCGAGCGGGCTTTTCACCCGCTTTATCGCTACTCATGTCAGCATTCGCACTTCCGATACCTCCAGCAGGGTTCCCACCCCACCTTCTCTGGCCTACGGAACGCTCCCCTACCGTCCAGGATTCAGGTTACAGGATACGGGTTACAGTGTCTTCGATAACCCCGTCAGCATCTTGGCGATCACTTCATACTCGTCTCGCCAGCGCTGCCAGGCCACCTCATCGATGTAGCCCAAATCTTTACAGTATCTCAGCCATACCCGCATCTCGTCTGCACTCCCAATCGCCATGTGCACGAAACGCTTGAATTCCGCTTTGGAATGCGCTTGCTTGCCAAATCCTTCCGCAAGATTGGCACAAATGCCTTTGCTCGCGCGTCGGATTTGATCAGATAGCGCATATTGCTCGATCGACGGGAAGGTCAAACTCACCCGGTGGATCTCCAAGGAAATCGCATAGGCACGCTTGAACACCTCCAGATCATCGAACTTCAGCGTCATACTGATTCCTGTACCCTGAAACCTGAATCCTGAACCCGCAGCTTCGGTTATTGGCTTGAGCCCCGTTACATCTTCCGCGCAGGACGACTCGACCAGTGAGCTATTACGCTTTCTTTAAAGGGTGGCTGCTTCTAAGCCAACCTCCTGGCTGTCTATGCCTTCCCACCTCGTTTACCACTTAGCCAATCATTGGGGACCTTAGCTGGCGGTCTGGGTTGTTTCCCTCTCGACACCGGACGTTAGCACCCGGTGTCTGTCTCCCATACATCACTTGCCGGTATTCGGAGTTTGCTATGGCGAGGTAGATCTCAATGACCCCCCCAACCATTACAGTGCTCTACCCCCGGCAGTGTCCATATGAGGCGCTACCTAAATAGCTTTCGGGGAGAACCAGCTATCTCCAGATTTGTTTAGCCTTTCACCCCTATCCACAGCTCATCCCCTACTTTTTCAACAGTAGTGGGTTCGGACCTCCAGTGAGTGTTACCCCACCTTCATCCTGGCCATGGATAGATCATCTGGTTTCGGGTCTACGCCCAGCAACTCAATCGCCCTATTCAGACTCGGTTTCCCTACGCCTCCCCTATCCGGTTAAGCTCGCTACTGAACGTAAGTCGCTGACCCATTATACAAAAGGTACGCAGTCACCCCTGCTTCAAGAACTCTAGTTCTTGAAGCAGGGGCAGGTTTCAGGTTTCAGGTTTCAGGTTTCAGCAAAAGCACGTCGCTTTGCGGCGTACAACCCACTGTACCCTGTACCCTGCACCCTGACTCCTGCCCCGCTTCAAGCGCAAAGCGCTTGAAGCAGGGGCTCCCACTGTTTGTATGCATGCGGTTTCAGGATCTATTTCACTCCCCTCCCGGGGTTCTTTTCGCCTTTCCCTCACGGTACTGGTTCACTATCGGTCGATCACGAGTATTTAGCCTTGGAGGATGGTCCCCCCATCTTCAGACAGGATTTCTCGTGTCCCGCCCTACTTGTCGCAAGCTCAGTCCCACTGCCGGGTTTTCGCGTACGGGGCTGTCACCCTCTATGGCCAGCCTTTCCAGACTGTTCCACTAACGCAGCAGCTATCTCTTGCAGGCTCTTCCCCGTTCGCTCGCCACTACTAAGGGAATCTCGGTTGATTTCTTTTCCTCGAGGTACTTAGATGTTTCAGTTCCCTCGGTTCGCCTCGACATCCTATGGATTCAGATGTCGATACCCTCGCGGGTGGGTTTCCCCATTCGGACACCTCCGGATCAAAGCCTGTTTGCGGGCTCCCCGAAGCTTTTCGCACGCTACAACGTCCTTCATCGCCTGTGATCGCCAAGGCATCCACCACATGCACTTCGTCGCTTGACCCTATAACGTTGTCCCCTGGCTCCCGCCAGGCCACGCTACAGGCACAACTCGCTTGTTTCCCTTCCATCGCTGGTTCAGGATGGAAGCGAAGATCGCAATCACTACCCATGCCGGTCAGGTACCAGGGTTCAGAAACCAGGAATCAGACTTCCCCAGCTCCCTACCATGATTACCTCACCAGCACCTTCACTTCTTCCAAGTTGTTAAAGATCCAACAGCCTCCGTGACCAAAAATCACGCATCAAGATTCAGACTTTCTATCTGATCCCTGATCCCTGATCCCTGATCTCTGTCATGGTGGAGGTGAACGGGATCGAACCGATGACCTCCTGCTTGCAAAGCAGGCGCTCTCCCAACTGAGCTACACCCCCTCTCAAGGTGGTGGGTCTGGTTGGGTTCGAACCAACGACCCCCGCCTTATCAAGACGGTGCTCTAACCAGCTGAGCTACAGACCCGCTCCCGCTCTCAAACAACCGATAGGCTGTAGGTGCTCACCAGGGTTCTCTAGAAAGGAGGTGATCCAGCCGCACCTTCCGATACGGCTACCTTGTTACGACTTCACCCCAGTCATGAAGCCCACCGTGGTAAGCGCCCCCCTCGCGGTTAGGCTACCTACTTCTGGTGAACCCCACTCCCATGGTGTGACGGGCGGTGTGTACAAGACCCGGGAACGTATTCACCGCGGCATGCTGATCCGCGATTACTAGCGATTCCGACTTCATGCAGTCGAGTTGCAGACTGCAATCCGGACTACGATCGGCTTTCTGGGATTGGCTCCACCTCGCGGCTTGGCAACCCTCTGTACCGACCATTGTATGACGTGTGAAGCCCTACCCATAAGGGCCATGAGGACTTGACGTCATCCCCACCTTCCTCCGGTTTGTCACCGGCAGTCTCATTAGAGTGCCCAACTCAATGATGGCAACTAATGACAAGGGTTGCGCTCGTTGCGGGACTTAACCCAACATCTCACGACACGAGCTGACGACAGCCATGCAGCACCTGTGTCCAGGCTCCCTTTCGGGCACCCCCACCTCTCAGCAGGGTTCCTGGCATGTCAAGGGTAGGTAAGGTTTTTCGCGTTGCATCGAATTAATCCACATCATCCACCGCTTGTGCGGGTCCCCGTCAATTCCTTTGAGTTTTAATCTTGCGACCGTACTCCCCAGGCGGCCAACTTCACGCGTTAGCTACGGTACTAAGAAAGTCTCCTTCCCCAACACCTAGTTGGCATCGTTTAGGGCGTGGACTACCAGGGTATCTAATCCTGTTTGCTCCCCACGCTTTCGTGCATGAGCGTCAGTGTCAACCCAGGGGGCTGCCTTCGCCATCGGTGTTCCTCCACATCTCTACGCATTTCACTGCTACACGTGGAATTCCACCCCCCTCTGCCGCACTCCAGCTTTACAGTCACAAACGCAGTTCCTAGGTTGAGCCCAGGGATTTCACATCTGTCTTATAAAGCCGCCTGCGCACGCTTTACGCCCAGTAATTCCGATTAACGCTCGCACCCTACGTATTACCGCGGCTGCTGGCACGTAGTTAGCCGGTGCTTCTTCTTCAGGTACCGTCATTAGCAGAGGGTATTCGCCTCCACCGTTTCGTCCCTGCCGAAAGAGCTTTACAACCCGAAGGCCTTCTTCACTCACGCGGAATGGCTGGATCAGGCTTGCGCCCATTGTCCAAAATTCCCCACTGCTGCCTCCCGTAGGAGTCTGGACCGTGTCTCAGTTCCAGTGTGGCTGATCATCCTCTCAGACCAGCTACGGATCGTCGCCTTGGTAGGCCTTTACCCCACCAACTAGCTAATCCGCCATCGGCCGCTCCAATTGCGTGAGGCCTTGCGGTCCCCCACTTTCACCCTCAGGTCGTATGCGGTATTAATCCGGCTTTCGCCGGGCTATCCCCCACAACTGGGTACGTTCCGATGTATTACTCACCCGTTCGCCGCTCGCCGCCAGGGCTCAGTTGCCTGAGTCCCGCGCTGCCGCCCGACTTGCATGTGTAAAGCATTCCGCCAGCGTTCAATCTGAGCCAGGATCAAACTCTTCAGTTCAATCTCTTCTCGCTCACTCAAATGAACGACAAGGTCTTTCCTTAACCTGTCTTCATCTGTGCAAGCACTTGCCAATTTCTTTCAGCAGCTCGCGCGCGACCTCTCCGGCCAGGGCTTCCTACCCCGCAAAACAGGCTTCGATTCCCACCCGCTTCGCCCACGCTCGCTACCTCCCCAGCAAGCACCTACACCTATCGGCTGTTTGGTTTTTAAAGATCATCTCGACGATCAATGTGCATCGAGGAAAGACCGCAATTATAGCCAGCCGAAAGAACGCGTCAACACTCTTTGCAGATTTTTTTATCGACGGCGGTTCGCAGCGGCCAGCTGGCCAGCGAAAGATATTGCCGTTCAGCGGGTTGCGGCAGCGATTCGACAAGTGCGAATTCTGCGGCCGACCAGCGAATCGGTTGTTCCAGGATAGGCAGATCGCCACAGCGAGCTTTGCGCGCCAGAGTGATATGCGGCACGAAAGGCCGTTTTTCGAGTTGGAACCCTTGGCCGTGCAGGTTTGCTGATAGCGAGTCATAGAGTCGGCGCTGGCAGGACGGCATTTCAGAACATCCCGCCCAGGCGATCCGGTTGTGGGGCCAGTAGCCGAGCCTATCGATGTTCATGGCAAACGCTCCGCCCTGAATCAGCCCTCCAATGGCAAGCAGTCGGTCGAGCTGCTCCTGAGTCACCGCCCCGACGAACACGAGCGTCATGTGCAGGCTCTCGCGTCGGGTACGCCGTCCGCCACAGATCTTCGCGATTCTGTCAGCCAGCGCATCGAGTGTTTCCAAGACCTCGGAGGGCGGCCAGAGGGCAAAAAAAACCCGCCGCGTGTGTAATCGAGCCGACTCAGTCACGGATCAACAACACGACCGCTTCGGCGGCGATGCCCTCACCACGGCCGGTGAAACCCAATCGCTCGGTCGTCTTGCCTTTGATGTTGACGCGATCGATGTCAATACCGAGATCGCTGGCGATGTTCGCGCGCATCGCAGACACATGCGGGGCGATGCGCGGCGCCTGCGCGATCACCGTGGCATCGACGTTGTTCACCCGCCAGCCAGCGGCACGAACGGTTGCCAGCGCCGCACGCAGCAGAGCACGACTGTCGGCATCTTTCCAGCGCGCATCGGTATCTGGAAAGTGGCGGCCAATATCGCCCAGCCCCGCGGCGCCGAGCAAGGCGTCGGTGATCGCATGGAGCAGCGCATCGGCATCGGAATGGCCGAGCAGGCCCAGGTGATACGGTATCGTCACGCCTCCCAGGATCAGCTTGCGATCCGGCACCAGCGCATGCACATCGAAACCTTGTCCGACTCTCAGCTCCATCATTGCCTCCGGTTGGCCAGAATCCATTCGGCCAGCTGGAGATCAAGCGGCCAGGTCACCTTGAGATTGGTCATGTCGGCGGCAACGAGCTTGGGATGGAGGCCCATGGCCTCGATCGCGCCCGCCTCATCGGTCACCTCGGGCATCCGCTCCAGCGCTTCGAGTAGCATCCGGTAACGGAACATCTGTGGCGTCTGCGCCTGCCAGAGACCTTCGCGAGCCACTGTCCCGGCAACACGCCCATCAGTCTGTGCCCGTTTCAGCGTATCGGCCACTGGCACGGCCAATAAGCCGCCGACCGGATCGTCACCGACCTCGGCGAGCAGTTTCCCGACATGCTCTACAGTCAGGCAGCAGCGCGCCGCATCATGCACGAGCACCCAGTCGTCGCCCGCCACAAGGCTTTGCAACGCGCGCAGCCCGTGGATCACGCTTTCCGCGCGTGTCGCTCCCCCACAGTGCCACACTGTCAACCTTCCTTTGAAATCCGACCAGTCGTAGCCGCCCCAAAATTCATCCTCGGGCGCGAGCACGACATGGACGTGGTCGATCGCCGCCACGCCGGTCAGTGTTTTCAGCGTATGCCAGATCAGGGGGCGACCGGTAAGCGGCAGATACTGTTTCGGCGTGCCGCCACCCATCCGTGTCCCGCCCCCGGCCGCGGGAATCAGCGCGTGATATTTCATGCGGCGATTTTACGTCTTGCGAGACGGCGCATTCGGTCTAGGATGGTGATTGAGATTGCGGATAGTCAAAGCATGAGGAGAGAACGCCGATGGAAATGCAAATCAGCCGTCCCCCTGCCGTTGCCGGGATGTTCTATCCAGGCGAGCCGCGCACCCTTGCCGCGGAAGTCGAAACCATGCTGGCGCGCGCCCGTGCCGTCTCGCCAGCGCCGACTTTCGGACAGCCGAAAGCGTTGATCGCGCCTCACGCCGGCTACATCTATTCCGGGCCGGTGGCGGCAAGCGCCTATGCATGCCTGGCCCCCTACGCGCAGGTGATCCGGCGAGTGATCCTACTGGGGCCGTGCCATCGGGTCGCCGTGCGCGGACTGGCGGTGCCGCATGCCCAATCGTTCAGCACGCCACTCGGTGCCGTCCCGCTCGATCAGGCCGCGATTGCCGCCGCGCTCGAACTCCCGCAGGTGATTCGCCATAACGGCGCTCATGCGGAAGAGCATTCGCTCGAGGTGCATCTGCCTTTCTTGCAAGCGACGCTGGAAGATTTCAGCCTCGTCCCGTTTGCGGTTGGCTACGCTTCGGCCGAAGAAGTCGCCGAGGTGCTCGAACTGCTCTGGGGAGGGCCGGAAACCCTGATCGTCGTGAGCTCCGATCTATCTCACTACCACCCCTATGCCGCCGCCCAGCGTCTGGATGGACATACTGCGGACGAAATCTTGCATCTTCATCTGCTGCACGACCACGAGCAGGCCTGTGGCGCGACGCCGATCAACGGGCTCATCGAGGTGGCAAAACGGCGCGGCCTCGTGCCGCATCTGCTCGATCTGCGCAATTCCGGCGACACGGCCGGCGACAAATCGCACGTCGTCGGCTATGCCAGCTTCGCCTTTACAGAGCCCGAACATGCCTGACCCCGCCTTGGGACAAGCGCTACTGATCCGCGCCCGCAATGCGATCGGCGAAGAATTCGGCTTGCCCCTGCAGCCCGAGCCCGACCACCCCGCTCTGCATCAGCCAGGCGCCACTTTCGTGACCTTGACCCAGGAGGGCCAGCTGCGCGGCTGCATCGGTTCGCTGGAAGCCTGGCGACCGCTCGACGAAGACGTCAAAGCCAATGCCAAGGCCGCCGCCTTTGGCGATCCGCGTTTTCCGCCGCTGTCGAAAAGCGAGTTCGCCCACACGCGCGTCGAGGTTTCCCTCTTGACCCCGCCCGTGCCGCTCGACTTCACCGACGAGGCGGACGCCATCCGGCAGATGCGCCCCGGGGTCGATGGCATGATCTTCGAATATCATGGCCGGCGTGGCACTTTTCTGCCCCAGGTATGGGAAAGCCTGCCGGACCCGCGGCAGTTCTTTGCCCATCTGAAACAGAAGGCCGGCTTTCCTGCCAGCTTCTGGTCCCCTGAGGTCCGGCTCTACCGCTACGAGGTGCAAAAATGGAAGGAACCCGAGAAGTCCTGAGTGGCGTCCCTGCCCGCTGGTGGCATGCGCTTCCCGACGGACGCATCCAGTGTGATCTTTGCCCGCGGGACTGCAAGCTGCACGATGGCCAGCGCGCCGCCTGCTTCGTGCGCGCGAACCAGGGCGGCCAGATGATCCTGACGACCTATGGTCGCAGCAGCGGTTTCTGCATCGACCCGATCGAAAAGAAGCCGCTCAATCACTTCTATCCCGGTTCCAGCGTCCTGTCGTTCGGCACCGCCGGCTGCAACCTCGCCTGCAAGTTCTGCCAGAACTGGGACATCTCCAAATCGCGTGAAATGGACACCCTGATGGACGAAGCCAGCCCGCAGGCAATCGCCCAGGCGGCAAAACGCTATGGTGCGCAGAGCGTCGCCTTCACCTACAACGATCCGGTGATCTTCGCCGAATACGCGATGGATACTGCCGATGCCTGTCATGCGCTCGGCATCAAGACCGTCGCCGTCACGGCCGGCTTCATGCACCTCGGCCCGGCCCGCGAGTTCTATGCCAAGATGGACGCCGCGAACATCGACCTGAAGGCTTTCACCGACGACTTCTATTTCAAGCTGTGCGGCGGTCATCTGCAGCCGGTGCTCGATCTGATCGCCATGGTGCATCACGAAACCGACTGCTGGATCGAGCTCACCACGCTCTTGATCCCGGGCGAGAACGACAGCGACAGCGAAATCAAACGACTCGCCGAATGGTGCTTCAAGGAGCTGGGGCCGGACGTGCCCTTGCACTTCTCGGCCTTCCACCCTGATTTCAAGATGCTCGACCGGCCGGCAACGCCGCCAGCCACTTTGCAACGCGCTCGTCGCATCGCCCTCGATGCAGGCTTGCATTATGTCTATACCGGCAACGTGCATGACCGCGCGGGCGACAGCACCTATTGCCCGGGCTGCGGCAAGGCGGTCATCGAACGCGACTGGTACGAGATTCTCAGCTATTCGCTCGACGACACAGGCCATTGCAAGCACTGCGGCACGGCGATCGCCGGACGTTTCGGCCATTTCGGACACGCCTTCGGTGCGCGGCGCATCCCGGTCCGGATCGCTGCGATGTAGATCTCGCCTCTCGCTACTGCGGACTACAGTCGTTCGGGAGCGACGGCCAGCCGCAGCTTCAGCGCGAGATCGGTCTTCGAATCGGCGTGATTGAGCGCCTCTTCGGGCGCGATGCGCCTGGCACGGCAAAGTTCCAGCAGACAGTCGTCGAACAATTGCATGCCGCTGGCGGTTCCCTTGCGAATGGCTTCCTTGAGCTGAGCGACCTCGCCTTTCTGGATCAGCGATGACGAATAGGCCGACTGCAACAACACCTCGGTCGCCAACACCTGGCCGCCATGCAATCCGGGCAGGAGCCTTTGGGAGATGACACCTTTGAGGTTGAGCGACAGATCGAGCAGCACCTGACGGTGCAACTCCTCGGGAAAGAAATTGACGATGCGCTCGATCGCCTGGTTGGCATTGTTCGAATGCATCGTCGACAGACACAAGGCACCGGCTTCGGCATACATGATGGCGTTTTTGGCCGTCTCGCGATCGCGGATCTCGCCGATGACAATGACGTCCGGGGCCTGGCGCATCATGTTCTTGAGCGCATCGGCAAAGCTCAAGGTATCGATGCCCACTTCGCGCTGCTCGACGACCGACTTGCCGTGTGGATAGATGTACTCGATCGGGTCTTCGACCGAAAGGATGTGGCCGTCCAGCGTCCGCGCCCGGTGTGCAACCATGGCTGCCAGCGTCGTACTCTTGCCCATGCCCGCCGCACCGACCACCAGCACGAGGCCACGTCGCAACAGCGCGAGCTGCCCAGCCTGGGGCGGCAGACCCAACTCTTCAAACGAGGGAACGTTCGTCTTGATCAGGCGGATCACCATCGACACCTCACCGCGCTGGTAATAGACGTTGACGCGATAACGTCCGCCCCCACGCGTGGCGAGTGCGAAATTGCATTCCTTGTTCTTTTCGAATTCGGCGCGCTGCGCTTCATTCATCAAGGCATACGCGAAGCGACGTGATTCGCCAGGCGCCAGGGCAGGCCATGATCTGCCTGCCCGCTGCGCCGGAAGTGTTCGACCTTGAATCTTCAAATGGGGCGGAATCTCCGCAGAAATGAACAGGTCGGAGGCCCCGCGCTCGAGCATCTGGTGCAACAGTTCCTGGATTTCGATCATTGTCCTTCCCGGTATTGGTTGGTTTCACCGCCCATGTTATCCAAACATCATTGCCAGGAAAAGTAAAATGTGATCATTTTTTGCGAGGCCGCATGGAAATCCAGGTCAGCGAATCCGCCGGTGTGCGGTATCTGCATTTCAGCTCCCACTGGATCCAGGGAGCGATGCGTGTGGCCCGCCCCTGGGCGCTGGAGCTCGACTACACGCGCGAGATGATGGCCGCCCTGCTGCTCCGCCCCGATCCGGACTGGCCGCGCACGGCTCTCCTGATCGGGCTGGGGGCTGGTTCGCTGACCAAGTTCCTTTATCGGCACCGGCCGGAAGCACGGCTGACGGTCGTCGAAATCGACCCGGAGGTCGTCGATGTCGCACGCCTTTATTTCAAGCTGCCGCCGGAGGACGAGCGCCTGACCATCCAGCTCGACGACGGCGCCGATTTCGTCGCCAAGACCTCTCGGCAGTTCGATCTGATCATGGTCGACGGCTTCGACGAAAACGGCCGCAGCGGCATGCTCGACACCCTGCCGTTCTATCTGAACTGCAAAGCGCATCTGTCCGAAAGCGGTCTACTGGTGACGAATCTGCTCACCAAGCGCCGCGGCGTGCGCCCCTCGCTGGAACGTTTGGAATCTGCCTTCGACGGCCGGGCGCTGGCCTTTCCGTCTTGCGCGAGCGGCAATGTGATCGCTTTCGCCGCGACCGGCGCAGCGGTGGAACACTCCTTGAGCGAACTCAAGACTTTGGCACGCGAATTGAAGGCGCAAACCGATCTGAATCTATTGCCGACCCTGAACCGCCTCGAACAGTCCCGCCGTTGCCCGGCGGGTAAACTGCGCATCTGACCAGCGATTTTGGAGGCGACATGATCAGGATCTATGGCATCAAGAACTGCGACACGATGAAAAAAGCCTTTCAATGGCTCGCCGAGCGCAACATTCCCTACGAATTCCACGACTACAAGAAAGCCGGCGTGCCGCGCGAGCGGCTCGTCGCCTGGTGCAAGGTTTTGGGCTGGAAAACCCTGCTCAACACCAAGGGGCCGACCTGGCGCAAGCTGACGCCAGAACAGCAACAAATCACCACGCAAAGCCAGGCGGTGGCGATCATGATGGAATTTCCGAGCGTGATTCGCCGCCCCGTCGTCGAAACAGAGAGCGGCCACCTGCTGGTCGGTTTCGACCCGACGATGTTCGAGAGCTTCATCAAATAAGATGGATGCAGTACGCCGCTTTCTCTTCGAAGAGCTCGACATCCGCGGTGCGATCGTCGCCCTCGGCAATGTCTGGCACGAACTGCAGGCCGGCCGGGACTTGCCGCCGCCCGTCAATGCCCTACTCGGCGAACTGGCTGCGGTCACCGCGCTGATCGCCGCCAACCTCAAGACACCCGGCCGTATCACCTTCCAGTTGCACGGTCACGGTCTCGTCTCGCTACTCTACGTCGATTGCGATGAACGGCTGCGCCTGCGCGGGATGGCGCGGCTTCGGCAGGATCGGGGTGCCGTCCCACCAGCGCCGAGTTTCGATGAGGTGCTCGGCGACGGCCAACTGGTTCTGACACTCGACACCCACTCGGGGGCGCCTTACCAAAGCATCGTGCCGCTGGCCGGGGCCAATCTCAGTGAAGTCTTCGCGCATTACCTCGCCCAATCCGAACAGCAGCCGGCCTGGCTCCTGCTCGGTGCCAACGAGGATTTCGCCGGCGGCATGTTTTTGCAGAAACTGCCCGATGCCGACCGCCGCGATCCGGACGGCTGGAACCGCCTCCTGCACCTCGCTTCGACCCTCACGCCTGCCGAGCTGGCCACCCCAGTGGCGAACCTGCTGATGCGTGTGTTTCCAGAAGAGAACATCCGCCTCTTCGATCCGCGGCCCGTCTCCTACCATTGCCCGCGTGACGAAGACAAGGTGCTCAGGATGCTGAAAAACCTGGGACGAGCGGAAATCGAGGCCACCCTTGCGGCCGAAGGCTGCATCAGCGTCGAAGACGAGATCTGCCAGCAGAATTATCGCTATGGCCCGGAAATCCTCGCGCGCCTATTCGACTGAAGCAGGGAAGCCTTGACGTTTTTTTCCGGGAAATGGTATGTTGCGCTGCGTTAAGCGCGGCGCAAGCCGGCGCGATATCGGGAGAGTTCGCCCCGACCCCAGTTGAGGCGACGCCGAAGGAGCAACCGCCCCGGAAACTCTCAGGCAAAAGGACCGATGTTGCGCATGATCTCTGAAGAGCCGCCGGGTCTATCGTCGTCCGGCGCACCGAAGGAGCAAACGGAAGCAGATCTTCCGTGAATCTCTCAGGTTCCGGACAGAGGGGGTATCCAGCGCGCATGGGGCGCCTGGATGACCACCAGACGCGGAGGGAGATCGCCACATCATGCCGCAACGCACCCCGCTTTATGACGCTCATCTCGCCGCCGGCGCGAAACTCGTCGATTTCGCCGGTTGGGAAATGCCCATCCACTACGGCTCGCAGCTCGAAGAGCACCACCTCGTGCGCCGCGATGCCGGCATGTTCGATGTTTCGCACATGCTAGGCCTAGACCTCGCCGGCTGCGACGCGCAAAGCTATCTGCGCCGCCTCGTCGCCAACGACGTCGCCAAGCTCACGCTGCCTGGCAAGGCGCTCTACTCCTGCATGCTCAATGAAGCGGGCGGCGTCATCGACGATCTGATCATCTATTTCTTCACCCCGACGAAATACCGTATCGTCGTCAATGCCGGCACCGCCACCAAGGATCTCGCCTGGATGCAGGCGCAGGCGACGAATTTCAATGTCAGCCTGACGCCGCGCCGCGATCTGGCGATGATCGCCATTCAGGGCCCTCGGGCGCGGGAAAAATTCTGGCAGGCCTTTCCAGAAAGCCGCGCCGCGAGCGAAGCGCTCGCAGTCTTTCAAGCAACGGAATGGAACGACTGGCTGATCGCCCGTACCGGCTATACCGGCGAGGATGGCTTCGAGATCAGCGTGCCGGCGACACAAGCCATCGCCGTGTGGCAAAAGCTCCTCGCCGCCGGCGTCAAGCCGGCGGGGCTGGGCGCGCGCGACACGCTGCGGCTGGAAGCCGGCATGAATCTCTACGGCCAGGACATGGACGAGTCGGTCACCCCGCTCGAATCGGGTCTCACCTGGACCGTCGATTTCAAAGACGGCAGCCGAGACTTCATCGGCAAATCGGCGCTGGTGACACGGCAAAGTCAAGGCAATCTGCGCCAGTTCCTCGGCCTCGTGCTCATCGACCGCGGCGTGCTGCGCGCTCATCAGAAGGTCATCACCGCGCACGGCGAGGGCGAAACGACGAGTGGCTCGTTTTCCCCGACGCTCGAACGGTCGATCGCCTTCGCGCGCCTGCCCGCGGGAGTTCGACCCGCTGACGTGGTAGAGGTCGCGGTCCGCGACAAGTTATTGAAGGCGAAGGTCGTCAAGCCGCCCTTCGTTCGCAACGGCAAATCTCTTCTCCAGGAGTGAAATCATGAACGTTCCCACCGATCTCAAATACACCGCCAGCCACGAATGGGCCCGTCGCGAGGCCGACGGCACTGTGAGTGTCGGCATCACCGACCATGCGCAGCAGGCACTCGGCGACATCGTCTTCCTCGAACTGCCGGAACCCGGCCAAGCGCTTGAAGCCGGCAAAGAATGCGCGGTGGTCGAATCGGTGAAGGCGGCCTCCGACATCTATGCGCCGGTGGCCGGTGAAGTCGTGGCGAAAAACGACGAGGCTCTCGCTGCGCCGGAAAAGGTGAATCAGGACCCATATGGCACTTGGCTGTTCAAGATCAAGCCGGCCAATCCGGCCTACCTCGACGGGCTGCTCGATGCCGCCGCCTATGAGAAGGTTGCCGCCGAATGACGCTGGAAGAACTCGAATGGCGCGACGAGTTCGTCGCGCGTCACATCGGCCCGAATGCGGCCGAACAGGCGGCGATGTGTGCCGTCATCGGTGTCAAGGACCGCGCCGAACTGATCGAGCAGACCGTGCCGGCCGGCATCCGACTGCCCGCCCCGCTGACGCTGCCCACGCCGCTCACCGAACATGCGGCGCTGGCGAAGCTCAAGGAGCGCGCCGATCGCAATCGGCTCAAGAAGTCTTTCATCGGGCTGGGCTACTACGGCACCTACCTGCCCCCGG
The DNA here is from genome assembly GCF_004323595.1 of Sulfuricystis thermophila. Taxonomy (GTDB): domain Bacteria; phylum Pseudomonadota; class Gammaproteobacteria; order Burkholderiales; family Rhodocyclaceae; genus Sulfuricystis; species Sulfuricystis thermophila. Next base: position 1,379,445 of record NZ_AP019373.1, read on the forward strand.
TGATCCAGCGCAACGTCCTCGAAAACCCCGGCTGGTATACCGCCTACACGCCCTACCAGGCCGAGATCGCCCAGGGCCGGCTGGAAGCGCTGCTCAATTTCCAGCAGATGGTGGTCGATCTCACCGGGCTGCCGGTCGCCAATGCCTCGTTGCTCGATGAAGCGACCGCCGCCGCCGAGGCGATGGCGATGGCCCGCCGCACGAGCAAGGTGGAGAAGAACGCCTTCTTCGTCGATGAAGAGGCTTTCCCGCAGACGATCGACGTCGTCAAGACACGCGCGGCCTTCTTTGGCTTCGAGATCATCCTCGGTCCGGCCGAGCGCGCCGCCGACCACGATGTGTTCGGCGCCCTGCTGCAAACCCCGAACGCGCAAGGCGAGCTCAAGGACTTCACTGCCGTCATCGCCAAGCTCGAGGCCAAAGGCGCGATCAGCGCCGTCGCCTGCGATCTGATGGCGCTGGTGCTGACCAAGTCACCCGGTGAAATGGGCGCCGACATCGCGCTCGGCTCCTCCCAGCGTTTCGGCATTCCGATGGGCTACGGCGGCCCGCACGCCGCCTTCTTCGCCTGCCGGGACGAGCACAAGCGGCAGATGCCCGGCCGCATCATCGGCGTCTCGAAGGATGCGCGCGGCAAGCCGGCGCTCAGGATGGCGCTGCAGACGCGGGAGCAGCACATCCGCCGCGAGAAGGCAAATTCCAACATTTGCACCTCCCAAGTGCTACTTGCCAACATGGCGGGCATGTACGCGGTCTGGCACGGGCCGGAGGGCTTGCAACGGATTGCGCGGCGCATCCACCGGCTGACCTGCCAGCTGGCCCATGCCCTGGGCGTGACGGGGGCGTTCTTCGACACGATCGTCGCCAAAGTCGGCGCTGACAAGACGGCACTTCTCAAGGATTCGCCCTTCAATATCCGCCACATCGACGAGGAAACGATCGGCATCAGCCTCGACGAGACGACCACGCGCGAAGACGTCGCCGCGCTGGCCCAGCTGCTCGGCAAGAACATCGACTTTTCCGCCGCTGTGCCGGAGGCGATTCCCGCTCACCTCCGCCGCCGCTTGCCCTTCCTCACCCACCCGGTGTTCAATCACCACCACACCGAGCATGCGATGCTGCGCTATCTCAAGCGCCTGCAGAACAAGGACTTGGCGATGGACCAGGCGATGATCTCGCTGGGCAGCTGCACGATGAAGCTCAACCCCACCGCCGCGATGATGCCGGTGTCCTGGCCGGCCTTCGCACAACTCCATCCCTTCGCTCCCGCCGAACAGGCCGAAGGCTACACGCAGATGATCGGCGAGCTCTCGCAGTGGCTCGCCACGATCACCGGCTTCGATGCCCTGTGCATGCAGCCCAATTCCGGCGCGCAGGGCGAATACGCGGGCCTGGTCACGATCCGCCGTTATCAGCAGGCTCAGGGCCAGGGCCAGCGCGACGTCTGCCTGATCCCGAAATCCGCGCATGGCACCAACCCGGCTTCGGCACATATGGCCGGCCTGTCGGTCGTGGTCGTCGAATGCGATGCCCAGGGCAATGTCGACCTCGCCGATCTGAAAGCCAAAGCCGCGCAATACGCCGACCGGCTTGCCTGCCTGATGATCACCTACCCCTCGACGCACGGCGTGTTCGAAGAGGCCGTGAGGGAAATGTGCGAGGTCGTCCACGCCCACGGCGGACAGGTCTATATGGACGGCGCCAACCTCAACGCGCAGGTGGGACTCACCTCGCCCGGCCACATCGGCGCCGACGTCTCGCACATCAATCTGCACAAGACCTTCGCCATCCCGCACGGCGGCGGCGGCCCCGGCATGGGGCCGATCGGTCTGAAAGCCCATTTGGCGCCCTATGCGCCCGGCCACGTCTTCGCGGCCGAGCGCGTCGGCAGTCAGGGCGCGGTGAGCGCCGCCCCCTACGGTTCGGCCTCGATCCTGCCGATCTCGTGGATGTACATCGCGATGATGGGCGGCACTGGCCTGAGAGAGGCCACCGAAGTGGCGATCCTCAATGCCAACTACATCGCCACGCGCCTCAAAGACCACTACCCGGTGCTCTACACCGGCAGCCACGGTCGCGTCGCGCACGAGTGCATCCTCGACGTGCGTGCCATCAAGGCAGCCACCGGCATCAGCGAGATCGACATCGCCAAGCGGCTGATGGACTATGGCTTCCATGCGCCGACGGTGAGCTTCCCGGTGGCCGGCACACTGATGGTCGAACCGACCGAATCGGAAAACCAGGCGGAACTGGATCGCTTCTGCGCAGCGATGATTTCGATCCGCAACGAAATCCGCAACGTCGAGCAAGGCGTCTGGCCGCGCGAGGACAACCCGCTGAAGAACGCGCCGCACACCCAGGCCGACATCGTCGGCGAGTGGCACCGGCCCTACACGCGCGAAACGGCGGTGTTTCCGCTGCCCTGGGTCGCCAGCAACAAATTCTGGCCATCGGTCAATCGCATCGACGACGTCTGGGGCGACCGCAATCTGGTCTGCACTTTGCCTGCCGGGAGCGACTGATGCCGATCTACCGCATCGGCGTCAAGACGCCGCAGATCGATCCGACCGCATGGATCGCACCCAACGCCACCGTGATCGGCGACGTCCGACTCGCGGCTCACAGCAGCGTCTGGTGGAACTGCGTGCTGCGCGGCGACAACGACCCGATCACCGTCGGCGAAAACAGCAACGTCCAGGATGGCTCGATCCTGCACACCGATGACGGCATTCCGCTGACCATCGGCCGCAACGTCACGGTGGGACATAGGGTCATGCTGCACGGCTGCACGATCGGCAACGGCTCGCTGATCGGCATGGGCGCGATCGTCCTCAACAGCGTCGTGATCGGCAAGAACTGCCTGATCGGCGCCGGCTCCTTGATCCCCGAAGGCAAGGTGATCCCGGACAATTCGCTGGTCGTCGGCTCCCCTGGCCGGGTCGTCCATGAGCTTGCCGAGAAGCACCTGGCGCGTATCGCCCATTCGGCCGAGCATTACGTCGTCAATGCCGACAACTACCGACAGTTCCTGGAGGAAATCACGCGGTAAGACGCGCTTTCCCCCTGGCCGCTTTCCGAGCGCTGCCGACGTTCGCTGCCGAACCCGGAAAACCTGAAGGCACGTTGATCGACTTCCGGGTGGAAGTGCAGCGTGGAGGAATCACTGTCGATGGAATTTACACTGCGATAAGGCACTGCAATGCAATGCATTAAATTATATTGCAATTATCACCAGGCACGAATTATGCTTTCAGCCTCACATAACCAATCAGAAAGGAGGATTACCATGAAACGCACTCTACTTGCCATTTCGTGCCTGCTGGCTGCTACCAGTTCCAATGCAGCCTTGCTTGATGGGAAAATTATTGGATACGAGTATTACTATCCAGATCTCAACAATCTTTACTACTCCGCCCCGCCCACAACTGTGGGAGATGGAATCGAGTTTACGGGAACTTATTCTTCTTACTACGATGTAGCAAGCGTGGATATTGCCGACAACAGCATCACTTTCGATTTTTACACATCCAGCTTCTGGAGTTATTCTATTTTTAATGGCCTTAGATTGTTCGACATTAACGACACAATAGATGCCTTCACCTCTGTAACGATTGACCCAATCACCACCATGGGCGGCCTAAGTCAATCCAATATTACTTTCGACGGCGACAACATTTATGTAAATTGGCAGGCACTTCCATTTGATGAAAATACGATTGTCAAACTGAACATTAATGGATCCAGCGTCCCTGAGCCTGGCAGCCTTGCTCTTTTAGGCATTGGCTTGGCCGGTCTTGGTGTGCTCCGTCGTCGCAAATTCGTATAACGATTGACTAGCCGTTTCTAAAAAAAAGCCCGCCACGATTAAAGTGTCGGGCTTTTTTACATCCTGAGACCGGTCGGTTACGGCTTCTTCTGCGGTGTCTGGACGAAGATTTCGCCTTCCTTGACGAGGCCGAGTTCATAGCGGGCGCGTTCCTCGATCGCCTCGAGGCCTGACTTCAGATCTCGCACTTCGGCATCCAGCGCCGCATTGCGTGCTTCCAATCCCTGATTCATTTCGCGCTGGGCGGCAAGTTGGCGCTCCAGGTCCCAAACCCGGAGCAGCCCCCCCTTGCCGAACCACAGCGGATACTGCAGCAGGATCAGCAGGGCCGCCAACACCCAGGTCGGCCACCTCATAGCCCGCCTCCCTTCGCCCCCCTCGCGGGGGGTTCAGGAATGCTCGCTACGCTCGATATCACGGGGGTCTCCGTGGTGGGGCTGGTGCGGATTGCGCCTGGCGGCGCGTGCCGCGTTTGCTCGGGGCGACCCTTCGCAAACGCTACTTGCGAATGCTGTAGAAGGTTTCGAGGCCGGGATAGACGACCGTGTCGCCCAGATCTTCCTCGATGCGCAAGAGCTGGTTGTATTTGGCGATGCGATCCGACCGAGACAGCGAGCCGGTCTTGATCTGGCCGGCATTGAGACCCACCGCGATGTCGGCGATGGTCGAATCCTCGGTCTCGCCCGAGCGGTGCGAGATCACGTTGGTCCAGCCGGCGCGCTTGGCCATCTCGACGGCAGCGAAGGTCTCGGTCAGCGTGCCGATCTGATTGACCTTGATGAGGATCGCATTCGCGACGCCCTGGGCGATGCCCTCCTTGAGGATCTTCGGGTTGGTGACGAACAGGTCGTCGCCGACGATCTGGATTTTCTTGCCCAGCTTGTCGTTGAGCCGCTTCCAGCCGTCCCAGTCGGCCTCGCTCATGCCGTCTTCGATGCTGATGATCGGGTATTTGTCGACCAGCGTGGCGAGGTAATCGGCCATGCCGGCAGAGTCGAGCTCGAGCTTCTCGGAAGCCAGCACGTACTTGCCGTCCTTGAAGAATTCCGAAGCCGCGCAGTCGAGACCGAGCACCACGTCCTGTCCCGGCGTGTAGCCGGCCGCCTCGATCGCGCGCAGGATCAGCTCGATCGCTTCGTCGTTGCCTGAGACGTTCGGCGCAAAGCCGCCTTCATCGCCGACCGTGGTCGGATAGCCCTTCTTGTCGACGAGCTTCTTGAGATTCTGGAACACCTCGGCGCCGCAGCGCAGCGCCTCGCGGAAGCTGTTCGCGCCCACCGGCAGGATCATGAATTCCTGGATGTCGAGGTTGTTGTTGGCATGCGCGCCGCCGTTGATGACGTTCATCATCGGCACCGGCATCACCATCGGGCCGGAACCGCCGAAATAGCGATAGAGCGGCAGCCCCGCTTCTTCGGCCGCCGCCTTGGCGACCGCCATCGAGACGGCGAGGATCGCATTCGCGCCGAGACGGGATTTGTTGTCGGTGCCGTCGAGCTCGATCAGCGTCTTGTCGATGAACGCCTGCTCTTCGGCATCCAACCCGATGATCGCCTCGGAAATTTCGGTATTGACGTTCTCTACGGCCTTCAAGACGCCCTTGCCGAGGTAGCGCGCCGCATCCCCGTCACGCAACTCGATCGCTTCGCGCGAGCCGGTCGAGGCGCCAGAGGGCACCGCGGCACGGCCCATCACGCCGGATTCCAGCAGGACATCGGCTTCGACGGTGGGATTGCCGCGCGAATCGAGGATTTCGCGGGCGACGACATCAACGATGGCACTCATGTTTCTTCCTTTGCAGAGTCAAAATTCAACCAGCGAGATCGACGAACGCGAGGCTCGCGATCTCGTTCCATTGGGCAAGCACCGGCAGATGGTCCGGATGCTCGAAATAGGCATGGAGATCGGCTTCACTGTCGAAGGTGGCAACGAGGCCGTAATCCCAGGCATCGTCATCCGGCGTGAGATTCCTGCCATGCTGCCAGGAACGGATGACAGAGATTTTGCGCGGCAAGGCTTCCATCGCGGCCTGCACCGCAACGAAGCGGCGGTCATCGGGTGCGATGCCGGGTTTGAGCTTGAACAGCACGAGATGGGTGATCATGGCCACTCCCGAAAACCATGCCGCTTGACGATGGCATCGAGCTCGACGAGTTCGGCGAGAAGATTCGCCATCTGTGCGAGCGGCCAGCTGTTCGGGCCATCCGACAGTGCCTTGGCCGGATCGGGATGCGTTTCCATGAACAGACCGGCGATGCCGGCAGCCACCGCCGCGCGCGCCAAGACCGGCACGAACTCGCGCTGCCCACCCGAGCTCGTCCCCTGCCCGCCCGGCAACTGCACCGAATGCGTCGCGTCGAACACCACCGGGCAGCCGGTCTCGCGCATGATGGCCAAGGAGCGCATGTCGGCGACGAGGTTGTTGTAGCCGAAGGAAACGCCGCGTTCGCAGACCATGATCGTATCCGCGCCGCCGTTGGCCTCCTTGGCCTTGGCGACGACCTGCTTCATGTCGCCAGGTGCCAGAAACTGGCCCTTCTTGATGTTCACCGGCTTGCCGGTAGCGGCCACCGCCTGGATGAAATCGGTCTGGCGGCACAGGAAAGCCGGGGTTTGCAGCACATCGACGACTGCCGCGACAGGCGCCACATCGGCTTCGGTATGCACATCGGTGAGCACCGGAACACCGATCTCGCGGCGCACGCGGGAGAGCCACTCCAGCCCCTTTTCCATGCCGGGACCGCGCGGCGATTTGCCCGAGCTGCGATTGGCCTTGTCATAGGAGGCCTTGAAGAGGTAAGGCACGCCGAGCTTGGCCGTCACCTCTTTCATGTGACCGGCGACATCGAGGCAGAGCTGCTCCGACTCCGCCGTACACGGGCCGGCGATCAAAAACAGCGGCTGATCGAGGCCGACGTCGAAGTCAAACAGTTTCATGCTGCCATCCCTGTTTGTTTGCTCAACAAGTCGAACAAAAATTCTGGTGCCAGATCCGCGCCATTGGCCCAGACGACGGTTTGCAACGTTTCGTCGTGCCGGGCGGTAGCGAAAAGCGCCTCGTCTTTTAGGGGCTCGAACATCTCTCCCCACAATTCGCCGGAAAGGTCGATTTCGCCGGAAACGCCATTGTTGAAGCGGACGAACAAGCGATATCCAGATCTGGGCTCGACTTGGGTGGTATGCAAGAACATGGCAGTCATTCCAAAGGGGCGATCGGTCGCATCGGTTTACGTTGCTCGGCGAGGCACCAATTTTCCATCAATTCATCCTTGTGCTCGTCTAGCCAATCCAGCACGGCTCGCAACGCCCGTTTGGGAAACTGACCGCGCACGACGCCAGTTTCGATTTCGACCGTGATTTCATACTCACCGTAACGGGCATGGAAATGTGGCAGAGGATGGTCGCCCCAGTTCATCAGGATGATGATGCCCAGGAAACGGGAAATCTCAGGCATTCGCTTTGCCTTGCCGTCTCGCCAGCGCCGACTTGACGAAGGCGATGAACAGCGGATGTCCGGTGCGCGGGTTGGAGGTGAACTCCGGATGGAACTGCACGCCCATGAACCAGGGGTGCAGGCTTTGCGGCAGCTCCAGGATCTCCGGCAGGTTTTCGGTCGGGGTGCGCGCCGAAATCACCAGCCCCGCCGCTTCGAGCTTCGGCACATAGGCGTTGTTGACCTCGTAGCGGTGACGGTGACGCTCATTGACCTCGTTGCCATAGATCGAATGGGCGAGCGTGCCTTCCTTGACGGGGCAGCGCTGCGCGCCCAGCCGCATCGTGCCGCCGAGGTTCGAATGGGCGTCGCGCTTCTCGATGCGCCCTTCGCGGTCGGCCCATTCGGTGATCAGTGCGACGACCGGGTGTGGCGTATCCGGATCGAATTCGGTGCTGTTCGCCCCTTCGAGACCGGCGACGTGGCGCGCGAACTCGATCGTGGCGAGCTGCATGCCGAGACAGATGCCCAGATAAGGCACCTTGTGCTCGCGCGCATAGCGGATGGCGATGATCTTGCCTTCGGTGCCGCGTTTGCCGAAGCCGCCGGGCACCAGCACGGCATCCATGCCCTTCAACGAAGCCGGTCCGTGCTTTTCGATGTCTTCGGAATCGAGGTAGTGGATGTTGACTTTCGAGCGCGTATGGATGCCGGCATGCACGAGCGCTTCGGTGAGCGACTTGTAGGACTCGGTGAGATCGACATACTTGCCGACGAAGGCGATGTCGACCTCGTGCTCCGGATGCTCGAGCGCCTCGACGAGATTCTTCCAAACGGTGAGATTCGCCGCGCGCGCGAGGATGCCGAGCTTGTGGCAGACGATCTCGTCGAGCATCTGGTCATGCAGCATGCCGGGAATCTTGTAGATCGAATCGGCATCGAGCGCGGCGATCACCGCTTCGGGCTGCACGTTGGTGAAGAGCGCGATCTTGCGCCGCTCCTCCTCGGGAATCGGCCGGTCGGCGCGGCAAAGCAGGATGTCGGGCTGGATGCCGATCTCACGCAGTTCCTTGACCGAGTGCTGCGTCGGCTTGGTCTTGAGTTCCCCCGCGGTGGGAATGTAAGGCAAGAGCGTCAGATGGATGTAGCAGGCGTTGTGCTTGCCCTCTTCGATGCCCATCTGGCGGATCGCTTCGAGGAAGGGCAGCGACTCGATGTCGCCGACCGTGCCGCCGATCTCGACGATCGCCACTTCCGCGCCTTCGGCGCCGCGCTTGATGTAGCGCTTGATCTCGTCGGTGATGTGCGGGATCACCTGCACGGTCTTGCCGAGATACTCGCCGCGCCGCTCCTTCTTGATGACGGACTCGTAGATCTGGCCCGTCGTGAAGTTGTTACGCTTGCCCATCTTGGCGCTGGTGAAGCGCTCGTAGTGGCCGAGGTCGAGGTCGGTTTCGGCGCCGTCCTCGGTGACGAAGACCTCGCCGTGCTGGAACGGCGACATCGTGCCGGGATCGACGTTGATGTAAGGATCGAGCTTGAGGTGGGTGACGCGGATGCCGCGCGATTCGAGAATGGCCCCCAGGCTGGCGGCGGCGATGCCCTTGCCCAGACTGGACACGACACCCCCCGTGACGAAGACGTATTTGGTCATGGCAAAAAGCCGTAACGGGAAAGGCGAATGATACCTTCAAAAGCCGCGGCTGCGAATCTCCGGCCAGGCCTTGCCGAGGTAATAGCCCATCGACCACAGCGTCAACGCGGCGGCAAGCCAGATCAGCGCCTCGCCCATGCCGGCGATTGGCAGGCCAAACAGCGGGTCGTAATACAGCAGCATCGGGATCGCGATCATCTGTGCCGTGGTCTTGAGCTTGCCGATGAACGAGACCGCGACGCTCTTCGCCGCGCCGATGTGTGCCATCCACTCGCGCAGCGCCGAGATCGCGATCTCGCGGCCGATGATGATGATCGCCACCACCGCGTCGGTGCGCGCGAGTTGGACGAGCATCACCAGCGCCGCCGCGACCATCAATTTATCGGCCACCGGGTCGAGAAAGGCGCCGAAGGCCGAAGTCTGGCCGAGCTTGCGGGCCAGCCAGCCGTCGAACCAGTCGGTCACCGCCGCCACCACGAAGGCGATGGTGGCGATGAGATTCTGCTCATCGAGCGGCAGCGGCAGGTAAAACACGCCCACCACCAGCGGGATGAGCACGATGCGTGCCCAGGTGAGCGTATTGGGAAGACTGAACATCATGCCGAGTGCAATTGCCGATGGATTTCCGTCGCCAGCCGGCGGCTGATGCCGGGCACCCGGCACAGGTCCTCGACCGTGGCGGCCTTCACGCCATCGAGTCCGCCGAAATGGGCGAGCAGCGCCCGGCGCCGCGCCGGGCCAATCCCGGCCACCTCCTCCAGGATAGAGCGGCCGCGCGCCTTGGCGCGCCGCGCGCGATGGCCGGCGATGGCGAAGCGGTGCGCCTCGTCGCGGATTTCCTGGATCAGATGGAAGCCGGCGTTGTCCATGGCCAATTCTAGCGGCTCGTCCCGGCCATGAACGAACAAGGTTTCCAAGCCAGGTTTGCGTCCCTCGCCCTTGGCCACGCCGACGCTCGCCAAATCCGAGAGCCCCAGTTCGTCGAACACCTCGCGCGCCACCGCATGCTGACCCTTACCGCCGTCGATCAGAACCAAATCCGGCCGTGCCGTCTCGCCAGCGCCGACTTTTTCATAGCGGCGCGTCAAGGCTTGGCGCATAGCCGCGTAATCGTCGCCCGGTGTGACGCCGGCGATGTTGAAGCGGCGATATTCGCTTTTTTTCATCGCGCCATCGACGCAAACGACGCAGGAGGCCACCGTGCCCTCGCCCATCGTGTGGCTGATGTCGAAGCACTCGATGCGCCGCGGCAGCTCCGGCAGATCGAGCGCCTGCCGCAAGGCTTCCAGCCGTCCGCTGGCATGCATGCGGCTCTGCCGCCGCGCCGCCAGCGCCAGTTGCGCATTCTTGCGCGCCATCTCCAGCCAGGCGCGCTCCATCTCGTTCCTTGCCGCGCCGGCTTCGAGCCCCGCCGGCAGCTCTTCCAATGGCCAGGGTTCGAGGATCAGCCGCGGCGGTTTCTCGTGGTCGGCATAATGCTGTTCGAGAAACGCGACCAATCCCTCCGCCGCGCTCGCCTCGCCTTCCAGCTCGGGGAAATACGCCCGGTCGCCCAGATGCAGCCCGCCGCGCACCATCGCCAGATTCACGCACAGCTCGCCGCGCTCGGCGACGGCCACGACGATGTCGGTATCGGTCTCCTTGGTCGAGCTCACATACTGCCGGTGCAGCACCGCCTGCAAGGCGCGGATCTGGTCGCGCAAGACGGCCGCTTGCTCGAAGCGCAGCGCCGCGGATTCGGCCTCCATCCGGCGCGTGAGCTGCTCCACCACCTCGCCGTGGCGACCCTTGAGAAAGGCCTCGGCCAGCTTCACGTCGGCCGCGTATTCCTCCCTCGAAACGAGCCCGACGCAGGGCGCCTTGCAGCGATGAATCTGGTGCAGCAGACAGGGCCGCGAGCGGTGGGCGAACACCGCCTCCTCGCAGGTGCGCAGCAGGAAGGTCTTCTGGATCAGCTGGATCGCCTCGCGCACCGCCAGCCCGCTGGGAAATGGGCCGAAATAGCGTGATTTCTTCTCGAACGCGCCGCGGTGGTAGAACAACCGGGGAAAGTCGCCGCCGGAGAGCCCAATGTAGGCATACGACTTGTCGTCGCGGAACAGGATGTTGTATTTCGGCTTGAGCTTCTTGATCAGCGTGTTTTCGAGAATCAGCGCTTCGGCTTCCGAGCGCGTCGCCGTCGTCTCGACGCTCGCCACCTGCTGCAGCATCAGCCGGATGCGCGGGCTGTGGTCGGTCTTCTGGAAGTAGGACGACACCCGTTTCTTGAGATTCTTCGCCTTGCCGACATAGAGCACCGCCCCGGCAGCATCGAGCATGCGATAGACGCCCGGCGCCCCGGTGAGCGTGGCGAGGAAGGTCTTGCTATCGAAGGTGGTATCCGTCATGGAAAAACTCGGCGCTGGCGGGACGGCAGCTCAGAGTCGATCCAGCGGGCTCAAAACCCCGCGCCCGCCGCGGTTGAGCACGTGGGTATAGATCATCGTCGTGCGCACGTCGCTGTGGCCCAAAAGCTCCTGCACCGTGCGGATGTCGTGGCCGGCTTCCAGCAGGTGCGTGGCGAAGGAATGGCGCAAAGTGTGCGGCGTGGCGGGCTTATGCAAACGCGCCGCCATCACCGCCTTCTTCATCGCCCGCTGCAGGAGCTTCTCGTCGATGTGATGCCGGCGAACAACGCCACTGCGCGGATCGACCGAGTGTGAGCCCGAGCAAAACACATACTGCCAGCCCCATTCGGTTGCCGCATGCGGATACTTCTTCGCGAGCGCATCCGGCAGCCAGACTTCCGCCTTGCCATCGCGCAGATCGTCCTCGTAAATCACGCGCCGCCGCGCCAGGTGATCCTGCAAGGGGGCTACCAGCGCCACCGGCAGCATGGTGACGCGATCCTTCGCCCCCTTGCCGTCGCGGATCACGATCTCGTTGCGGCCGAAATCCACGTCCTTCACGCGCAGCCGCACGCATTCCATCAGCCGCATGCCCGTGCCATACAACAGCCGCGCCATCAACCCATACACTCCCTCCATGCGCTCGAGCACCGCGCGCACCTCGGCCGGCGTGAGCACCACCGGCAGCCGCTGCGAGGGCTTCGCGCGCGTGAGGTTCTCCAGCCACGGCAGATCGACCTCCAGCACCTCGCGATAGAGAAACAGCAAGGCCGAAAGCGCCTGATTCTGGGTGGAGGCCGCCACGCGGCCATTGACCGCGAGATCGGAGAGGAACGCCTCCACCTCCCGCGCGCCCAGCTCGCGCGGATGGCGCTTGCCGTGAAATAGAATGAAGCGCCTTATCCAAAAGACATATTGATTTTCCGTGCGGATCGAGTAATGTTTCGTCCGCAGCCGCGCCCGCACCTGGTCGAGCAGTTTGGGCGGCCTGGGAGCGTCGGGCGAAACGGAAGGTGTAATATCCGGAGGGAGCGCGGATGAAACCATATGATTCCAGTAGGTTGCTGGAGTTTCAGAGATGGTGGACACACCCACTTTCGGATTTATACACCTTTTTCTGTGTTCACTAGACGTTAGAGCGCGCTATGTCCCACCTCGAATCCCTCATCGTTGAATACCTAGACTGGCAGGGTTACTTGGTGCGTCGAAACACCAAGGTTGGGCGGCTAAAACATGGCGGCTGGGAAATGGAGCTTGATGTCATCGGCTACAACCCTCACACCAGCGATCTAGTTCATTACGAGCCGTCGGTAGATGCGCACTCCTGGGATACACGCGAGGCCAGATATGCCAGAAAGTTCGAGGCGGCCCGGAAACTCATTTTTACTGAAGTCTTTTCTTGGTTGCAGCCCGAAACGCCATTGCGACAAATCGCAGTGTTTCCTTCTCATCCAAAAGGCCGAGACACCATCGCAGGCGGTCAAATCATGTCCATTGATGAGTTTGTCGCCGAGGTCCGTTCAAAGGTCGTTGAGTGTGGTGTTGCTTGCCGCAGTGCCATTTCCGAAAACTATCCGCTTCTGCGCGTGTTGCAGCTTTCCCACTGTGGCTATAACCGCGCTCTCTAACATTGCGGTCAAGTGGGACTGGCCTACAGCGGGCTTCGCCCGCCTCCGGCCAGCCCCTTACCTTCAACGTTAGGCAAGGGGAAACATATGAGCGACTGGGACTTTCTCCACGATATGCATAACGACGGCTATAGTCCAGAGCAAATAGCTGATGCCGCTGCTTGTGGGTATAACCCTTGGGAGTGGGAGCCCGTACAAGAGAAAGAACTATCAGCGCTGCACCCACATGAAGATCCTGAGCTGGTTATGATTTTCGAGAGCTTGGTGGAGAATGCAAGGTCTTACTACGAGCTCACGGGGCGCTACCTGCAAATCTGGGGCGAGTTGGGTGAGCTATATGCTGAAATCAAATACGGCATTAAGCGCCACAAACCGCATACCAGGGGTTCAGATGGAAAACTTGGAAATGATTTTGTAGAAATCAAAACCATCTCCCCAGAAAAGGATGGGGGGCAAGTTCAAGTTAAACGCGCTGGCAATTTCAACAAGCTACTTGTAATCAAAATCAACGAGAGATTTGAGTTCGATGGGCGCTTCATTGAACGCAAGCAATTATCTAAGGGCGAAGGAGCCTATGCGAGGGTCTCTTGGTCGGCTCTTCCCCTTACCAAGCAAGCGCCCAAACCATGAACCGTATGCCTAACAAACGCTTCGAGTGGGACGCTCCGCCGGCAAGCCGGCTCCGCGCCCCTCAAGCTGCACGTTATGCCTCACAGAGGAGTTCAATCTATGAAGCCACGGATTAAGGTCATTACTCTCGGCGTAGATGATCTTGAAAGATCGCTTCGCTTCTATCGTGATGGGTTGGGGTTAGAAACAGAAGGAATCATTGGGACGGAGTTCGAGCACGGTGCAGTCGTATTCTTCGATCTGGAAGGAGGCTTGAAACTTGCCCTCTATCCTCGAAAAAGCCTTGCGCACGATTCTACGCTTCCACTCGGACCGCCAAGCGCAACCGAACTTTCAATTGGCCACAACGTCGGATCCAAAAAGGCAGTCGACGCCGTAATGGAGCAGGCGAGAAGGTGCGGTGCCACCATCGTCAAGCCAGCACAGGACACTTTTTGGGGAGGCTATGGCGGATACTTTCAAGACCCCGATGGGCATCTCTGGGAAATCGTGTGGAACCCTCAATGGGTAGTCGAAGACTAGGCATAACAAATCATTCAAGCCGACGCCGCTTCGCGGCGCGGCTTAATTCAGGCGTTAGCGACATGCTCACCTTTATCCGCCTCGTTGCCATTCTTCTCGGGTTCGCCTTGATCGTAGCCCCCTCTTATCTCGGGCTTATGTTCGCGTATGGCGTCGGCGAACCACCTGAGCTCGGAAGTTACCTTTTGTTCTTCGGCCCGCTGTTCATCATAGGGTTGGTGCTGGGCTTGGGGCCATTGCTTATTGGTCTTCCTCGCGTTGTTGCCGGTTCTGTCACCCCCAAAGCGCGGGTCGCCGCTGGCTTGCTTTTGTCTGTTTCTGCCGCGCTCATCGCTTTTTTGGGCATGGGCGGCTCCGTAACACGTGTGGTTTCGCCGGTCATTCTCTTGCTTGAGTTCGTTATGTTTGTTGTCTTCGTTTGGCCTGCGAAACCCTTTTCCGCTAACCCCTCGCTCCAGGGGGACGCGCCGCAAGCGGCGCGCCCCTGAGCTAGCACGTTGGGGGTCGCAATCCCTTTTCTCACCAAGGAGCATGATGAAATGAAGATTCAAGAACAAGATCGGTTTCACGGTGCCGCGCTCACTCAAATCGTCGAGCATAATTCGTTCAAAGCTCTCAACCGAGCTAGCACCAAGTACGGTCACTACTTGGTGAACACCAATCGCCACGTCTTCACCAAGTACAGCAAATCAACCCGTTCTCCTTGGAGCTTTACGTTTCAGCCGCACGATCTTCAGTCCATTCAAGCTGAGATTTCGGCTGACCATCCTGTGTTCGTGTGCTTGGTCTGCGGTACAACCACGGTCTGCGCGTTGACCAAGGATGAACTTGTCGCCCTCATCGATCTTCACGCCACTCATGCGCAGTGGGTTCGTGTCGAGGTTCCGTCCGGCGGTAGCTGTCACGTCTCCGGCAGCCTCGGAAAGTTGAAGCGCACTGTTCCGCACAATTCGTTTCCAGAAAAAGTCTTCGCGTGACGGCGACCCCCAACCCTTCGCTCAACCGGACCGCCTGCAAGCTGCGCTTGCAGGTACCCTCCGCGGCTTCGCCGCTCCGGCGGCCGGTTAGCTAGCACGTTAGGGTTCTCCCGTGACAACACGCACGAACTTCGTCCTCGTCGATTTTGAGAATGTCCAACCGAAGGACATTGGCCTGCTCAAGGACGGCCCGTTCAAGGTCAAGGTTTTCCTCGGTCCCAATCAATCCAAGATTCCCGTTGCACTGGCGGCGGCACTTCAATCGCTTGGCGAGAGCGCCGAGTACATCATTCTTGAATCTGCCGGAAACAATGCCCTCGATTTCCACATCGCCTATTACATCGGCGTGTTATCCGCCGCCGAACCGGCAGCCTTCTTCCACATCATCTCGAAGGACTCCGGCTTTGACCCGTTGCTGAAGTATCTCAAGGGCAGGAAGATTTTTGCCCAGCGATCCACTTGCATAGCAGACATTCCCTATTTCAAGCCTGCTCTCCCCGCCGCACCCGAAGCTCAGGTCGAAGCCGTAGTGGCCAATCTTGTCCGCCGAAAGACATCAAAGCCGAGGACTCAAAAGACCTTGCTGAGCACGCTTCATGCGCTTTTCAAGAAAGAGCTTTCCGAGCAGCAACTCGCCGCGCTGTTCTCCGAGCTTTGCAAAAGAGGCTTCGTCAGGGTCGAAGGCACAAGGGTTTCCTATGCTTTGCCAACCGACGTCGTGGATCCTGCGAGCACAGGCTGATCCCATGCGCTTGCGCACTCGAAATCGCTGCTATCGGATTGCCATGCTGCACAACCCCATATCCGTTTTCATCTTCCTCCTTTGTCTCGCCTTCCCTGTGCGTGCCGAGGGCGTGCAGTTCATCGACACTCACGTCCATCTCGAACATACGCACGGTGTCGCGCAGCTTCCAGCCGCACTCGCGGTCGCGCGTGCCGAGATGAGCCGGCTCGGCATTGACCTTTCCCTGCTCATGCCACCACCGCAGGCGCCGAGCAATCCTTTCTTCTACGACATCGAAGATCTGCACCGCATCCTTGACCAAGACATCAAACGCTTCCGTTTGCTGGGAGGCGGCGGCAGCCTCAATCCAATGCTTCACCGCACAGCGCCGGAGACAGTCGATGAAGATGTGCGCCATGAATTCCGCCACCGCGCCGAGGAGGTTCTGGCGCTTGGCGCCATTGGCTTTGGCGAAATCGCCGTACATCATCTTTCGTTACCCCAGATGGGTTCATTCCATCCTTACGAGTCCATAGCGGCCGATCACCCGCTGCTCCTGCTGCTGGCCGATCTTGCAGCAGAAAACAACGTACCAATCGATATCCATTTCGACGTCGCACCGCACGATATCGCTCCATTGCCTCCGCCCTTACCCCAGAACCAGCACAATCCCGCCGAGGTCAAGGCTAACTTGGCGGCCTTTGAGCGTTTCCTGGCACATAATCGCGCCGCAAAAATCATTTGGGCGCATGCCGGTAGCGACCCGATCCGCGCCCGCACGCCGCAATTGTGCCGCGAACTGCTCGCCCGCCACCCCAACCTTTACATGAGCGTTCGCGTGGGGCGCGGTGCGTCACATCCGGCCTTTGCCCTAGACGAAACGAACCGGCTCAAACCGGTATGGCGCAAGTTGTTTGAAGATTTTCCAGATCGTTTCGTCGTCGGCAGCGACATTTTTTATCCTCCGCGGCCTGGCAACGTGCGCGCCGAGTATATGAAAGCAACCCTCGACAACTTACGCTCCCTCCTTGATCAGCTGCCTCCCCATCTGGCTCGCAAGTTGGCCCAGGAAAATGCCCACCGCATCTACCGCCTCCCCTAGGCGATAAATTCGCTGCCGAGATGGCTATGCCGATCCGTTGTGACATCTTCTGCGCCGTCATCGACAATCTGGGTGATGCGGGCGTCTGCTGGCGGCTGGCGCATCAGCTGGCGGTGGAGTTCGGCTGGCGGGTGCGGCTATGGATCGATGATCCGGCCCCCATCGGCTGGATGGCGCCGGACCGGCAGGGGGTCGAAGTGTGCGGCTGGTCGGGCGATTTCGCCGGCGTCGAAGCGGCGGACGTGGTCATCGAGAGCTTCGCCTGCATGCTGCCGGCCCGCTATATCGAGGCGATGCGCGCCCGCGCGCGGCCGCCGGTGTGGCTCAATCTCGAATATCTCTCTGCCGAGGATTGGGTGGCCGGCTGTCACGGCCTGCCTTCACCGCAGGCGGGGCTGCAGAAGTTCTTTTTCTTTCCCGGCTTCGTGCCGGGCACCGGCGGGCTGCTGCGCGAACGCGACCGTGCCGTGCCGCCAGCGCCGACTTTGACCGGCGCGCTGGAAGTCTCGCTGTTCTGTTACGAGAACCCGCGATTGCCGGCGCTCTTGGCTGCCTGGCGTGACGGTGGGCAACCGATCCACTGCCATGTCTGTGACGGTCTGCCCCGTCAGCAGGTCGAGCGCTGGCTGGGCGCGACTTTTCCCGCCAACGCTATCGTCGAGCGCGGCAGCTTGACGCTCGCCGCCCTGCCCTTCCTGCCGCAAACCGGCTACGACGCCCTGCTCGATCGCTGCCATTTGAATTTCGTGCGCGGCGAGGATTCCTTCGTCCGTGCGCAATGGGCCGCGCGCCCCTTCGTCTGGCAGGCTTACCCGCAGGCGGGGCACGCGCATCTGGCCAAACTCGCCGCTTTTCTCGACCTCTATACCGACGATGCTGCAGTGCGTGACTTCTTTCTCGCCTGGAACGGTGTCGGAACACTCGACTGGCCGGCTTTCATGGAACGTCTGCCGGCATTGGCAGCGCGGGCGCCGGCCTGGGCTAGACAAATCGCCGCCCACGGCGATCTAGCGACGAATCTGGTCAAGTTCTGCCTGGCTCGGCTATAATTTGCGACTTTCTTTTTCCCGCCAGGCATTTGCTATGAAAACCGCTCAAGAACTGCGCACCGGCAATGTCATCATGGTCGATGGCCAGCCGCTCGTGATCCAAAAGCACGAATACAACAAGTCCGGCCGCAACGCCGCGGTCGTCAAGTTCAAGTTCAAGAACCTGCTCACCGGCGCGCCGTCCGAGGCCGTCTATAAGGCCGACGACAAGTTCGAGCAGATCATCCCCGAGCGCAAGGAATGCACCTATTCCTATTACGCCGACCCGATGTATGTGTTCATGGACGCCGAGTACAACCAGTACGAGGTCGAAGCCGAAAACATGCAGGATGCCATCCCCTATCTCGAGGACGGCATGCAGGTCGAGGTCGTGTTCTACGAGGGCAAGGCGATCTCGGTGGAAATGCCCAACTCGGTGGTGCGCGAGGTCGAATACACCGAACCGGCCGTCAAGGGCGACACCTCCGGCAAGGTGATGAAGCCGGCCAAGATCAAGCCTTCCGGCATGGAAGTGATGGTGCCGATCTTCGTCGAAATCGGCGACAAGATCGAGATCGACACGCGCACCGGGGAATACAAGAACCGCGTAAAATAAGGGAAGCCCCGCGCGCTTCGCAGCCAGGGACGGCCAAGGCCGTCCTTTTTAACGTGAAATACAAAGCAAAAAGAGCGCCGCCCTTCGTTTCCTTGACGGCAGCCTACCTTCGCGGCGCAAGCCGCGCTGGTCGTCTCCCTTCCCGCGAGGGAGGGGCTGGGGGAGGGCGGGCGTTTATTTTTGCGCAGGGGTATTTCATCTTCCGTGGGTGATGGCTGCCTTCATGCGCGTTACTTTGCCAGCATCTCGACCACCCAGCGCGTCACCGTACCGGTGGCATGGGCGCATTTGTTGCCGCGGGCCTCTGAAAAGGCCTGATATTCCTCGGCCTTCCACATGTCGTAAGTGCGGCCGGTGAATTGCTGCTGCAGCTCGGCGCAGGTCACGCCGCCGAATTCGGCGCGGAAGCGCTCAACGAGTTCCTTGCACTTCTTGAAGTTGTTGATGTAACGCCCCTTGTCGAGCTTGTCGCGATCGCGCCCGTATTTCGCCGACAGGGCCACCAGCCCGCCGGTGAGCGCTCCGCATGCGCCTTCGGCCATCAGGCCACCGCCGCCGGACAAGCCATGTACTGCCTTGATCGTCGCGTCGTCGATGCCGCCCAGCGTTTCCTGCACGGTCGCCAGGACGCATTGCGGGCAACAGCCGTAATCGAGTTCGTATTGCAGCGCCTTGGCATAGGCCGCTTCGCCCAGGCGCTTGCTTTCTTCCGTGCTCATGACTACTCCTTGCATATCACCAAACACTGATATTCTGGAACGATGAGCGGCCGAGGTGTTGACCCACCTCAACAAACGCGCATGCCGGCAATCGTCACCCGCGGAGGATGAAAACCCCATGCGCAAAAATAAACACCCGCCCTCCCCCAGCCTGTCCCACGGCCGGCTTTGCACAGCCGGCCGGCTCCGGCGGCGCGAAGCAGTGCTTCGCGAAACCCCGCCTCCGCCCCTCGCGGGAGGGGAGACTATCAGCGCGGCTTGCGCCGCGAAGGTAGGCTGCCATCAAGGAAACGAAGGGCGGCGCACTTTTTGCTTTTTATTTCACGCTAATCAAGCCTTGCCGGGGGCGGGCAAATCGCCGGCGAGACGGCGCACGATCTGCCGGCCGGCCTGCCAGGTGAGCTCCTGTGCCAGCGCGGCCCGATCGAGTGCCGGCCGTGTCGGCAGCAGTGCCGCCACGCGTGCGGCGCGCTGCGGATCGGGCGCAGGTTGCCAGCGTGCCAAGACTTCGGCGGCGGCCTCGGGGGCGTTGCAGACGAGCAGCATGTCGCAGCCGGCCGTCCAGGCGGCCTCGACACGGGCGACGATGTCGCCGGCGACACTCGCCCCGGCCATCGACAGATCGTCGCTGAAGATCACGCCGCGGTGGTGGAAGGTATTGCGCAGCATGCCGATCCAGACGGGCGAGAAGCCCGCCGGCCGGCCATCGACCTGCGGATAGACCACATGCGCCGGCATCACGGCGTCCAGCTTCAGTTCCCGATAGGGCATCAGGTCATCGGCCATCTCGTCCAGACGGCGCGCATCGACGGGGATGGCGACATGGGAATCGGCGGCCACGGCGCCGTGACCGGGAAAGTGCTTGCCGCAGCCGGCCATGCCCGCCTGATGCAGACCTTCGATCAGTGCGCCGGCCAGCTCGACCACCGCCCGCGGATCGCGGTGAAAGGCCCGATCGCCGATCACGCTGCTCACGCCATAGTCGAGGTCGAGCACCGGCGTGAAGGACAAATCGACGCCGCAGGCGCGCAACTCGGCAGCCAAAACGAAACCCAGCATGTGCGCAGTCTCGGCAGCCGCATGGGGGCTCCGGTCCCACCATTCGCCCAAACGGCGCATCGCCGGAATCGCCGTGAAGCCCTCACGACACCGCTGCACCCGCCCGCCTTCGTGGTCGATGGCGATCAGCAGCCGCGGTGTGCGCAGGGCGTGGATCTCGGCGCATAGCGCGGTAAGCTGCTCGGGATCGCGATAGTTGCGGGAAAACAGGATCACGCCGCCGACGAGCGGATGCCGCAGGTGCTCGCGCTCCACGTCGGTCAATGCCGTGCCGGCAATATCGATCATCAATGGGCCGGCATTCATACCCGCTCCACGACGACGAAGGCCAAGGCCTGACCGGCCTCGTCGGACAAAGACAGATGACAGACGAGGCCGCGCATGTCGAGCCACGCGGCCAGCTCCGTGCCGAAGGCAAAACCGGGTTTGCCGAGCGCATCGTGCGTCACGGCGATGGCGGTGAGCAGCACCGGCGCCCGGATGCCGGTGCCGAGCGCCTTGCCGAGCGCCTCCTTGGCGGCGAAGCGCTTGGCGAGGAAGCGGCCCGGATTAAGGCTTACGCGGCATTCGGCACGCTCTGCGGGGGCGAGCAGCTTCTCCAGCGCGCGCTCGCCATGGCGCTGCCAGAGCGCCTCCATGCGCGCGATGGCGACCAGATCGGTGCCGATGCCGTGGATCACCGCGCGGCGGCCTCGCGCATCAGGGCCTTCATTTCCCGCACCGCCTCACGCAGGCCGACGAAGACGGCGCGGCTGACGATGCTGTGGCCGATGTGCAGTTCGCTCAAGCCCGGCAGCGCCGCGATCGGCTGCACGTTGGCATAGGTGAGCGCATGCCCTGCATTGAAACGCAAGCCGAGATCGACGAGTGCCGCGCCGCCAGCGCCGACTTTCGCCAGTTCGGCTTGCGCGTTGGGGCTGGCGATGTCGCGCCCATGAGCGTGGAAAGCATGCGCGTAAGGACCGGTGTGGATCTCGCCGGCCTGTGCGCCGACGCGCCGGGTGGCCTCGACCTGGCGCAGGTCGGCGTCGATGAACAGGCTCACATAGACGCCAGCATCCTTGAGACGCGCGACGACCTCCTTGAGCCGCGCCTCCTGCCCGGCCACGTCCAGCCCACCCTCGGTGGTGATCTCGTGCCGCCCTTCCGGCACCAGCGTCGCCATTTCGGGCTTGAGGCGGCAAGCGATATCGACCATTTCGTCGGTGGCCGCCATTTCGAGGTTCAGCTTCACCGTCACGGTCTGGCGCAACAGTTCGACATCGCGGTCGACGATATGCCGGCGGTCTTCCCGCAAATGCACGGTGATGCAATCGGCGCCGCCCAACTGCGCCTCCAGCGCCGCAGCGACGGGGTCGGGCTCATAAGTGCGGCGCGCCTGACGCAGCGTCGCCACATGGTCGATGTTGACTCCCAGACGAATCATGTCTTCTCCACTCAAAATTCCTGCAGATCGATGAACACCCGCCGCGTCTGTAACGGCTGCCCCTCCAGATAATGCGCCAGCAATGCGCGCATCAGCTGCTTGGCTTCCGCCTGCGTGCGGGGATCGGCGTAATTATCCCCCGCCAGGTCGAGCAGCGTCTTGCCGGTGACCCGCTGCCCCGCCTCGCCTTCCTCGGCAGGCAGCGCTCCGCGCTCGACCTGATAACGGTAACTGCGCTGCGGCTCGATCGGCCGACCATGCGCATCGCGATCCAGCCGCAGGCCATAACCGAGCTCACGCAACAGGATCTTCTCGAAGCGGCGCAGCTCGGCGGCCTCGGTCGCGCCGCGCGAGAGCACCGCCAGCGCGCTGCCATAGGCATCGAACAAGGCTGGATGGGGATCCTCGCGCGGCAGTAGTTTGATCAGCAACTCGTTCAGGTAATAGCCGACCAGGAGCCCAGAGCCGACGAGTAGCGGCAAGCCACCCAGCCATTCTGCCTTGGCCAGCGTCTTCACTTCGCCGCCGCCGAACCAGGAGAGTTCGAGCGGCTGGAAGGCATGTAGCACGCCGCGCAAGCTGGAGCGCGGCCGCCGCGCCCCGCGCGCGAGCAATGCGAGACGGCCATGTTCGCGCGCGAAGACCTCGAGAATCAGGCTGGTTTCGCTGAATGGGACACTGTGCAGCAGAAAGGCGGCCGCACCGTCAATGCGCTGCTTGCCGGTCATCATTCATAGCCGAGACTCTTCAGGGCGCGCTCGTCGTCGGCCCAGCCGCTCTTCACCTTCACCCAGGTTTCCAGCCAGACCTTGCCGCCGAAGAGTTTTTCCATATCGTGGCGCGCCGCACTGGCGATGCGCTTCAAGCGCTCCCCGCCCTTGCCGATGACGATCGCCTTGTGCGCTTCCTTGTCGACGATCACCGCGGCATGGATGCGGCGCAGGCCACCCTCTTCCTCGTACTTCTCGATCTCGACGGTGAGGCCATAGGGGAGTTCGTCGCCGAGGTTGCGAAACAGTTTCTCGCGCAACAGCTCGGCGGCGAGAAAACGCTCCGAGCGGTCGGTGAGCTCGTCCGGCGCGAAGATCGCAGGCCCGGCAGGCAGATGCCTGCCCACGGCGCGCAGCAGCTCGTCGAGATGGATACCTTTTTCGGCGCTCACCGGCACGATCTCGGCGAAGGCATATTCCTTCGCCAGCATCGCGATCAAGGGCAGCAGCGCTTTCTTGTCGGCGAGGCGGTCGATCTTGTTGATGACCAGCACCACCGGCTTGTCGGCCGGCAAGCGCGCCAGCACCGCACGGTCGGCGTCGCGCCAGCGTCGCGCGTCGATGACGAACAGGATCACATCGACATCGGCTAGCGCCGCAGTGACGGTGCGGTTCATCGCGCGATTCAATGCTGTGCGATGTTCGGTCTGGAATCCCGGCGTATCGACGAAGACATACTGGCACGTGTCGGTGGTCAGAATGCCATGGATGCGATGGCGCGTGGTCTGCGCCTTGCTCGAAGTGATGCTCAGCTTCGCACCCACCAGGCGGTTCATCAACGTCGATTTGCCGACGTTCGGACAGCCGACGATCGCCAGATAACCGGCGCGGAAGGGCACCGCTTCACTCATGCGCCGCTCAGCCTGGCCAGCGCCGCCTGCGCCGCTTCCTGCTCGGCGGCACGCCGGCTGGAACCGCGGCCGGTGACACAGACATCGAGGGCGGGAATGTTGCAGGCGACCACGAACTCCTGGGCATGGGCATTGCCGTGCGTTTCGAGCAATTGGTAGTGCGGTAGCGGCAGACGCCGTCCCTGCAGCCATTCCTGTAAAGCCGTCTTGGCGTCCTTGCCGGCGCTGTGTGGATCGATCCGCTCGATGCGTTCACGGTAGAGGCGCTCGATCGTCGTCAGTGCCGCATCGAAGCCAGCGTCGAGGCAGATCGCGCCGAAGATCGCCTCGAGCGCGTCGGCCAGGATCGACGGGCGCCGAAAGCCACCGCTTTTCAGCTCGCCCTCACCCAAGCGCAACGCATCGCCCAACCCCAGGCCGGTGGCGATTTGCGCCAGGGTTTCCTGGCGCACGAGGCTCGCGCGCAAGCGGGAAAGCTCGCCCTCTTTGAGCGTGGGAAACTTACGGAACAGCAACAGCGCGACCGCGCAATTGAGCACGCTGTCGCCAAGGAATTCGAAGCGTTCGTTATGAGGAGAGGAATGGCTGCGGTGCGTCAGCGCCTGGCGCAGCAGTTCGGGTTTGTCGAAGCGGTGGCCAAGCGCCTGTTCGAGCCGCGCGCTCAAGCCTACTCCTTGGAAGAACCGGAGAAATCGAGCAGCAGGCTGACGTTCGCGAACAGTGGGATGCGCTTCTCGTAGGAGAACGAGACGACGATCTGACCTGCTTCCTTGGTGATGTCGAGATCGGCGCCGGTGATCGCCGAGATGTAGTCCACATTGGCTTGCCGATCGAAGGCATCACGGATCTGCCGCACGCTCGTCTCGGGGCCGGCCGCCTGGGTCACCTTCTTGATCGAAGCGACCACCTGCCGATATTCGATGTATTCCGGGATGACCTTCATACCCAGCAGGGCGAGGAGCGCAACGACGAACGCAGCCAACAGCAGGCCGGAAAGTGACATACCACGTTGCTTGCAGTTCATTATCCCTCCTCACCAGGCAAGATCAGCGGAAACCGCCGATACGCTTCAGATCGCCGAAATTGAACCAAATGAAAAAAGCCTTGCCGACCAGGTTCTCGTCGGGCACGAAACCCCATACCCGACTGTCCTGAGAGTTGTCGCGGTTGTCGCCCATGACGAAATAATGGCCGGGCGGCACCTCGCAGACGAAACCCTCGGTATTGTAAAGGCATTTGTCACGGTGAGGAAACTGCATGACATGCGGCACGAAGGCCGGCGCATCGTCCTCGATCAGGATCATGTGCTCGCGATCGCCGAGCCGTTCCTCATACAGCGGTGTGTAGAACAGGCGCTCGGCATCGAAATAATCTCCGGCGCGGCGCACCTCGACCGGCTGGCCGTTGATGGTCAAGCGTTTGTTGAGGTAGGCCACCTTGTCGCCCGGCAGCCCCACCACGCGCTTGATGTAGTCGAGCGACGGATCCGGCGGATAGCGGAACACCACGACATCGCCGCGTGCAGGCTGACCGATGTCGATGATCTTTTTGTTGACCACCGGCAGTCGAATGCCGTAAGCATACTTTTTGACGGCGATGAAGTCGCCGACCAGCAAGGTCGGAATCATCGAACCGGAAGGAATCTTGAACGGTTCGACGAGAAAGGAGCGCAGCAGGAATACCGCCAGGATGACCGGAAAGAAGCTGGCGCCATATTCCACCCACAGCGGTTCCTTGGCGTCCGACGCGCGCCGCTTGCGGAAATGAAAACGGTCGGCCGCCCAAAGCACACCGCTGATCACCAGCAGAATGAAAAGAATCAGGGCGAAGTTCATTATGATTTTTTCCTATTTTTCATCGACGCGCAGCACGGCCAGGAAGGCTTCCTGGGGAATCTCCACGCTGCCCACCTGTTTCATGCGTTTCTTGCCGGCCTTCTGCTTTTCCAGCAGTTTCTTCTTGCGCGTGATGTCGCCGCCGTAGCATTTCGCCAGCACGTCCTTTCTCAGCGCCTTGACGTTTTCACGCGCGACGATCGTCGAGCCGATCGCCGCCTGGATCGCCACGTCGTACATCTGGCGCGGAATCAGGCCACGCATCTTGGCAGCGAGCTCGCGGCCACGATATTGCGCATTGGCGCGATGGACGATCACCGAGAGCGCATCGACGCGATCGCCGTTGATCAGGATGTCGAGCTTGACGACGTCGGCGGCCCGGTATTCCTTGAATTCGTAGTCGAGCGAGGCATAGCCGCGCGAGACCGATTTGAGCTTGTCGAAGAAATCGAACACGACTTCGGCCAATGGCATCTCGTAGGTGACATGCACCTGGCGGCCGTGAAAGCGCATGTCGACCTGGGTGCCGCGCTTCGCTTCGCAGAGCGTGATCACCGCGCCGAGATAGTCCTGCGGCACGAAGATCTGCGTGGTGATGATCGGCTCGCGGATTTCCTCGATCTTCTGCACTTCCGGGAGCTTGGACGGATTTTCGACGAAAATCTCGGCACCGTCGCGCAGCTTGACCTGATAGACGACGGTCGGCGCCGTGGTGATGAGGTCCTGATCGAACTCGCGCTCCAGACGCTCCTGGACGATCTCCATGTGCAAGAGACCCAGGAAGCCACAGCGAAAGCCGAAGCCGAGCGCCTGCGAGACTTCCGGCTCGAACTGCAGCGAGGCGTCGTTGAGCTGCAGCTTTTCCAGCGCCTCGCGCAAGGAATCGTACTGGTTCGCCTCGACCGGATAGAGGCCGGCGAAGACCTGCGGCTTCACCTCCTTGAAGCCGGGCAAGGGCTCGGCTGCCGGACGGTCGGCGAGCGTCACCGTATCCCCCACCTTGGCGGCCTTCAATTCCTTGATACCGGAAATGACGAAGCCGACCTCGCCCGCCGACAATTGTTCGCGCGTCTGCGACTTGGGCGTAAACACCCCGACCTGTTCGCACAGATGCACCGCCCCCGTCGACATCAGCCGGATCTTGTCCTTGGCTTTGAGACAACCATCGACGACGCGCACCAGCATCACCACGCCGACGTAGTTGTCGAACCAGGAATCGATGATCAAGGCCTTCAGAGGCGCTGCCGGATCGCCCTTGGGCGGCGGCACGCGGCTGATCACCGCTTCGAGGATGTCGTCGATGCCCATGCCGGTCTTCGCCGAACAGGGAATCGCGTCGGTGGCGTCGATACCGATCACCTCTTCGATCTCGGCGCGGGCATTGTCCGGATCGGCCTGCGGCAGATCCATCTTGTTGAGCACCGGCACGACCTCGACGCCGAGCTCGATCGCCGTGTAGCAGTTCGCCACGGTCTGCGCCTCGACGCCCTGCGAGGCATCGACGACCAGCAACGCACCTTCGCAGGCCGAGAGGCTGCGCGAGACCTCATAGGAAAAGTCGACATGCCCCGGGGTATCGATCAGGTTGAGGTTGTAGCGCCGGCCATCCTTGGCCTGATACCACAACGCTGCCGTCTGTGCCTTGATGGTGATGCCGCGCTCGCGCTCGATGTCCATCGAATCGAGCACCTGTTCCGACATTTCACGTTCCGACAGACCGCCACAACGCTGGATGATGCGGTCGGCGAGCGTCGACTTGCCGTGGTCGATGTGGGCGATGATCGAAAAATTGCGGATGTGATCCATGAAAAAAGCGCCGCACGGCGCCTTTGAAAAAACCGGGCGGCAATTTTATCGCGAAAGCTTCGCCCGCAACGCCGCCGGGTCGAGGAAGAAGTGACAGATTTCCGTCTCGCCCAGCATCAAGACGGGGATGCGCGATCCAAAACGCTCGCGCCACCCTGGATCGGTATCGACGTCGCACACCTCGATCTCGAAGCCGAACTCGCCGCGCAGGTCTTCCAGCACGGCGAGCATGTCATCGCAGAGATGGCAGCCGGGCCTGCCGTAGAGCGTCAGGATCGGCTTACTTATCCTGAGCCCCCTTGATGGTGACGAAGGTCTGGCTGTCGCCGCGCTTGACGAGCAGCGTGACGACGGCCTCCTTGTCGAGCTTCGCCAGCAGGCCATTGAATTGTTCGACCGAACGGATCTCGGTCTGCACGCCCTTCTGGATCAGCGCCAGGATCACGTCGCCGGGACGCAGATCGTTGCGCGAGCCGTTCTTCACATCCTCGACGATCAGGCCATGACGAATGCCCAGCTGGCGTTTCTGTTCCGCGGTCGGTTCGGCGAGCACCAGACCGAGCCGGTTCGCCGGCATGGCTTCCGCCGGCTTGCCGCGGCGCGCGGTGCGTCCGATCGGTTCATCCGGCATTTCCCCGACGGTCAAGGTCAGCTCCTTGGTGGCGCCACCGCGCCAGACCAGCACGTTGGCACGCGTGCCCGGCTTGGTATTGCCGACGATCCGCGGCAGGTCGGAGGATTGCGTCACCGGCTTGTCGTTGAAACGCAGGATCACGTCGCCGGCCTCGATGCCTGCCTTGTCGGCGGGGCTGCCCTTCTCGACCGAAGCGACCAGGGCACCCTGGGGCTTCGCAAGCCCGAAGGAATCCGCAAGCTCCTTGGTCACCTCCTGGATCGCGACACCGATGCGGCCGCGATGCACCTTGCCGGAAGCGCGCAGCTGGGCCTGAACCTCCATCGCCACGTCGATCGGGATCGCGAACGAGATGCCCTGGTAGCCTCCCGATCGGCTATAAATCTGCGAGTTGATGCCGACCACCTCACCCTTCATGTTGAACAGCGGGCCGCCGGAATTGCCGGGGTTGATCGCCACATCGGTCTGAATGAAGGGAACATAATTTTCCTGGGGCAGCGAACGCCCCTTGGCGCTGACGATCCCCGCCGTGACACTGTTCTCGAAACCGAACGGCGATCCGATGGCCACGACCCATTCACCGACGCGCAATTTCGCCGGGTCACCGAGCGTCACCACCGGCAGATTACGCGCATCGATCTTGATCAGAGCGACATCGGTGCGCTTGTCGGCGCCGATCACCTTGGCCTTGAATTCGCGTTTGTCGGTCAGTTTGACGATCACCTCGTCGGCGCCCTCGACGACGTGGGCATTGGTCAAGATGTAGCCGTCGGCGCTGATGATGAAGCCGGAACCGAGGGAGCGGTTCTCGAATTCGAATTCGCGCGGCACGCCAGGAATGCGGGGGAACATGTGCGGAGCGAAGCGCCGGAACATCTCGAACGCCGGATCGTCCTCATCGAAGGGCAACCCGCCGAAGCGTTGGCCACGCACGACCTGGGTCGCGCTGATGTTGACGACGGCAACTCCCTGCTTTTCCGCCAGATCGGCGAAATCGGGCAACTGCGCTTGAGCTTGCGCCAGGAAAAGACCGAGGCAAAGCGCCAGAAGCCAATGTTTCATCCACTGTTTCAGCATGATTCACGATCCTTGAAAGAAATGGTCGAAACCCCTGGAGGCATTTTGAATTCCAACGACAAAATTGGTTCCCGGCGGCGCGCTTCAAGCCCCTGCCAGCGCAGCCACACGACGCCCCCCCCGAGGCCGAGCAACATACCCAAGAGCGCCACCGGCTCGCTGCCGGTGAGCGCGGTGGCCAGCAAGGCGCCGCCCAGGGCCAGCAGCAGCGGAATCCCATAGGCCAGCCAAACGGCGCGCAGCACCATCCCGTCGGCAGCACGGATGACGACCGCATCGCCTGGCCGGGCACCAATCGTGTTGGGCAGGCGGATCAAGAGCGGTTTTCCGCCCTGGCCGCCCACCGCATCGAGAACATTGCCCTGCGTACCGCTCGAGCAGCTGCCGGCCTGCGCACAGCCGCCACAGGCCTTGCCGGGGCCGCTCGTCTCTACCCAGGCATCGCGGCCTTCGAGCCGCACGACGATCCCATCGGTCCGATTCATTGGCCGCGCACCCCGATTCCCACCGCGAAATGCCGGATCGCCGCTGGCGGGAGGTCGCCCATCACGACGATTTGATGCCCATCGAGGACGCGTTTCGCGACGCTCATCGCCCCCATGGTGCGGAAGCTTTCTTCACCACGATCCTGTGGCGAAGACAGGGGTGAAATGAATACCGAGAAAGCGGCGAGACCGTCAGAAAACACCCAATGGAGCATCGCCGTCTCTTTGCTTTCGTTGCCGAACGCCCGCCGCAAGGCAGTCAGCTTGCGAAAGCCCGGCAGTTCATTGCGGAAGACCCAGGGAACGTCATCGCGCAAGTCGCTCAGGCGAGCCTGACGGATGCGCCAGTTTTCTTTCGCAGCAGCCTTGTATTTCGGTACGAGCATTTCCGGCGGGATCGGTTCGCCGATGCGTAGATCGGTGAAAGCCATCGACTCGAGTACGTTGCCCTGCGCATCGACGATGTCAGCCCGCAGCAGCAGGCCGGACGCCGAATCCACCCACAGGCGATGGCCATAACGCCAAGTGTCGCGTGGCTCGAGACGGATCGTCCGACACTCGAACCCGGCCACACGCTCGCTGCCGCCGCTGCGAATCAGATAATGGTCGTGCAGATCACCCAGACCGCTGGCCAGCAAGGCCGGAAAATTGCGGCGCACACTGCGCTGCTCGATGATGACCAGCCGGTTTTCCGGCAGATAGCAGCTCACCTCGTCATCCTGACGGATCACTTCGCGCGGGCTGCCGTCGAGCACCTCGAGCCTTTCGCTCTGCCGGCCCTGGCTGGCCAAATGGGCGATGCGCGAAGTCTCACTGCGATTGCCGCTGCGATAGACGAAAGTGCCTGTATAACTCAGCGTCTCGGCTGCCACAGAGATGCGCTGCAACCACTGCAAGCCTTCGTTCTGGATCGCAATCGTCTGTCCCCAGGCCAGGGGGCTCAGGCCGCCAGCCGCCGCCCAGAGACAACACAAGAGGGTAAGGCGCCTCATGGATGCGTCGCGGTCAGGGCCACGGTGCGAATCTGCCGGGCCGGTTCGGCCAAACGGACCGTCGCCGCCTGGGCCTGATGCGCCAGCAGGTATTCCTGCATCTCCGCGGCAGCGGCAGGCACGGCATTCA
This sequence comes from Sulfuricystis thermophila, assembly GCF_004323595.1. GTDB lineage: Bacteria > Pseudomonadota > Gammaproteobacteria > Burkholderiales > Rhodocyclaceae > Sulfuricystis > Sulfuricystis thermophila. The sequence goes on from NZ_AP019373.1 coordinate 1,409,756, forward strand.
CCAACGTCGCCGTTGGCGGAATCATGGAGGCCCCGCTGGGCGGCGCCGACTCACTTCGGAAAGTCGGCGCTGGCGGATTGAGGATCGTCCCGCCGGGCGCCGACTCACTTCGGAAAGTCGGCGCTGGCGGGACGGCACCACCTTCCGCACTCGCAACCGTAACGGCCGCTTGAGGTGCGGCGACGAGCTTCGCGGTGGATCCCGTCGGTAGTGAGTCACCGGTCATGGCAACCCAGCCGACCACGGCCACGCCGGCCACCGATGCCGCCAAGGCCCAAAGCGGATGAGGTCGCGGACGACGCTCGCGCAGCTTGCGCGGCGCCAGCACGATGGGTTCGTCGGCAAGACGCGCCATCACGGCTTCGGTGATATTCGCCAGAGGAGCCGACTCGCCGCGCAAACTCTCGCCGATGAGCAAATAATCACGCCACCTGTGCGGATCGTCCAGACTCGACTGGATCGCCTCCCGCACTTCGTGCTCCTCGACCTCGCCATCGACGAGGGCGGAAATTTTCATTGCGCGTTGGATATCCATCTGCTTCTCCATGAGCTACCAGCGTCGGTCCGGCGCCGTATCGAGCAGGGGGCGCAGACGCGCGGCGATCGCCTCGCGGGCGCGAAAGATGCGCGAGCGCACCGTACCGATCGGGCAATTCATCACTTCGGCAATTTCCTCATACGACAATCCTTCGATTTCGCGTAGGCCGATCGCCACACGCAAATCCTCGGGCAGAGCTTCCATCGCCGCATGCACCGCATCGCCGATCTGCCGGGACATCAGCACGCCTTCCGGCGTCGTCTCGTCGCGCAGCAGCACCGAATCCTCGATGCCTTCGGTTTCCTCGTCGCCGATCTCGCTCATCGATGGCATGCGCCGGCCATGCGCCATCAGCCAGTTCTTCGCGGTATTCACGCCAATGCGATACAACCAGGTGTAAAACGCGCTCTCGCCACGAAAGTTCGGCAACGCCCGATAGGCCTTGATGAAGGCCTCCTGGACGACATCCTCGGCCTCCGCCGGATCGCGCACCAGCCGCATCACGAGCCGCAGCAGCTTGCGCTGGTATTTGGCCACCAGAAGGCCGAAGGCTTCCCGGTCGCCGCTTTGTACCCGTTCGACCAGCAGAGAATCGGCTTCGCGCTCTCCCATGCGATGGCAACACTGTCGAAGAAATTGGACGCATCAGTATAACCACCTCGAACCGTTTCATCCCGTTGTAGCGGCTGTTCCAGAGACCATCGCTGAGCGGGTAAAGTTCCTTCGCCGGCGTGATATAGTCGCCGGCACCATGGCCAAACAGGGTTATCTGCGCGAATTCGACGTCCTCGTGATCGGCAGCGGACTGGCCGGACTGTCGGTCGCACTGCGGCTTGCCGATACGCACCGCATCGCAATCGTCACCAAGCGGCTGATCGACGACACTGCGACGAACTACGCCCAAGGCGGCATCGCGGCGGTGCTCGATGATGAGGATTCGATCGAATCTCACATCCAGGACACCTTCGTCGCCGGCGCCGGCCTGTGCGATCCGGTCGCCACCCGCTTCGTCGTCGAGCATGGTCGCGCCGCGATCGACTGGCTGATCGAACAGGGCGTACCGTTCACGCGCGACGCTTCCGGCTATCACCTGACACGGGAAGGCGGCCACAGCACGCGGCGCGTGATCCATGTCGCCGATGCCACCGGCGCATCCGTGCAGCACACCCTCAGCGCGAAGATCCGCGCCCACCCGAACATCACCGTGCTGGAACGCCATATCGCGGTCGACCTGATCACCGGCCGCAAGCTCGGTTACCAAACCCAGCGCTGCTGGGGCGCCTATGTCCTCGACATCGACAATGAGCACGTGGTGACGCTGGCTGCGCCGAACACCGTGATCGCCAGCGGGGGCGCCGGCAAGGCCTATCTGTTCACCAGCAACCCGGACACCTCGACCGGGGATGGCATCGCGATGGCCTGGCGCGCCGGCTGCCGCGTCGCGAACATGGAGTTCATCCAGTTCCACCCCACCTGCCTCTACCACCCACGCGCCAAATCCTTCCTGATCACCGAGGCGATGCGTGGCGAAGGCGGCATCCTGCGTCTGCCCGACGGCACGCGCTTCATGACCGAACATGATCCCCGTCTCGAATTGGCCCCGCGTGACATCGTCGCCCGTGCCATCGACTACGAAATGAAGAAGCGCGGCCTCGATTGCGTGTTCCTCGACGTGACGCACAAGGGCGAAACCTTCCTGCGCGAGCACTTTCCGAACATTTATGCGCGCTGCCTCGAACTGGGCATCGACATCGCCAAGGAACCGATCCCGGTGGTGCCCGCCGCGCACTACACCTGCGGCGGCATCGTCGTCGATCTCGCCGCGCGCACCGACATCCCAGGGCTGTATGCGCTGGGCGAAGCTTCCTGCACCGGGCTGCATGGCGCGAATCGTCTGGCGAGCAACTCGCTGCTCGAATGCCTCGTCTATGGCGAATCGGCCGCACACGACATCCGCGCGCAAAAGCGCGTGAAAGTGCCGCGCCTGCCCCGCTGGGACGAATCGCGCGTCACCGATGCCGATGAGGAAGTGGTGATCGCCCACAACTGGGACGAGCTGCGCCGCTTCATGTGGGATTACGTCGGCATCGTGCGCACCACCAAGCGGCTGGAACGCGCCCGTCACCGAATCCGTCTGCTGGAGCGAGAAATCGACGAGTTCTATGCGAATTTCCGCGTCAGCAACGACCTGATCGAGCTCAGGAACCTGGTGTTCACCGCGCACCTGATCGTCGCCTGCGCGCTCCGGCGCAAGGAAAGCCGCGGCCTGCACTACAGCCGCGATTATCCGAACCTGCTGCCGAAGGCACGCAACACCGTCCTCACGCCGAAACGCTAGCGCGCCATTTCAGCCAGACGCGCAGCCGTCGGTGGGCATCGTTGCCGAGAGCGCTGCGCGGCAAGATGAGCGTGTCGCTCCTGCCTGCGACGCGAAAGCGCAAGACCACGAGAGCAGTGAAAATCGTCGTTTGGGCATCGACGTCGGCCTCGACACGCGCTCCATCCCGACGCTCGATGCCCAGCCGGCCATCGTCCCGCAAAGCGACCGCCACGATGTCGCTCCGGCACAGCAGTCGCGCCAGTGGGCGGGCACGATCAACGACGAGGGTCACGGGCAGCTGCACGGCCCGTGATTCAAACGCGCCGGAAGACCAGCGTTCCGTTCGTGCCGCCGAAACCGAAGTTGTTCTTGACCGCCACCTCGATGGCAAGATCGCGCGCCGCGTTGGCGCAGTAATCGAGGTCGCACTCCGGATCCTGGTTGAAGATGTTGATCGTCGGCGGCGAGACCTGATGATGCACGGCCAGCGCGGTGAGCACCGACTCGAGCCCGCCTGCGCCGCCGAGCAGGTGGCCGGTCATCGACTTGGTGGAATTGACGACGAGCTTTTTGGCATGGGAGCCGAAGGCGAGCTTGATCGCCTCGCTCTCGTTCTTGTCGCCCAGCGGCGTCGAAGTGCCGTGGGCGTTGATGTACTGCACCTGGTCGGGATTGACGCCGGCATCCTGCAAGGCATTCAGCATGCTGCGCCGCGGCCCGTCGGTATCCGGCGCCGTCATGTGATAGGCATCGCCGCTCATACCGAAACCGGCGAGTTCGCAGTAGATGTGCGCGCCGCGTTTTTTCGCATGCTCGTATTCTTCGAGCACCATCGCGCCGGCGCCTTCGCCGAGCACGAAGCCGTCGCGGTCCTTGTCCCAGGGGCGGCTCGCCGTCGCCGGATCGTCATTGCGTGTGGAGAGCGCCTGGGCGGCAGCGAAGCCGCCCACCGCCAACGGCGTGATGGTCGATTCCGCGCCACCGCAGACCATCGCATCGGCATCGCCGTACTGGATCATGCGCAGACTGGTGCCGATCGCATGCAGCCCGGTCGTGCAGGCCGTTACCACGGCGAGGTTCGGCCCTTTGAGGCCGAGCATGATCGACAGATTGCCGGAGATCATGTTGATGATCGTGCCGGGGATGAAGAACGGCGAGATCTTGCGCGGGCCGCTGGCGAGGTAATCGTTGTGCGTGTCCTCGATCATCGGCAGGCCGCCGATGCCGGAACCGATGTTCACACCGATGCGGTGGGCATTCTCCTCGGTGACCACCAGCCCCGACTCGCGAAACGCCTGGATTCCCGCCGCCATGCCGTAATGGATGAAGACGTCCATGCGTCGCGCATCCTTCGGCGACAGGTAATCGGTGACATTGAAGCCCTTCACCTCGCCAGCGATGCGCGCCTTGAGAGCGGAGGCATCGAAGCGGGTGATCGGGCCAATGCCACTGGTTCCGGCAAGAATGGCGTTCCAGGTTTCGGCAACGTTATTGCCGACCGGCGAGACGAGTCCCAGACCGGTCACGACGACACGGCGACGCGACAAGGCTTTCTCCTGGTGGCTGCGGGGTGGTGCGGGAAAAACCCGCGGCTTACTGCTTCAGATGGTTCTTGACGTAGTCGATCGCCTGCTGGACCGTGGTGATCTTTTCGGCTTCCTCGTCGGGAATCTCGCACTCGAACTCCTCCTCGAGGGCCATCACCAGTTCGACCGTGTCGAGCGAATCGGCGCCCAGATCATCGACGAAGGACGACTCATTCTTGATATCGGCCTCGTTCACACCGAGCTGTTCGGCGACGATTTTCTTGACACGTTGTTCGATGTTGTCCATTGTGATTGCTCCTTCCCTGTGAAGGCGGGTGTTGAGAACCCGCGTAGTTTAGCAAAAAGGTGTTCTTCCTACCTCGCATCAAACCATGTACATGCCGCCATTGACATGCAGCATGGCGCCGGTGATGTAGGCGGCCTCCGGTCCGGCCAGGAAAGCGACGGCATTGGCGATGTCCTCGGCCTGTCCGAGACGGCCGAGCGGAATTTTCTGGATCAGCGCATTGCGCTGTTCTTCGGAGAGCGCGCGCGTCATCGCGGTATCGATGAAGCCGGGCGCGACACAATTGACCGTGATGTTGCGGCTGCCGAGTTCCTGCGCCAGCGAGCGCGATAGACCGGCGACACCGGCTTTGGAGGCCGCATAGTTGATCTGCCCGGGGTTGCCGGAGGCGGCGACGACCGACGAGATGTTGATGATGCGTCCGTGACGCGCCTTCATCATGCCGCGCAACACCAGCTTGGAGAGGCGAAACACCGACTTCAGGTTGGTGTCGATCACCGCGTCCCACTCCTCTTCCTTCATGCGCATCGCCAGGTTGTCGCGCGTGATGCCGGCATTGTTGACCAGGATCGTCACGGCGCCGAAACGCTTTTCGATCTCGCCGATCACCGTCTCGCAGGCGGCACCATCGGTGACGTTGAGCACCGCACCCCAGCCCGGAATGCCGGCGGCATCGAGCGCCTGCTGGATCTCTTGAGCGGCGGCTTCACTGATGTCGGCGCCGACGACGGTCGCGCCGCGGCGGCCCAGCGCCTGCACGATCGCCGCGCCGATGCCGCGCGCGGCGCCCGTGACGAAAGCAACCTGTCCTTTCAAAGCCTCATCTTGCATGATGATCATCCTTTCACGAGTGCGAGAGTGGATTCCAGCGCGGCCAGATCGTTCAGAGCCCCCCCGGCCAGACCATCGGCACAACGCTTGGTCAGGCCGGCGAGCACCTTGCCGGGTCCGCATTCGAAGACATGGCTGATGCCGGCCGCCTGCATCGCGCGCATCGTTTCGACCCAGCGCACCGGGGATGCCGCCTGACGCACCAGCGCGTCACGGATCGCGGCGGGATCGTTCACAGCCGCAACATCGACGTTGTTGATCACCGGGATCGTCGGCACACGCAACTCGATGTTCGCCAGCGCATCACGCAGGCGATCGGCGGCCGGCTGCATCAGCGCACAGTGGAACGGCGCCGAGACGGGGAGCATCACCGCGCGCTTGGCGCCGGCCGCCTTGCAGGCTTCGGCGGCACGCTCGACGGCGGCCTTGTGGCCGGCGATCACGGTCTGCTCTGGGGAGTTGAAATTGACCGCCTCGACGACCTCGCCCTCAGCGCTCACTGCACAGGCGGCCTGCACCTTGTCGGCATCGAGACCGAGGATCGCCGCCATCGCCCCCGTGCCCGCCGGCACGGCTTCCTGCATCGCCTTGGCACGCAGCTCGACGAGCGGCACGGCAGTCGCCAGATCGAGCACACCGGCGGCGACCAGCGCTGCATACTCGCCGAGGCTATGGCCGGCAAGCATGGCAGGCAGCGGCCCTCCCTTGTCCAGCCACAAGCGCCAGACGGCGATGTCGGCGGTCAGCATCAGCGGCTGGGTATTGACGGTCTGGGAAAGCTGCTCGGCCGGGCCTGCCGTGACCAGTTGCCACAGATCACGGCCGAGCGCTGCAGAGGCCTCGTCGAAGGTGGCGCGGATCACCAGATGGTCGCCGTAGGCGGCCATCATGCCGAGCGACTGGGAGCCCTGACCGGGCATCACGAATGCAAATTTCATGGCTGGTCTCTCACAAAGTCATCAGGACGGCGCCCCAGGTGAATCCGCCGCCGACGCCCTCCAGCAGTGCCGTCTCGCCAGCGCCGAGTTTGCCGCTGCGCACCGCTTCGTCGAGCGCCAGCGGGATCGAGGCGGCCGAGGTGTTGCCATGCCGATCGACGGTGACGACGACCCGCTCCGGCGGCAGATGGAGCTTCTTCGCCGTGGCCTGCATGATGCGGATGTTCGCCTGGTGCGGAATCAGCCAATCGACGTCCGCCGCCGTCTTGCCGGCTGCGGCGATCACCTCCTCGGCCACTTCGGCGAGCACCTTGACGGCGAATTTGAACACCGCCTGCCCGTCCATGCGCAGGAAAGGATCGCCGAACGGTTCGCCGCCGGAAAGATGGCCGGCGACTTGCAGGATCTTGCCGTAGCGGCCATCGGCATGCAATGCGGTGGCGAGGATGCCGGGCCGCTCGCTCGCTTCGAGCACGACCGCGCCGGCGCCATCACCGAACAGCACGCAGGTGCCGCGATCCTTCCAGTCGAGGATACGCGAGAAGGTTTCGGCTCCGACGACCAACGCGCGCCGATGCGAACCCGAACGGATGAACTTGTCCGCCACGGCGAGCGCATAGATGAAGCCGCCGCACACCGCCTGCAGGTCGAAGGCCGCGGCGCCGTTGGTCATCCCCAGCTTGTCCTGCAGGATGGTCGCGGTGCTCGGGAAGACGTAATCCGGAGTGGAGGTGGCAACGATGATCAGATCGATGTCGTTCGCTTGGCGGCCCGCCGCTTGAAGCGCGCGTTGCGAGGCGACCAGCGCCAGATCGCTGGCGGCCACGCCCGGGGGCGCCAGATGACGCATGCGGATGCCGGTGCGTTCGACGATCCACGCATCCGAGGAATCGAGGCCGTGAGCATGGATCAGCGCCGTGTTATCGACGGGCGCGCCGGGCAGATAACCACCGGTGCCGGTGATACGGGAATGGATCATCGCTCCTCTTTCTCATCAAGTAGCGGCGCAACGGGCACCGACGCCATGCGCGCCGCGATCTTTTCGGGCAGCTTCTGGCGCGCCGCCTCCGCCGCCTGTTCGAGGGCATGGCGGAAGGCGAAGCTGTCCGCCGAGCCGTGACTCTTGACCACCACCCCCTTCAAACCGAGCAGGCTCGCGCCATTGTAACGGCGCGGATCGACCCGCGTCTTGAACGCCTTGATCACCGGCAGCGCGGCCAGACCGGCCAGCCGCGTGAGCGGATTGCGCGCGAACTCCTCGCGCAAAAAGGTGCTGATCATGCGCGCGAGTCCCTCCGAGGTCTTCAGCGCGACGTTGCCGACGAAGCCGTCGCAGACGATCACATCGGCCGCGCCCATATAGATGCCGTCGCCTTCGACGTTGCCGATGAAGTTGAGCCCGCTGTCCTTGAGCAGCTCGGCAGCGCGCTTGACGGTCTCGTTGCCCTTGATGTCCTCCTCGCCGATGTTGAGCAGGCCCACCGTCGGCCGCTCCTTGTGTTCGAGCGCGGCGGCCAGCATCGCCCCCATGATGCCGAACTGCAGCAGATGTTCCGGCGCGCAATCGACGTTGGCGCCGAGATCGAGCACATAGCTGTGGCCACGCAGCGTCGGCAGCGCGGTGGCGATCGCCGGCCGGTCGATGCCGGGCAAGGTCTTGAGCACGAAGCGCGACACCGCCATCAGCGCGCCGGTGTTGCCGGCCGAGACGGCGCCATCGGCACGACCTTCCTTGACGAGGTTGGCCATCACACGCAGCGAAGAATCCTTCTTCACGCGCAGCGCGGTGGCCACCGGGTCGTGCATATCGACGACCTCGCTCGCATGCTGAATCGACCAGCGGCCGGCGAGCGCGTCATCCGCGCTTGCCAGCAAGGGGCGCAGTGCCTCCTCGCGGCCGACGAGGATCGCCGCGCAATCGGGGTCGTGGCGCAGGAATTCGAGCACGGCCGGGACGGTCACGGCAGGTCCGTGATCACCCCCCATGCAATCGACGGCCAATGTGATCGTCATTCAGCTGCGCGCCTCTGAATGAAACGGCCGGACGCTCCCACGTCCGGCCGCCTTTCCCGGAAGGGGATCACTCGCCCTTCGTCTTGATGACCTTCTTGCCGCGATAAACGCCGGAGGGCGAAATGTGATGGCGCAGATGCACCTCGCCGGTGGTCGGCTCGATGGCCAGCGGCGGCGCGGACAGGAAATCGTGCGAACGATGCATGCCGCGCTTGGACGGGGACTTCTTGTTCTGCTGAACAGCCATGATGACTCCTTTTTCGACTCAATGTTGCTTCAAACCCGCCAGCACCGCGAACGGCGACGGCGCACTGTCTTCTTCCGCTGCCGCCCCGGCAGCCAGGGGCGGCACGCAATCCGCATGACGCGGCACGATCGGCAACGCCAGCAGCACTTCCTCTTCGACCAGGGCCAAGAGCGACAACGCCGGACTGGCCTCGATCGCATCCCAGGCGTCGCTTTCCAGATCCTCTTCCGGCCAGTCGGCGCCCGGCGGGACGAGCAGCAGACGGCTGTCGATCGCGCAGTCGACCTCGACTGCCGACAGACAGCGCTGACACTGCAACTGCACCCGGCCCGTCACGGTCAGACGCAAGCCCGGCCGTGACTCACCCGCGCAGTCGAGACGGCAGCCCTCCAGCACGCAGACCAGCCAACCCTCCTGGCTCGTCATAACGTCAGCCAGCCGCGGCAACTGCGCCAGGGCAAGCCGCCCGGCGAGACGATCGCCCGTCTCGGCAAAACGCAGGCTGTCGATGACCGCCGTGGCGAAATCGGATTCTTCCCGGTACGACATAAAGGGGGCGGATGCTATCATGCCCGACCCGTTTGCGTCAAAGCTCGAAGCAGAAAAAGCCTGAAAAAACATCCGACAACCATGAGCCTGCCACGTCTCGTGCTGGCCTCGACCTCGCCCTACCGTCGCGAGCTGCTCGGCCGGCTGCATCTACCCTTCGAAACCTGCGCGCCCGCAACCGACGAAACACCGCTTGCCGGCGAGGCGCCGGCAGCGACCGCGGAGCGGCTCTCGCTCGCCAAGGCCCAGGCGGTCGTCGCGCGTTATCCGGCTGCGCTGATCATCGGCTCCGATCAGGTCGCCTACTGCGGCGACCAGCGCTTCGGCAAGCCCGGCAGCCGCGACAACGCCCGCCGGCAGTTGCGCGCGCTCTCCGGCAAGACGGCGATTTTCCATACCGGCCTGTGCCTGCTCAACAGCGCCACTGGCCGTCACCACTTGCGCGGGGTTGCCACCGAAGTGCGCTTTCGTGAGCTTTCGGATGCCGAAATCGAGCGCTACCTCGACCTGGAGGACGCGCTCAACTGCGCCGGCAGCGCGCGCTCGGAAGGCTTGGGCATCAGCCTGCTCGAATGGATGCGCAGCGACGATCCGACCGCGCTCATCGGGCTGCCGCTGATCGCACTTTGCGAGATGCTGCGTGCCGAGGGACTCGAACTGCCTTGAGCGGCACGCTGTATCTGCTGCCCACCCGCCTGGGCGAGGCGCCCTGGCCGGCCGTGCTACCCGCCGGCACGCACGAAATCGCCTGCCGGCTGCGCCATTTCGTCGTCGAAAATGCCAAGACCGCCCGCGCCGCGCTCAAATGGCTCGATCATCCCGTCCCGCTGCGCGAGATCGCCATCGAACAACTACCCGAGCCGCTCGCGCCGGCCGACATCGACCGGCTGCTCGCCCCGCTGTCACACGGCAACGACCTCGGGCTGCTGTCGGAGGCCGGTTGCCCGGGCGTGGCCGATCCCGGCGCTTTGCTCGTCCGACGCGCGCATGAACGGGGCATCCCCGTGCGGCCGCTCGTCGGGCCCTCGTCGCTGCTGCTGGCGCTGATGGCTTCGGGACTCGAAGGCCAACGCTTCGCCTTCCACGGCTATCTGCCGCAACGCGAGCCCGAGCGTTCGCAACGCATCGCCGAACTGGAGCGGGAATCGCGTCAAAAGCGCCAGACACAGCTCTTCATCGAAACGCCCTACCGCAACGCGGCCCTGCTCGAAGCGCTGATCGCCACCTGCCGGCCGGAGACAATGCTGTGCCTGGCCTGCGATCTGACCCTGCCGACCGAACACATCGTGACGCGCCGCATCAGCGAGTGGCGGTGCCGTCCTGCCCGCGCCGACTTTTACGCCAAGCGGCCGACGGTATTTCTGCTGCTCAGCGAACGCTGAAACGGGTCAGCGCAGCGCCGAACGCCGCCGCGGCATCCGCGCCGAAACGGCGCGCGAATTTCTCGGCGAAGTTCGGCTTGACCGTGTAGTCGCGCACATCCTCGGCCTTCAGCACGTCGCGGGCGACCGACTCGACGGTGCCGAAACCGTCGGCCAGCCCCAACTCGACGCTCTTGGCGCCCGTCCACATCAGCCCGGAAAACATCTCCGGCGTCTCCTTGAGCCGATCGCCGCGGCCCTTCTTCACCTCGTCGATGAACTGCCGGTGGATTTCGTCGAGCATCTGCTGCGCATGGGCCTTGTGACGTTCGTTCTGTGGTGAGAACGGATCGAGGAAGCCCTTGTTTTCGCCGGCGGTCATCAGCCGCCGCTCGATGCCGAGCTTCTCCATCGTGCCGGTGAAGCCGAAGCCGTCCATCAACACGCCGATCGAGCCGACGATGCTCGCCTTGTCGACGAAGATCTTGTCGGCGGCCGCGGCGACGTAATAACCGCCCGAGGCACAGACATCCTCGACGACGACGTAAAGCGGCTTGTCGGGGTGTTTGGCGCGCAGACGGCGAATCTCGTCGGCGATGATGCCGGCCTGCACCGGGCTGCCGCCGGGGCTGTTGATGCGCAGCACCACGCCCACCGCGCCACGGTCGTCGAATGCCGCCTGCAGCGCGCTCAAGACGTCGTCGGCATTGACGTCGCCCTTGGCCTGGATCACGCCCTGCAGGTCGATCAGCGCGGTGTGGCGCGCCGCCTTCTCTGGGCTGATGGCGCTCCAGTCGATCACTGCGGCGAGCAGGATGGCCAGATAGGCGAAACCGAGGAGCTTGAAAAAAACTCCCCAACGCCGCGCGCGCCGTTGCTCCTCAACGGCAGCCAACGCCACTTTTTCGAGCACCTTGCGTTCCCAGTTTCCGTCTTCAGCCACTTCGATCACCATCCTCGATCAGATAGACCCCGCCTGCTTCCTCGCAGACCGGCAGCGCCACGAGCCCCTGGCCGTTGCACGGCCCGGCAAGGCACTGACCACTCGCGGGATCGAACAATGCGCCATGCGTGGCGCAAATCAAGTATAGCCCGCTCGCATCGAAGAACTCACCGGGCTTCCAGTCCAGCTCGATTCCGACATGTGCGCAGCGGTTCAGATAGCCCTGCGCGCGGCCGCGAAAACGCACCACGAAGGCCGGCTGTGCCGTCTCGCCAGCGCCGATTTCGAAACGTATGCCCTGCCCGCCGTCGGAGAGCGCTTCGCTGGCACAGATCAGGCGTTTTCGCGCAGCCATCGCCTCAGGTCATCCACCGAATCGGCGCAGTAATGAAATGGCACGGCGGCGAGATCTTCATGGGAATGCGCGCCATAGCTGACCGCGACGGCGGCGGCGCCGGCATTCTGCGCCATCATCAGATCGTGTGTCGTATCGCCGATCATCAGCGTCTGCTCCGGCGCGATGCCAAAGGTCTCCATCAGTTCCAGCAACATCTGCGGGTGAGGTTTGGAATGGCATTCGTCGGCACAGCGCGTGGCATGGAAAAAGCCGTCGAGGCCGGTCTGGGCGAGCGCACGGTTAAGTCCAAGACGCGATTTGCCGGTCGCGACGCCGAGCCGGTAACCCCGCTCGGCAAGCTCCTGGACCAGCTCGGCGGCACCCGGAAACAGCGACAGCTCGTGGTCGCGCGACAGATAGTGATGCCGGTAGCGCGCCACCAGCTCGGGATAGTGCGCTTCGGGGAGATCGGGCAGGGCATGGCGCAAGGCCTCTCCCAGCCCCAGACCGATGATGTGCCGCGCGCGTTCTTCCGACGGCGCCGCCAGGCCCAGATCGCGCGCCGCTGCCTGCACGCTGGCGACGATCATCGCCGCCGAATCCATCAGCGTGCCATCCCAATCAAAGACGATCAATTCAAAGCGCTGCCGCATCCGCCAATCCGTTTCATGAAGTTTTCCAGTTCCGCCGGCAAGGGCGAAGCCAGCACCAGCCTCTCGCCGCTCACCGGATGAGGCAGCCGCAAGCTGGCCGCATGCAGGAACATGCGTTTCAGTCCCGCCTTTTGCAAGGTCTTGTTGAGCGCGAAATCGCCATATTTCTCGTCGCCGAGGATCGGAAAGCCCAGATGCGCGAGATGGACGCGGATCTGGTGAGTCCGCCCGCTCTTCAATTCGACTTCGAGCAGACTGAATTCCCCCCATGCGGTCTGAAACCGATCGACCAGGCGCACCACCGAATGCGCCGGCTTGCCTGACTCATCGACGCGCACGCGCCGCTCGCCTTCCGGGGTCAGATATTTGTGCAACGGTAGCCGGACATTGCGCAGTTTGTCGCGCCAATGGCCTTTCACCAGCGCCAGATAGCGCTTCTCGATCCCCCCTTCCCGGAACAGGTCATGCAGTTTCGTCAGCGCGCTGCGCTTCTTGCCGATCACCAGCAGGCCCGAGGTTTCACGATCGAGACGATGGGCGAGTTCGAGAAACTTCGCCTGTGGCCTAGCGCGGCGCAGCTGCTCGATGACGCCAAAATCGACCCCGCTGCCGCCATGCACGGCCACCCCCGCCGGCTTGTCGACGACGAGCAGCGCCTCGTCCTCATAGACGACCGCGAACTCCCGGGCAGGGGTGAGCCGATCGCTTCGGGGTTCCGGGACGCGCAGCGGTGGCACGCGGATCACGTCGCCCGGCACCAGACGTCGTTCGGCGCCGACCCGCCCCTTGTTCACCCGCACCTCGCCGCTTCTGAGGATGCGGTAGATGTGGCTCTTGGGCACGCCCTTGAAGGTCTTGAGCAGGAAATTGTCGATGCGCTGCCCGGCGGATTCCTCATCGACTTGAAGAAATGTGACGGATTCTTTACCCAACTCGTTCTTTCACAATATAATGCGTTGGCCTAGCCATCCGCGGATGACGTGCCCGGCGACACGAAGCGGTTCCGGGGCGCCGCCCGCCGATGTTGCCGGCAGCCCTGACGCCCGCCATTCTACGGGCCCCGGCTGCCGTCATGGGGTAGCCGCCTCCGCCTTCCTGGCCGCACGACGCACTTTACCGTCCGGCCGGCGCCGGAATCCCGTTCTGCCTTGCTGGCCCAGGTGAAGTCGCTCACCGCAAGTTGCGACCCGTAACGATATCTTTCGCGCACAGACAGGCTTCGATAGGCGCGGCCGATCGCCGAACAAGGCGGGCCGCGTGATCCGACAAACCCACGACCCATTTGCCCAACCCGCACCTTTCCGTTCTGATGGTGTCGATCCCGCAAATCCGTTAGAAAACGCCGCCTTTCGGTGGCGCGATTTGTCGTGCCTGCCTGCGTGCCGAGCAGGAGCACAGATGAAACGCATGCTATTCAATGCGACGCAGGCCGAGGAACTCCGCGTCGCGATCGTCGACGGTCAGAAGCTGATCGACCTCGACATCGAATCGGCCGCCAAGGAGCAAAGAAAGAGCAACATCTACAAGGCGGTGATCACCCGCATCGAGCCCAGCCTCGAAGCCGCCTTCGTCGATTACGGCGCCGAGCGCCACGGCTTTTTGCCGTTCAAGGAAGTCGCGAAGAGCTATTACCAACCCGGCCTCGAGCCCGGCCGGGCGCGCATCCAGGATGCGCTCAAAGTCGGCCAGGAATTGATCGTCCAGGTCGAAAAGGATGAGCGTGGCAACAAGGGCGCGGCGCTGACCACCTACATCTCGCTCGCCGGCCGCTATCTGGTGCTGATGCCCAACAACCCGCGCGGCGGCGGCGTCTCGCGCCGCATCGAAGGCGAGGATCGCCAGGAACTGCGCGAGGTGATGGATCAGCTCGAAGTGCCCCCCGGCATGAGCCTGATCGCCCGCACCGCCGGCATCGGCCGCACGGTCGAGGAGCTGCAGTGGGACTTGAACTACCTCTTGCAACTGTGGCGTGCCATCGAAGGCGCGGCGCAGGCGCAATCCGGCGCCTTCCTGATCTATCAGGAATCGAGCCTGGTGATCCGCGCCATCCGCGACTACTTCCAGCCCGACATCGGCGAGATCCTCATCGACACCGACGACATCTTCGAGCAGGCGCGGCAGTTCATGGCCCACGTGATGCCAGCCAACGTCAATCGCGTCAAACGCTATCGCGACGACGTGCCGCTCTTTTCGCGCTTCCAGATCGAACACCAGATCGAGTCGGCCTACTCCCGGCAGGTGAATCTCCCCTCCGGCGGTGCCGTGGTGATCGACCACACCGAGGCGCTGGTGGCGATCGACGTCAACTCCGGCCGCGCCACCAAGGGTGCCGACATCGAGGAAACCGCGCTCAAGACCAACCTCGAAGCGGCGGACGAAATCGCCCGCCAGCTACGCCTCAGAGACCTGGGTGGGCTGATCGTCATCGACTTCATCGACATGGAATCGCCGAAGAGCCAGCGCGAGGTCGAAAACCGCTTGCGCGAAGCGCTGCATTACGACCGCGCCCGCGTGCAGACCGGCAAGATCTCGCGCTTTGGCCTGCTGGAGCTCTCGCGCCAGCGCCTGCGTCCGGCACTCGCCGAGACGAGCTACATCACCTGCCCGCGCTGCACCGGCACCGGCCATATCCGCTCGACCGAATCGGCGGCGCTGCACATCCTGCGCATCCTCGAAGAGGAAGCGATGAAGGAAAACACCGGCGCATTGCACGTGCAGGTGCCGGTCGATGTCGCCACCTACCTGTTGAACGAAAAACGTCCGGACATCGCGCGCATCGAGCTCCGCCATCACGTCAACCTGGTCATCATCCCGAACCGCTACATCGAGACACCGCACTACGACATCGTCCGTCTGCGCCACGACCAGCTCAACCAGGAAGGCATCAGCCAGCCGAGCTATGAAATGGCCGTGAAGCCGGCCGAGGAAACCGCGGCACAGGCTGCTCAGGCCGAAGCGAAGGCGCCGCGACCCGAAGCGGCAGTGAAAGGCATCACCCCCGAGCAGCCCGCCCCCACCGTCGCACCGAAACCCACCGAGCCGGAAACGCCCGCAGCCGCGCCAGGGTTCTTTGCCCGCATCCTGTCCTGGTTCACCGGTGGCAAGAAGGAAGAGCCAGCCGTCGAGGAAGCCGCGAAGAAATCCACGGCCGCCGGCCGGCGCGAACGCAGCGAGGGCGCCGAACGTGGCGGCCGCACGCGCCGCGAAGGGCGTGAGATCCGCGAGCGGACCGAGAAGGGTGAGCGCCGCGAAGCGCGGGAAGGCCGTCAAATCCGTCCCGAGCGCGGCGAGCGCAAGGAGCGTCCCGAGGGCGTGAAAGAGCCGCGCGAAGCGCGCCCGAACCGTCAGAAACCCGTTGCCGCCGAACAGCAAGAGGCGCCGCCAGCCACTCCGACAGTCGTTCCAACTGAAGGCAGCGCAGCCGAGGGCGCTGGTGGCCGTCGCCGCGGTCGGCGCGGCGGACGCAATCGCGGCGAACGCCAGCTGGAGGAAGTCGCCGCCGCCGTCGCAGCGGTCGCTGCGCCAGCGGATGAAGCCAAGCCCACCCCGGCACCTGTGGCCGAAAAACTTCCCGCAGTGGAGCCTACGGCTCCGGAACCGATGCCTGCTGAAGCAGCTCCCGAGCCCGCCAGCGCCGCGATGGCCGTTGCCGATAGCGAAACGATGAGGGGCGCTCAGAGTGCTGAAAGCGCTCAGGGTGCCGTCCCGCCAGCGCCGACTTTTCGAGATGAGGCGGCGCCCGGCGGGACGTCCTCATTGCCGTCAGCGCCGACTTTGCCAGCTGCCACACCGGCCGAGTCCGTTGGCGCCGAAGCGGTGGCCGTGGTAACGGAGCCTTCGCTTTCGGCAGCAGAACCCCTGCCACCAGCCGAAACGTCGCCAGCCCCGCGTGAACCCGCCAGCATCCCGGCCGCAGCCCCGATCGTCGTCGACTTCACCGCGGAACTGGCGAAGGCCGGCCTGCAGCTGGTCGAAACGACGAAACGCCCCGCCGCCCCGCCCATCGAGCCGCCCGTGCAACCCCTGGGCCGCAAGCCCAAACCGGCGTCGGTGATCAGCGACGAACCTCTGGTGATGGTCGAAACCCGGAAGCCGCAATGATGTGAAAACGCCCGCGCCAGCGGGTGTTTTCAGAGCTTGTGAAAAAATTCGTCGCGAGCGCAGTCAGGTTGGGGGAGGCCGGAGCGCAGCCACCGGAGTGTATTTGGCAATACATGAGGATGGCGAGCACCGCCCGACCCCAAGATGGCAAGCGCAGCAGAATTTTTCACAAGCTCTCACTTTTGTGGGGCGAGCCGGCTCAACAACCCCTCGGCCGCCGCCTCGACCAAATCGAGGACGATTTCGAAGCCTTCCGGTCCGCCGTAGTAGGGGTCGGGCACTTCATCGAAACCCCTCTGCGGCGCAAATTCGAGGAACAGACCGAGCTTGCCGTGATGCTCGTCCGGGCAGGCCTGACGCAATAGCGCCAGATTGTCGCAATCCATCGCCAGGATGCGGTCGAAACGCACGAAGTCGAATTCATTGACCTGACGGGCGCGCAAGCTCGATAGATCGTAGCCGCGCTTTTTCGCCGCTTCCTGCGCGCGTCGATCGGGCGGATTGCCGACGTGATAGCCATGCGTCCCCGCCGAATCGAACTCGAAAAAGTCATGTAATCCGCGCCGCCTGGCCAACTCGCGCGCCACACCTTCGGCGGTGGGCGAGCGGCAGATGTTGCCCATGCAGACGAACAGGATGCGTTCTCTCATGGGCGAGTCAGAACGGCAGCTTCATCCCCGGCGGCAGCGGCAGGCCCGCGGTGAGTGCCCCCATGCGTTCCTGAACCGTCGCTTCGACGCGGCGGTTGGCGTCGTTGACCGCCGCGGCGATCAGGTCTTCGAGCATTTCCTTGTCGTCCATCACCGACGGATCGATGGTGACGCGTTTGACGTCATGTTTGCAGGTCATGACGATCTTCACGGCGCCGGCGCCCGACTGGCCCTCGACTTCGAGATTGGCCAGCTCTTCCTGCGCCTTCTGCATGTTTTCCTGCATCTTCTGCGCCTGTTTCATCAGGTTGGCGATACCGCCTTTATTCAGCATGTTGCGTTCCTTTAACGTGAAATACAAAGCAAAAAGTGCGCCGCCCTTCGTTTCCTTGATGGCAGCCTACCTTCGCGGCGCAAGCCGCGCTGATCGTCTCCCCTCCCGCGAGGGGCGGAGGCGGGGTTTCGCGAAGCACTGCTTCGCGCCGCCGGAGCCGGCCGGCTGTGCAAAGCCGGCCGTGGGACAGGCTGGGGGAGGGCGGGCGTTTATTCTTGCGCATGGGTATTCCATCCTCCGCGGGCACCGATTGCCGGCATGCGCGTTAGAGGGGTTTGATGGTGGATTCGTCGATGCTGGCATCGAACAGGTCGCAGACCTCGCGCACGAAGGGATCGCCCTCGATCGCGGCAATCGCCTGTTCCTGCCGCTCTCTTTTCCGCTGGTCTGCGCGCGCCTTCGGCGTAACGCCGTTCGGCAGGCCGAGCTGGATCTCGAGGGTGACGGGCTGAGCGAAATGTTTCGCCAGTTCGGCACGCAACTTGTCCTGATGCATTTGCAGGAAACGGTGCGCCGGGTCGAGGCGCAGCACGATCTTCTGGCCGTTACGTTCGACCAGCTCGCAATGCTGGGCGAGCTGGCGCGCCATGCCGGTGAGCGTATTGCCCTCGACCAGCTCATGCCAGTCGTCAGGAGCAGGCTCCTCCGTTACCGCCGGCGCGGGAGCCGCCGGCACTGCGGATGCCGCTGACGGCGCGATACCGGCAGCTGGCTTGCGCGCAGGCGCCAGGGCGGCAGCACGCGCGGGCTTCTCCTCGCCGCCACCCGGCCGGAAGGCATGGAGTCGCAGCAAGGTCATGCCGAAGCCGGCCGCCTCGTCGGGCGCCAGCGCCAGCTCATCGCGCCCGTGGGTGACGATCTGGTAACAGAGCTGAAGGAATTCGGCATCGAGACGTTCGGCATACGGCGCAAGCCGCGCACGCTCGGCTTCGTCGAGGATCGCCTCGGGCGCGAACTGGACGAGGGCGATGCGGTGGAACAAGGTCGCCAGCTCTTGCAGCGCCGCTTCGAAACTCAGGCTGCGTTCTTCCATCGTCCTGGCCACGGCGAGCATCGCCTGGATGTCACCGGCGGCAAGCCCGTCGAGCAGTGCAAAGAGATGATCGTCGCCGACGGTGCCGAGCATCGATCGCACGCCCTCTTCCTCGACGCGTCCCGCGCCGTGGGCGATCGCCTGATCGAGCAGTGACAACGCATCGCGCATCGAGCCGGCCGCCGCCTTGGCGAGATGGCGCAGCGCGGCGGGTTCGAACGGCACGCCCTCGGCTTCGAGCACGCGCGCCAAATGGTCGACGATGGCCGCCTGCGGCATCTGCTTCAGGTTGAACTGCAGGCAGCGGGAAAGCACCGTGACGGGGATCTTCTGCGGATCGGTGGTGGCGAGGATGAACTTGACGTGCTCCGGCGGCTCTTCGAGCGTCTTCAGCATCGCGTTGAAGGCATGCCCGGAGAGCTGGTGCACTTCGTCGATCATATAGACCTTGTAGCGGCCGGCATTCGGCGCATAGGCAGCCTTCTCCAGCAGCGCCGCCATGTCCTCGACGCCGCGATTCGAGGCGGCGTCCATTTCGACGTAATCGATGAAGCGGCCGGCGTCGATCTCGCGGCATGGCGTGCATACGCCGCAGGGCGTGGCGGTGACGCCCTGCTCGCAATTCAGGGCCTTCGCCATGATGCGCGCGATCGTCGTCTTGCCGACGCCGCGCGTGCCGGTGAACAGATAAGCGTGATGGAGCCGCTGCTGTTCGAGCGCGTGCTTGAGCGCCCGCACGACATGCTCCTGTCCGACGAGCGTGTCGAAGGACTTCGGGCGCCACTTGCGGGCAAGAACTTGATAGCTCATGCCCGCGATTTTACCTGCGGTCAGCCCTGCGGGGGCATCATGCGGCCGTGACGCCCGCCCATCGGCCCCTTGCCGATACGCGCGGCCTCGCGGTCGGCGATGGCCTTCTGTTCGGGCGTCAATGCCGCATAAAGGCGGTTGAAACTCTCATGCACGGCCTTCATTGCGGCCAGACGCTCTTCCATCAAGGCCTCGCGCTTCGCCATGCGTTCCGGCGCGGTGAGCTTGGTATCGGCGGCCAGCGCGCGCATTTCCATCAGGCCCTTGCCCGCCTCGGCCTGCACTTTCTCGGCAAAGGCGTTCCACAACGCTTCCTGCTCGGGGGTGATCTTGAGCTGGTATTTCTGGTAGTCGAGACGTTCCTTGACGCGCGCGGCGGGATCGAAGCGCATCGCCGCCGGGCGACCCATCTTGCCCATCGGCCCCATGCCGTCATTGGTCGTCATGCCGGGCTGGGCAAAGGCGGCCGTGCCGAGGCCGGCGGCGAGAACGAGACCGAGGAAATGTGTGCGTTTCATATGACTCTCCTAGTGAATGAAGTTGGCAGGAGAGATTGAGCGCCCCAAAGGTAAGCAGATTATGAGCGCTTTGTAACGAAACGTGAGAGCATGTGAAAAATTCTGCTGCACAGCCCGCTCGCGACGAATTTTTTCACAAGCTCTGAGGAAAGGTGGCGAGCCTGACCCCCGGCACTTGCAAGGATTGGCTATGGCTGCTGCCTTCCGGCCCTGACCAGGTTCACCAGCTTGCAATGCGGGGAGACCCGCCACGACGCAGTTTAGCAGCTTTCGCGTTCCAGCCAATCACGCACGATGGCCACCTGCGCATCGTCGAGGAACATCGGCGCATGGCCGACCGCCGGGATCTCGACGCTCTCCGCCCGCGGGCCACGGCTGCGCATCGCCGCGACGGTCTCGGGCGAGAGCAGATCGGACTCGGCACCGCGGATCACCAGCGTCGGGCAGCGGATCGCGTCATAAACCGGCCACAGGTCGATGTCCTGGCCGTCGCGGGCGGCTTCCGCGTAGGGAACGGCGATGCCGGGATCGTAACGCAGCTGGAAGCGGCCGTTCGGCCCGGCCTTGATGACGTGCTGCGTCAGGTGCTGCCACTGCGCATCGGTGAGCTTGCCAAACGGCGCGGCGATGACACGAATGTAGGCCTCGGCTTCCTGCGGCGTGGCGAAGTCGGGCGGCGAAGCGAGGTACTCGCCGATGCGCTGCAAGGCCGCGGCATTGATCAGCGGTCCGACGTCGTTGAGGATCAGGCGGGCGATCGGCGTTCCGGCTTGCGCCGCCAGCGCCATGCCGATGATGCCACCCATCGAGGTGCCGAGCCAATCGACGCGCTCGACATCGAGCCGGGCGATCAGTGCCACCATGTCCTGGGCATATTGGGGAATCGTGTAGTGATGCGGATCGCGCAGCCAGTCGCTCATCCCGCGCCCGACCACGTCCGGGCAGACGACGCGAAAGCGGTCGGCGAGGCGCTCGGCGAGATAGTCGAAATCGCGCCCGCAGCGTGTCAGGCCATGCACGCAGACCAGCACGTGAGAATTGGCGGGATCGCCCCATTCGACATAGGCCATCTTGTGGAACCCGGCCGGGCTCAAGCATTGGACGAATTTTTGACGCATCGTGGTCATTCCGTCGCAGCGAAAACCGTATTGTGCCAGTAGCGCCGCCGCGCTTCGCGTTCGCGCGTGAGTGCCGTGCCGCCAGCGCCGACTTTCAGCGTCACCGCGCCATCGCGGTCGGTGCGCAGGATGTTGGCGTTTGCATAGCGCGCCAGCACGGAGGGGTGCGGATGGCCGAAGCGGTTGCGGTAGCCGACTGGGAAGATCACCGTCTGCGGCGCCACCGTCGCGACGAAGGCAGCCGACGAGGTCTTCTTGCCGCCGTGATGCGGGGCGACGAGGACAGCCGCGTGCGCCACATCGCGATGGCGGGTGAGGAACTCGGCCTCCGCCTGGCCTTCGAGATCGCCGGGAATCAACGCGCTGCCGTGCGGCGATTCGATCTTCAGCACACAGGAGAGCGCATTGCTCGGCAGCTTGCGCGCATAGTCCGCAGCCTGCGGGTGCAGCACGCGCAAGCGCACCCCATCCCATTCCCAACCTTGACCATCGACACAGCGTCGTTCGACGGCGGTCACCGGCAGCGCCGCGAGCAGCGAATCGGCACCGCCAGCATGATCCCGGTCGACATGGCTGATGATCAGCCGGTCGAGCTTGGCCACGCCGATGGCCCGCAGATAGGGCGCGACGATACGGCTGCCGGCATCGCTTTGGGCATTGAAGGCCGGGCCGGCATCGAACAAGAGATCGTGCGTCGCGGTCTGCACATGCACCGCCTGCCCCTGGCCGACATCGAGCACCGTCAGTCGATATTCGCCCGGCGCCGGCCGTTCCGGGCGCACGACGAACAACGGCAGGAACAGCACGGCGCCTGCCCAGCGCGCCGGAAAGCCGCGCGGCAGCAGCAGCCAGACGACGCCCATGACGGCGAGAGGCACCGCCCAGGCCGGCGGCGCATGCTGTTGCCAGAGCGCGCCCGGCAATCCGGCAAGCCACTCGAGGAAATCCATCAGCGGCACGAGCAGCGCATGGGCCAGTTGCTGCGCCCAGGCGAAGCCGGGCAGGCTGCCGAGCAAGGCGAGCGGTGTGATGGCCAGACTGACGAGCGGGATCGCCAGCGCATTGGCGAATGGGGAGACGAGCGAAAACTGCCCAAAGAGCGCCAGGAGCAGCGGGATCATCCCGAGCGTGATCGCCCATTGTGCGCGCAGCCATTCGACGAGCCAATGCCGCTCACCAAGCCGGCCGGCGGCGATGAAGAAGAGGATCGCCACCGCGCCGAACGAGAGCCAAAAGCCGGCAGAGAGCACCGCCCACGGATCGAGGAGCAACACCAGCAACAGGGCAGCGCCGAGCACCGTCGGCGCGGCGAGGTTGCGCCCGGAGAGCAGCGCGGCGACGACGACGCCGAGCATGTAGAGCGTGCGTTGCGCCGGCACGGCGAAACCGGCCAGCAAGGCGTAGGCAAACGCGCCGAGGAAGGCCGCCAGCGCCGCGGCCTGCTGCGCCGGAATGAGGAGCGGCAGGCGCGGATGACGCCGCCACAACGCCATGACCAGCCCGCCGATGAGCGCGCCGATCATCGTCACATGCAGGCCGGAGATCGACATCAGGTGCGTGATGCCGGTCGCCGCGAACAGCCGCCACAGTTCGGGGGTAATCGATTGCTGGTCGCCGATCGCCAGCGCCGCCAGCACGCCCGCGTAAGATGCGTCCGGCAAGACGCGCTGGATGCGCACGCGCACGGCTTCGCGCAGCCGCTCGATGGTCAAGCCGGCCGGCGCAAGCCGCTGGTTGGCATCCGATTTGCGCACATAACCGGTGGCGCGAATGCCGCGCTCGAGGAGCCAGGCCTCGTAATCGAAGCCATGGGGATTCAAATTGCCGTGCGGTCGTTTCAGTCGCACCACGAGCCGCCAGCGCTCGCCGGCATGCGGCAGCGGCAGAGCGCCGGGCAGAGTCGCTTCCTCGTCGCCCTCCTCGCTTTCCGTGTCGACGTGGCGATACCAGGAAAGCAGAATCTTCGCGGGCACCGGCGCACTGGCCGTCTGCGGTTCGAAGACGAAACGCAGACCACGCTCGAAGCCTTGCGGCATCGTGGCGATCACGCCGGTCATTTCGATGTCGCGGCCCAGCCATTCCACCGGCAGTTCATCATGCATGCGCCTGTGGGCAAATGCGCCTGCCCATGTGATGCCGAGCAGTAGAGCGCCGAATACCGCCAATCCACGCCACCGCGACATCAGCAGCGCTCCGCCGCCCAGCCCCAGCGCGGCGAGCAAACTCGGCGCTGGCAGGACGGCACACTGCTGCAGCAGCCACACGCCCAGCGCGAAAGCCAGCACCCGCCAAGGCATTACAATGGCTCCATGAAGCATTGGCTGCGCAAGCACATGCCGGACCATGCGGCGGTGAAGGAAAACCGCTGGCTGTATCCGTTCCGCAATACGCTGCTGCACCCGCGGTTGTGGCACTTAAACCGCCATTCCGCCGCCGGCGCGGTCGCCGTGGGCCTCTTCTGCGGCCTGATTCCCGGGCCGTTCCAGATGCTCGGTGCGGCGATCTGCGCCGTGATCTTCCGCATCAACCTGCCGCTGGCGCTCCTCACCACGCTCTACACCAATCCGTTTACGATCGCGCCGCTCTACATCGTCGCCTTTGCGCTCGGCGAGGGCATGTTCGCGCTGCTGGGCCACCCGAGGCGCGCCTTCATCGCCCCGCCGGACTTCGGCGATCCGGGCAGCGAGACGCTGATCACCTGGGTCGGCGCGCTGATCGACTGGATGCTCCAGCTCGGCGCACCACTCGCCTGGGGGCTGGTGCTGCTCGCCACCCTGCTCGCCATCATCGGCTACTTCGCCGTGCGCATCGCCTGGCGCATCTGGCTAGTGCGCGCCTGGCGCCGGCGCAGCCAGCGGCGTCAAGCGACCGTCGCAGAGTAACAACTGGCGTTGGCAGCGTGACGCCAGCGTCATGTCGTGCGTGACGATGACGAGGCTGGTGCCGAAGCTGGCGTTGAGCCGCAACATCAGCGCGAACACCTCGTCGGCGGTATGGCGGTCGAGATTACCGGTCGGCTCGTCGGCCAGCACGCAGGCCGGCTGTGTGACCAAGGCGCGCGCCAGCGCCGCGCGCTGACGCTCGCCGCCGGAAAGTTCCCCCGGCCGATGCTTGAAGCGCGCGCCCAAGCCCACCTCGGCGAGGATCGCCGCCGCCTGTCTTTCGGCTTCGGCTTTCGCGATGCGGCGGATCAATAGCGGCATCGCGACGTTTTCCAGCGCGGTGAATTCCGGCAGCAGATGGTGGAACTGATAGACGAAACCGAGCGCCTCGTTTCGCAACCGTCCGCGCTCGTTCTCCGCCACCTGCGCCAGATCGCGGCCCTGGAGCCTCACCGTGCCCGCCGTCGGCGTATCGAGCCCGCCCAAGAGATGCAGCAAGGTGCTCTTGCCAGAGCCGGAAGCGCCGACGATCGCCACCGTCTCGCCCCGTTCGACACTGAGGTCGACGCCCATCAGCACACGCACCGCTTCCGCCCCCTGGCGGAAGGTCTTGGCCAGCGCCGTGCAGGCGAGCACCGGGTCATTCATATCGTAGTGCCTCCGCCGGATTCGTGCGTGAGGCGCGCCAGCTCGGATAGAGCGTCGCCAGCACGGTGAGGGCGAACGAGGTGGCGCCGATGATCCAGACATCCGACCAGTGCAGGTCGGAAGGCAGATCGGAAATGTAATACACGTCCTTGGCGAGGAACTGGATGCCGAACACGCGCTCGATGAACGGCACCACGGTCTCGACGTTCAAGGCCAGCGCCACACCGCCGGCCACACCGAGCAGCAGGCCGATCGCGCCGATCAGCGTACCCTGGATGACGAAGATCGCCATCACGCTGCCGGGGCTGGCGCCCAGCGTGCGCAGGATGGCGATGTCGGCGCGCTTGTCCTGCACCGTCATCACCAGCGTCGAGACGATGTTGAAGGCCGCCACGGCGACGATCAACAGCAGGATCAGGAACATCATGTTCTTCTCGATCTGCACGGCACGGAAGAAATTGGCGTGGCTCTTCGTCCAGTCGGTGAGCCGCAAGCCGGGCGGCAGGCTGCCGGCGAGCTCGCGCACCACCTGCGGCGCGGCGAACAGGTCATCGAGCTTCAAACGCACGCCGGAGACCGCCTCACCCATCTGATAGAGCTTCTGCGCATCCTCGAGACGCACCAGCCCAAGGCCGCTGTCATACTCGAACATGCCGACCTCGAAGATGCCGACGACGGTGAATTGCTTCATGCGCGGCAGCACTGCGGCAGGCGTCACCATGCCCTGCGGCGCGATCAGCGTCACCTTGTCGCCGGGATAGGCGCGCAGCGCATAGGCGAGCTCGCTGCCGAGGATGATGCCGAATTCGCCCGGTTGCAGATCCTCCAGCCGGCCGGCCTTCATGTGGCGGGCGAAATCGGCCACCTTCTCCTCCTCGCCCGGCAGGATGCCGCGTACCACCACCCCTTTCACCTGCCCGGCGAGCGAGAGCATCGCCTGCTGCTGCACATAGGGTGCGCCGGCCAGGACACGCGGATGCCCGGCAACGCGCTCGACGATGCCCGGCCAGCCAATGAGTTCCCCCTCGTCGCCCATCACCTGCACGTGTGAGGCGACGCCGAGGATGCGCGTCCTGAGCTCCTTCTGGAAGCCGTTCATCACCGACAGCACGACGATCAACGCCGCCACGCCGAGGCCGAGGCCGAGCATGGAAATCAGCGAGATGAAGGAGATGAAGCGGTTGCCGCCGCCCGGCTTCTTCGCCGCCGTATAGCGCAGGCCGATCAGAGCTTCATAAGGGGTTTCGAAAGCCATTGGGGCGGCATGTTAACATGCCTCATGCACCTGACTTTGCTGGTCCCCGGCCTCTTGCTGCCGGTCGAAATCCTCGAAAGCACGACCTTCGATCTCGCCGCGCCGAGGCTGTCGCACCTGCTCGGCCGCGGCCGGCGGCGCACGCTGCCGGACGATGCACTCGCCCATCTGTTCGGCCTCGAAAGCATCCCGGCCGCCGCATTGCGCAAAATCGGCGCTGGCAAAGCGGCACCCGGCGAATGGCTGTGTCTCGATCCGGTGCATTGGCAGGTCGGCGCCCGGGGAGTGACGCTCGACGATCCGGTCCGGCTCGCCCTCGTTACGGCAGAAAGCAACGCCCTGCTCACCGCCATCGGGCCACTGTTCGCCGACTGGGGGGAGCTTTCCGCCTCCGCCCCGGGGCAGTGGGAATTGCGCCTCACCCGGCCGCTCCGGCTGGAAAGCCAGGATTTGCCGTCAGCCATCCAGCAGCCGATCGACCCGCGCCTGCCGGGAGGCGCCGATGGCCCGGCCTGGCGCCGACTGTTGCTCGAAGCACAGACGGTGCTGCACGCACACCCGGTCAATCGCGCCCGCGAGGCCGCCGGCCGTCCGACCGCCAACAGCCTGTGGCCGTGGGGCTTCGGCGCTTTGCCGAAAAGAATCCTGCCCGCGTTCGATACCGTCCTGTGCGACGATCCGGTCGTCGCCGGACTGTGCCGGCTGGCGGGCTTGGACTGCCAGCCCGCGCCTCCCTGCTTTCAGCCTGCCCACGGCCGCGTATGCGCG
Organism: Sulfuricystis thermophila; assembly: GCF_004323595.1. GTDB lineage: Bacteria > Pseudomonadota > Gammaproteobacteria > Burkholderiales > Rhodocyclaceae > Sulfuricystis > Sulfuricystis thermophila. The sequence continues at coordinate 1,436,436 of NZ_AP019373.1, forward strand.
ATCCACCCCGGCCTCGCCGCGGCGGCCCGCACCCTCGATGCGCTCGCCTGGCGCGAGTCCTTGCTGGATCTCGAGCGCGACTGGCTCGCCCCCGCTCTGACCGCCTGCCGGACGGTGAGCCTGATCGGCACGCGGCTGGGCAGGCAGCCCGAAACCGTCGCCTTTGAATGGAAACGCGGCGACCGGCTGCGTTTCTGGCGCCGACCGCAGCCGCTCACTGCGCTGAAATGACGCGCATCGCGATCCGTCCCGTCCCGCAGCGCGCGCGGCTGATGCTGGAGCAATCCGGTGTGCATCCGCTGCTGGCACGGCTGTATGCGGCACGCGGCATCGCATCGGCCGACGAGCTCGACACGCAGCTCAAATCGCTGCTGCCGCCCGCCGGCATGAAGGGCATCGACACGGCCGCCGCGCTGCTCGCCGATGCCATCACCAAGGGCAGAAGGATCCTCATCGTCGCCGACTACGACTGCGACGGCGCCACCGCCTGTGCAGTGGGCGTGCGCGCCTTGCGCGCGATGGGCGGCGCGGTCGATTACCTGGTACCGAACCGCTTCGAGACCGGCTACGGCCTCTCCCCCGAAGTCGCGCGGCTGGCCGCGACACGGCATCCCGATGTGCTCGTCACGGTCGACAATGGCATCGCCAGTGTCGCCGGCGTGGCCGAGGCAAAGCGCCTGGGTATGACGGTGATCGTCACCGACCACCATTTGCCCGGCAACGAGCTCCCCGCCGCCGATGCGCTCGTCGATCCGAACCAGCCAGGCTGTCCCTTCCCGAGCAAGGCGATGGCCGGCGTCGGCGTGATGTTCTACGTGATGCTGGCGCTGCGCGCCGAACTACGCCGGCGTGGCCATTTCGCCGTGCGCTCGGAACCGAATCTCGCCAGTCTGCTCGATCTCGTCGCGCTCGGCACGGTGGCCGACGTGGTGCCGCTCGACCGCAACAACCGCATCCTCGTCGCTCAAGGCCTCGCGCGCATCCGCCAGCGCCGCATGACACCGGGCATCGCCGCACTGCTTTCGGTCGCTGGGCGCGACCCGCTGCGCGCCGGCAGCTTCGATCTCGGTTTTGCCATCGGGCCACGCCTGAATGCCGCGGGACGGCTCGCCGACATGAGCCTCGGCATCGAATGCCTCATCACCGATGATCCGGGCCGGGCGCTCAACATCGCTCAGGCGCTCGATGCCATCAACCACGAGCGCCGGGCGATCGAAGCCGACATGCACGATGCCGCCGCGCTAAAGCTCGAAGACCTCGACGTCGCCCAGCGCGCCAGCATCACCCTGTTCGATCCGAGCTGGCACCAGGGCGTGATCGGCATCCTCGCCGGGCGTGTCAAGGAAAGACTGCATCGTCCGACCTTCGTCTTCGCGCGCGGGGAGGACGGCGAGCTGAAAGGCTCCGGGCGCTCGATCGCCGGCTTGCATCTGCGCGACGCGCTCGACCTCGTCGCCAAGCAGCGACCCGGCCTGCTGCTGCGCTTCGGTGGCCATGCGGCCGCCGCCGGGCTGACGCTCAAGGAGAACGATCTGGCCGAATTCGAGATGCTGTTCGAACGGGTGGCGCGCGCCTGGCTTCCGCCAGCGGCGCTGACGCGCACGCTGGAGACCGATGGCCCGCTCGAAGCCGCCTATTTCGGGCTGACCTCGGCACGCCTGCTACAGGAGGCCGTCTGGGGGCAGGGCTTTCCGGCGCCGCTCTTTGCCGATGAATTCGACGTCGTCCAGCAACGCCTGCTCAAGGACAAACATCTGAAGCTGACGCTGCAACAGGGCCGCGCGCGCTTCGATGCGATCCGCTTCAACCATGCCGCAGGCGCGCCCGACCGCATCCGCGCCGCTTTCCGCCTCGACATCAACGAATGGCAGGGCGAAGCGAACGTGCAGCTGGTGCTCGAACATTTCGAAGCCGCATAACGGGTAATATCGAGCGCCCACCCCAAACGGAGATCACCATGGACAACGAAGGACTCACGAAGGAACAACGCATCCTGCGCGTGCTGCGCAAGGTACTCGGCAACATCGTCAAGGACACCGCACCGCGTCCCGGCCGGCCCAACCCATTGCAGGAAAGCACGATCGAGGACATTCGCGGCCTGTTCGCACTGATCGCGGAACGTGAGCGGGAACTGGCGAACGAAGCCGGCATGACCGCGAAGGAGCGGCCTTATTTCAGCGACGAGCCGCAGAACACGCACACACTCAAGCTGCATCGGCCGGCTAAGAAACTCAACTGAAACTCGGCGCTGGCGGGACGGCACTTCGACCGTCCCTCTCAAGGTGCAGTGCGCGCTTTGTCGATCAGTTCGGCGAGTTGCTGCCTTTCGGCGGCATCGAGCCGGTCGATGTTCTTTTTCCAGGGGTAGGTCGAATAATTCGCCCGCACATACTCCCAACCGAGTGGCCCATAGGCATCGACACTGGCCTTGAGTTTCGGGACGGCCTCGACCACCCGTCTGAATTGTGCCCAGCTCAAATGCTGGAGACGCCGCTCCAGAGTGCTGCTGTCACTGATGCCGTCACTCTCGGCCTGCAGCGGCACCTGCCGTCCCTCCGCGGGGAAAGCCGCAACCGCCCAGCTCGCGCCGAGCAGGAACACCACGGCGAAACGGGTCAGTGACATGGCGGTATCCGGAAACGACAAGGCCCAACACACCGTGCTGGGCCTCAGGCATTCTGGCTCCCCGACCTGGGCTCGAACCAGGGACCTACGGATTAACAGACCCCAAGTCAGGAGCGAGGGCGCATTCCAGCGAATTCTGGAAACTTTTCAACCAATTGATTTTAAATACTTTCAAACTGTTCCATCACCGCGCTTAGTTCTACGATGTTCTTGCCTTTTGTGTAATTTTCCATGCCCGATTACACAGGAATTACACAAGGATTCTGGCCCAAGGCCAGTATTGACAAAGGCTGGCGGGCAAGACGCGGCGGACAATCTTCTGCCAGTCTTGAAGAGTCGGCGCTGGCGGGACGGCGGTAGCGGTGCAGCTACGCTCGCCAGAGCGGGCGATTGCGCCAGTCGACAGGAAATCCAAGACGATCTGCCCGCACCTTGGGGTGCTCGGTCAGCAGATCGGCCAAGCGCTGGCCCCAATGGGTATCCGGCGAAACCACCTTCAACAGCACCTCGGCCATCACCGCCTGCGCGTAGAAGCGCATCGTGTCTTGCAACTCGGCCGCGTATTGCTTGGCCTGGATCGGCTTGATGGTGTAGGTGCGATTCCACAAACGCTGGTGGTGGGCCGCCAGATTGCGCAGGTAGGACAGCGCGTGGAGCCACGAGGCGAGCACGGCACCATCCAGGCCGAAAGCCTTGGCGACGGGCTTCTGGTTCTGGCGGGTCAGGCTCTTGAAGGCTTGCGACACCGTACCGAAAGACAAGACCTCGAACACCATCCACGACGGTGGCAGTTCCGGGTCGCCATATTTGTCGTAGTAGTGCTTGATGAAGGTCTGGCGCATCGCGGCGCGCGACTTGTCGTGGCCGATGTCATCCTTGATGCGCTCGATGAATTTGTCGTGCCGGTAGCTGGGCACGAAATGAGCGGCATCCATGAACCAGTGTGGGCCGTGCAGTACGCTCATCGTCTGCGAAAACTGAGCGCGGAAAGCAACCTCGATGCGCTCTACCGCATCCATCACCGCCAGCCGCAGCTTGCGGTCGAAAACGTAGAGGTCGAGGATGTCCTCGAAACTGACCCCATCGAGGAAGCGATGCGAGCCGTCGGCGTTGTAATTCACCTGAAACGGCAGCGCGTAACCGGCCAGGCGGTAGTAGCCGACAAAGCGCAGGTAATGCCTGGCGCGGTCCTCGTCGACGATCACCTGCCCGCGACGCTTCAGCAGCGCAATCTGATCGTCAATCGAGGTGGCAGGCTTGGCGAACTTCATGGGCAATAAAAAACCCGCCGGGGTGCGCTTGCAAGCAGAGGCGTGGCGGGTGTTATTAGATGCAGTATATGAGGCAGCCCCGGCGATGGTCAAGGCCAGAATGTTACGGGCAAATCTGGAGCAGTGCCGGAAAACCCTTGTGAATCTGCAAAAGTCGGCGCTGGCGAGACGGCAGGCGATTTTGCGAAACAGATTGAGCCCCGCTGCTACCGGCCTGATCGCAGTTCCTTGAGTTTCACCAGCATCGCCAGCGTGCGCTCGAACTTCCGGTCCAGATGGGTTTCGTAGCGGGCGATCTTTTCCAGCCGATGCACTTGCAAACCCTCGCCGATGGCCTGCGCCTTGATCGCCTCGTGATGCTGGGCTTGGCGTTGCATCGCAATGCAAAGCGGCATCAGGTGTTCGCGGATGAACTCGGCCAAGCCTTCCGCCGTGGCGGGATATTCCTCATCGTCGACATACTCCTGCCACCAGTCGCGCGAATCCGGCAGCAGCGCGCGCAGCGCCTTGTCATAGGCATCGTCACCGCCACGTCGCAGGATGGCGGCGGCCCTCTCGGTAGCCGCCAGATCGTGCTGAGCCTCGCGCTGCCTCTCGGTGACGTCGGCCGGGCTCATGCCCACCAGATCGCGCAAGTCGGTGCCCTGCTTTGGCAAGCCGCGTTCGAATGGCACAGCGGCCATGACCGGGCTGGGCGAATGCCAGTCCTCATCGTGACGATCATTCACCACGGACAGCAGACCGCGATTGATCGTAGCGCCCTCGGCGACCATGACCCGCCGCTTGCGCCACATGATGGCAGCCAGGTCTTCAACCAGATGCATTTCGGTCGCGCCAGCCGGCTGGTGCTCATCCACCAGCGCGGCCAGCAGATCGGCAAACTCGGCGGCGTCCTCGTGCGGCAGCACGGTGCAGCGCGAAAGGATGCCGTGCTTCACCGCATTGAAGCGCACGGCCTGATAGTTCGCCGACGGCGCGTGAATTGGCTCGGGTCGAATATGCCTGACGGATGGAGCGATTGGAACAGACTGGGTGGCGGTCATGTGGCGACTCCCAATGATGATGGTGATGCCAGCGATTTTCCCAGACTATCGACCATCTTTCATTGCTTAGTCAAAGCTATCGAAAAGTCGGCGCTGGCAAGACGGTACCCACCTACTGACTGCCCGGCGCAGCCGGACAGCGAGCGTGCCAGCAGGCGCGCAAGCGCGGCCCGGATGTTGAGCGTAAGCCACCCATCGCGCAGCGCTGACTGAAACCACGCGCAGCGCCGAATAACGGTGTTGGGACGGCCGGGGGCGCAAGACATAACAGACCATTACCCGAACCCGCAGGGCGCGTCAGCGGTCGGCCACCAAGCGAAGTCCGGCGTAGCGACTGGCCGACTTTGGGTAATGCGCTGTTATGTTCAATCGCTTGCGATTTACCCCAGGCCGGCCTGGCTGCAATCGAGCACCGCGAGCAAGCCGGGGTTGAGGTAGCCGACGGAGCCGCGAGCGAAGCTGGCGGCGAAGGCGGCGGGCAGTATGCGACTACGCTAGCGGAGGGCAAAAGTCGGCGCTGCCGGGACGGCGATAGCGAGAGAGACAAAGCCGTGGCGCGCAGCGCGACGGCGTGGTGGAGTACGCGACACGGTAGCCACCTGCAAGCCGCAAGCCGGCGAGCAGCTTTACCGCTGGCCGGCGCAGTGGCGTAGCGGCGGCGGTGCAGGAGGGAATAGCGGTCGAGGTGCGCACAAAGCCAGGGCGCGGCCTTATGCGCGCTGGCGTGGATCAGTCCGTGACGCGGTAGCCCGGCAGGCGGCTTGCGGCGCCCGGTGACTCCTCCACGCGCCAGGAGCAAGCCGCATGACGGGCGTTCGGAGGGTGATGCGGAATTCGCGCGCTACGTCGGTTCGGGAACTGACACACTGGACGCAGTGAAAAGTCGGCGCTGGCGCGACGGCAAGCTGCCGTCAAAGTCCAAGCGGCAGGCCCTGAACCTGAAAGCCCATCGACATCAACTCGCGGCGAAAGTGGCTGGCGGCCAGCGGAAATGCCTGCGCTGCCAGCACATACTGATGTTGTTCCTGCTCGAAGCGTGGCAACAGTTCTGTCTCGGTCGTGCCCGGCGGGTAAGTGAAGCGCGCCTCATATTGCGCCGATAAATCGGCCAGCGACTGGTCCGGGGTCTCCTTGACGACGGCTTTACCATCCATGCGGATCGACACAATGGCCTCGAAGTTTCCCTCGGGTGTCGAAGGAACGCCCAAGCCGATTTCTATGGTTGGCGTCATCGAAAACATCACTTCCATGCGTTCGGTGCGCGGAAGCGCGTTGCGAGAATTGAACTCGATGACGCGAAACGTCATCAGGCGCGGGCGCAAGCTGGGATTGTCCATGTCAATGCAGTGTGCCGCGCAGCTCACCGTGCGGGGCGGAGTAAAGGATCATGCGGCGGACGGTATGAGGTGCGTCTTCTTGCGATTGCATCTGCTTGACCACGAACTCGATGATGGCCGGGCGCAACTTAGCACGCATCGTGCGCGGCGGAATCTCCGCCGTCATACCCTTCAAGGCAACAAGCTCCGCGAACGCCTCCTCGCTTCGCTGCACCAGTCGTAACAGATTGTCCATCGACACTGAATGCACAACGTCATCCGTCTCGTATTTGCTGAAAGCCTTGGGGCCGCCACCGAACAGACGTGCCGCCTGATCCTGGGTGATGCCATACTGCTCGCGCAACGCGCGAATCTCGGCACCGGTCAGCAGGCCATCGACCGACTTGCGAAAAGCCACCACGGCGCGCTTGTTGGCGCGGCTATCAGCGTCATCCGTGAGTTCAGAACCGCAGGCATCGCACTCGGCAAAGCGCAGCGTTACCCTGCCTTGATGGCCGGCGTACTCGGTGACCGTATCCTCTACCCGCGAGGTCAAATGGCCCTCGCCGCACAGCGGACACAGCGTTTTGTCGCTCATGATCTTCCCCGTCTCTAGCTCGATGTATGACAAGACACGATCAGAATCAGCTTGCCCGACTTACCCAATGCAAATTTCAAAAAGTACTCGATGCGAAAAGACTTACCGGCGGCTTCGATGAATTCAAGGCGCTTGAGCGTGTAGGCATCGCACGCCGCCCAGCTATTGCCGTTATCGCACCATTCCGAATCCCGGTAATCTTGTTTCGTCAGTTCCCGAATCAAGCCGCCCACATCATCCGTATCAAACCCCAATTTGGCCACATCCTGCATGCAGCGGCGCGTCCAGAGATTCAAGCTGCCCGCTTGAAGCGTCAGCGCCTGCACGTCGGCAAGTGGATACAGCGGCCCGCCAGCGATTTTTCGGCTCTCGCCGTCCTTCGGTAAAACCCCATTGAAGGCCGACAAGTTTTTGAATGGTACCACGATGGTAAGTTCCGTGTTCTTCCGTTAACGGCCAAGGAGGGCCAATAATGAGTGTGAAAACCTGTGGTTTCTGTGCGGCGGGCCGGCCAGTCGAATGCTATTAGCGAGCATTTTAAGCGGCACACAAGGGCGAGCCACCCCAAAGTTGGTGCTGATCACTACGCCCCGGCAATCTCATCGCGCAGCATCTTTAGCGCGCCCTGTTCCAACGTCCACGCCTCGTCGCGCAGGCGGTTGGCGTCAAGCACCAAGGCGGCAATGGCTTTGCGCTCGGGGTCGGGTAGGAGTGGCACGGAGACTTCTCCAGCCATGAAGCGGTCGAATTCGAGAATCACCGAGCCGTAGCTGTATCGAGTAATCAACGCTTGGCCGTAATCGCTTGCCAGCCACGCATAGAGATAGCCGGCTTTCTCGTCGTCTGCCGGGATGATGCGCAGCGCGTGCTGATTGGCCGCCCAGCCGTTCATGTAGGCGGGGATGATCTGAACACGGCCAATCGTGCCGGAACAGGTAATCGCAATCGTATTCGTGGCGAGCGCAATCTCTTCCATATCGTCCGTGTGCGCGCCACGTGCCAGCCCTTTCAACTCGATGGGATCGACCTGGAAAAGCTGCTTACTGGAAAGCAGCGGGATACCGCCCTTGGGCACATAGACGCGCTTGCGGAATTTGGTGACGGCGTTGATCGCCTGGGTCAGCCGCGCATCGGAGAGCGGCAGTACCGGCAAGCCGCTGGCGCGAAGCTGTTGCTCAACCCAACGCGCCGTCGGGTTATGAAACGAGGCATCGAGCCGGCCGGCCCAATCGGCGGCGCGGATGGTGCCGACCACCGGGCCATGATTCAGCGCCGGCAAGGGCGGCAGTTTCAGCGCGGCGCGCAGTCGCGCGTCGGCGGCATCCAGTTGGTCGTTGGCCGCGTCGCGTTTCAAGGCGGCATCGACAAAGGCGCGGCCGATGGCGATGCGGCGAATGGCGGGGAGATCGGGGATCAGGACGCGCTCAAGGTGGTGGGGCTCGATGTGCTGGACCACCGAACCGTAAGTCAGGCCGACCAGTTGCGCGCGGCCCCATTGTGTCCGCAAGAACGCCGCGACATAACCCGCCGTGTCACGATCCGGCGCGGTGATGCGAATGGCGTCCTCTGACAATACCCAGCCCGCCATGCGCGGGGACGCCAGGCTGACATTGCCAATGGTGCCGGAACGAGAAACCAGCACCGTCCAGGGCTGGATGAGTAGCTGTTCGAGTTTTGGCGTGTGCTTGCGGCTCAGATAGTTGCCGCGTTCTGGTCGCAGTCCGATGATGTCGGAACTGGAAAGGAAGGGAACGCCATTCGTTTCGCCAACATAGACGCGCGGAAACCTGGCCCCGTTGTGTGCGTCTTGGCATACCCCGCCTTCCCCCAACACCGCCTTGAGCGGATGCGGGCACGCCTGCAACTCCGCGATGGCTTGTCGCGCTTCGAGCGCGTAGGCGGAGGCTTCGAGACGCAGTCCCGCGCCCATGACTTCGGTCAGGCGCACGCCGACGCTGCGGCTGGCCAGATGCGCCTTGCCCTGCGAGTGAGCGCGGGCGGTCTTCACCATCCGAGCACCGCCGACTTTTTCCAGTCGAGAAATTCGCGCGCAACGACGGGGGTATCGTCATCGACCTGTTTGGTCGGCCGCAGCACGCGGCGGCTGGCGTCGCCTTGGGCGCCAACCTCATACAACTCGGTTTCCTCGCCCTCGGGCGGAAACAGGATTTCCTCGCCGTCGTCGTTGCGTTTGTAGAGCACGTTGCCGCGCTTGTCGTGGCCGATGGCGAGCGTCTGCGCCATAAAGATTTCGTAGTCGTCGAGTTGCCCCTGCTTTTCTTCCTTGCGCATTTCGTCGGCGGTTTTCTTCTGCAACAACAGCACCGAGGTTTGCGTGCCGTTGTTGGGCTGGAAGGTGTCCGGATGCAGGTCGATGCTGGCGACGATGCGGCAATGGATCATGATCCACCAGCGCACATATTCCAGGTCGGGATTGCCGAGAATGCCATCGGGCAAAACGATGGCCATGCGGCCGCCGGGTTTGAGCAACTGCCAGCAGCGTTCGATGAAAAGGATTTCCGGCGGGCGCGTGCCGTAAAGCTCGTCGGTCATCCGCCAGCGGCCGTCGTCGCCTTTCTTCCAGACATGGGCTAGATCAAATTGCGCCAGGGTTTCACGGTCGGAGACGGGCAGCTTGCCGCCGAAGGGCGGGTTGGTGGCAATGACGTCCCAGTGACCGATGCAGTCCGGCCCGCGCAGTTCGGCGGGGTCGATCTCCAGCGCCTTGGCGAGCTTGTCGCGGAATTCAGGCTCCCATTGATGCGGATGGGAGAGGCTGTCGTTTTGCAGGATGTTGCCGGAGCCGTCGTTGTTCATCACCATGTTCATCTTGGTGGCCTTGACCAGCTCGCGGTTGATGTCGAAGCCGAAGAAACAGCGTTCGGCGGTCTCGCGAATCTTCTCGTTCAGCACTTGCCGGTAGCCATCGCCGGACGGCATGTCGCGCAGCGAGCCTTTGAGTCGATCAATGACTTCGTTCATGGCGATGACCAAGAAGCCGCCCGTGCCGCAACTCGGGTCCAAAATCTTCTCGCCCGGCTTCACGTCGAGCATCTGGATGGCCATGCGCTGAACGTTGCGCGGGGTGAAGAATTCGCCGCGGTCGCCGCGAAGGTTGCTGCCAACCAGTTCCTCGTAGGCTTTGCCCTTCACGTCGATGTGCGTGTCGAGGAAGCTGTAGCGTTGCAGTTCGCCGACGATGTAGGCGAGCGAGCGCGGCTTGAGAGTAATGACGTCGTTGGCGTCAAAGATCGCCGGATAGCGCTTCTTCACTTCGTTGAAAATCTTGCCGATGCGGTTCTGCACCGTCAGCCGGCCATCGTTGCTCGCCTTCTCCTTGGCCGTGGCGTAGAACTCCAGCGGCTTGGGGATGTTGCGCTCGTCGTGAATCTTGCAGAAGATGACCTTCAGCAGCTCGAAAAAGGCTTTGTCCTTCGGCAGGCCGTCGGTGATGTAGATATGGTCGTGACAGGTACGGAAGGAAAACAACAGGTTGTCGTCGGTCGAGCGCATTAGGCGCTCGCGCGTCGGCCGGTCGGTGTCGTCGATATTGCCGTCGTGCGCGGGGATGTCGTTGGGTTCCTCCCACTGCACGCGCCCCTCGGCTTCGATGCGGCGAAAGACCGACTTGTGCCGTCCGTTGGTCCACATGCCCCACTGCGCATTAGGGCAGGACGACAGGTAGGACTTGAGCTGATCCTCGCCGTCCTTTTTGTCGGAAGGCTTCACTTTCTCATGCTTGCATTCGATGATGATGTCGATGTGTTCCTGCTTGTGCAGAGCGCCATCGGGGAAGATGGCGATGTCGACGCGCTTGGTAGATGAGCCCACCTTGATCGGGAATTCGACGGCGATGCGTTCCGGCTTGTAGCCCAGTTCCTTGACCAAACGACGCTCGATGTTCTGTCGGACATATTCCTCGGGCGTGTCATTGCGGATCGTGCCGTCAATGAAGTCGCAGATTTTTCCGTCGGGCAGCGTGGTAATCAGCGGGGCGGTCATCTTTTCTGCCATGAACTTCACTCGAATGGAATGCAAAAGCCGGAGACATGCGCCGCCGGCTGAATTAGAAGAATGCTACCTGATCGCGTCAAGGGATAGGCTGGAAAGTGACGGGCAAATCCGGGATATTCTCCGGCTAGTCTGGCTCATAGGGCGCGCCATCGCAAAGTCGGCGCTGGCAGGACAGCACACATCAGGCTTTCACCTTCGGATTCACCCGATACCGCACATGCCCGCGCATCTGCCAGCCTGCCGCCTGGGCATCGCGCAACAGCCAGCCGGCCTCGGTCAGTTCGCCCAGGGCTTGGGCGACGATCTCGGGGTCGTCGAGCAGGCTCCATTGCTTGCGGTAGATGTCGCGGGCAGTGAAGGTTTCCAGCCCGTCGAGCGCGCCGGCCTGGATGCGCCGGGCCAGTTCGCCCGCAGCCTGACTTTGCAGCGTCTGACCAAGGGCGAAGACACGGCGGGCGTGGGCGGCGAGGTAGCTGCACCAGCCTTGCGCGCGGCGGGCGGCAGCCTCCGACACCGGACCGGGCGCTAGGCCCTGCCGGATGGCGTCGGCGCGGTCGATCAGGTGAAACAGCAGCGCCAGCGCGGCAAAGGTCTTGGGTTGCTTGGAGAGGTATTCGACGATCAACGGCGGCGCCTCCGGCGCTTCGATCTGGTTCAGGTGCAGGTCGTCATACCAGGCGTTGAAAACTTCCTGCGCGGCATCGGCAAAGCGCAGGTGGGGAATCTTGCCGTAGCGGTCGGTTTCGCCCATCAACGCGAAGTCGGCGCGCGCCAGGGTATCGAAGACGGCGAAGGCGGTATCGCGCGCGGCGGCGTCCGGGTATTCATCGACCATGCCGGTATAGGCTGCGGTGTCGGGATAGACCAGCAGTTGGAAGCGTTGCAAGAGGCCGTCGTTTTCCTGCCGGGCCTGATAGAGATAGCCGCGCACCTTATCGGGCTGGGTGCCGCCGAGAATGGAGACGCACATGTTGTCGCAGATGACATGCCCGCGCCCGATGCGGTCCAGCGGAAAACTGCCGTGGCCGTTCCAGGCTTCGAGATAAAAGGCGCGATCTTGCTCGTGGCCTTGTTTCTCCCAGCCCTTGAGCAGGCCGACGAGTTCATCACGGAAGACGAGGATGCCGCGCGGGTTGGCGGAGAGCAAATCGTGCAGGGCTTCGATGGTGACGTCGTTGGTGCGAAAGCGCGCTTGCAGTGTGCCGGTGGGCGGGGCGGTGAGCGCGGCGAGCTCGGCCTTGATGATCGCGGCGGGACGCACCTGCAAAATTCGGCGCTGGCGGGACGGCACTTCCTTCTTGCCCTTGGCTTCAACATAGGCATCGGCTTCGGTTTCCAACCGCGCTTCTTCGCGCTCGGCCTTGATGGCGGCTTCGAGCTCCTTTTTCAGGAGCTTCTGCTTGATCTTGGTTTCGGGGTCGGCCGCAACGGCCTTGGCCTGCTGGGTGCCTTCCTTGGCGGCGACTTCCAGACGGCCGAGCGCCTTGAGCATCTCGGCGAGAGACGGGGTTTTCTTTTTCGAGGGCGGGCCGATGACGCCGCCCCACAGGTTGGGAATCACCAGCCAGTCATCCTTGCGCTTGGGGCGGATGCCAACGGCGGCACCGACCACGGCGGCCAGCGCCACCAGCGCGCCGACGGCGCAGTAATCGACCGGGCATTGCATGCGATAGGCCACGTCGGCGACCCAGCCGCGCAGCGGCGCGGGGATCAGGTCGGTGTCGAGCGCCGGCACGGCGGGTAGCTGCTGGCCGATGGCTTCGGGCTGCGGCAGGGCGTCGTATTCGGCCTGGCGCGCGGCGGCGATGAACGGCGCAGGGTCGAGCCAGTCGCCGGGCAGGCGCTCGAAGTGGCCTCCGCCTGGAGGCGCAAGAAATGGCTGCGAGAGTTTTTCGGCGCAGGCATCCAGCCCCGGCAGGTCGAGTGTCATCGCAAACTGCCGATAGGTGCCTATCCAGTCGCGCGCCGGCACGGGTGCGGCCAAGGGCAAAATCACGCGCAGCCGCGGCGCCGTTGGGGTGCTGCGCTTGGTGGTGTAGATCGCGGCTTCCCAGCCGGCCAGCGCGGCGCGGATGCGGTCGAGGTCGGCTTCTTTGTCGATGTCGAGCACCAGCGCGGTCATGGCGATCACATTGGCGTCGTGGCGCGTGCTACCCGGCTTGAACTCAGCAAAGATCAGCGCGGGAGCGGCTTCCGGGTTGGCGACGCGCGGTGCGGCCTGCATCTGCGCGAAACGCTCCACCAGTGCGTCCCAGCGGGTCTCGGCCGACTCGATCTGGTTCGACCTGACGCCGCCTTTGTGCAGGGCGTAGCGCAACAGTCTGTCCAGTGTGTCAGTCACCATTCCCGGGTTCGGCGCGATTTTCTCCAGGGCGTTCATGGCGTGGTCCTCCATGCGCCCAGTTCCTTGGCGGCGGCAACGAAGCCGAGGCCGTAGCGCGCCATGTGAAAGTCCAGCACGCCGCGCCCGTGTGCGCCGCATTCGGGAACGTGGCAGCGGAAAGCGCCGGTTTCGAGATTTACCGTCAGGCTGGGGTGGGTGTCGTCGTGGAAGGGGCAGCGCGCCGAGGCATGGCGGCCACTATTACCCGTTGGGCGCAGGCGCTCCAGCTCGGCGGCGTAGTAGGTGAGCGGATCGGGCAGGCGGGCGCGGTCGAAGCGGTCGAGACCGTGCCGGCCCGGTACCAAGGTGCGCATCGCGAAATGCTCAAGCCGCACGTTGTTTGGCCTGGGCGGTGCTGGTCAGGCGGCCTTGGGAAGTCATCCACTCGTCAACGTCGGCCCGGAAATAGAAGATGCGGCCACGCTTGACGAATTTCGGGCCGGTGCCATTGCAGCGCATCATCGCCAGGGTTTTTTCCGATAGCCCGGTGTAGATCGAGGTATTCCGGGTGTCCATGCGGCCGTCCGGATAGGTGACAACGTCGAGAGTTTTGAGTTGAGCCTGCGTCATGAATGCCTCCATATGTATTGAAAGACAATACAAGATTACTAACAGACACTATAGATTGTCAAAGAACTAATGTGGTGCTAGAATTCCTTAGAAGGAAATTGAACTTCCGAAAGAAAGGACTTTGCATGGCAACCGAACATCCGGAAAGCAAACGTAAAGGCGGCGGTGGAAAGCTCTCACGTTCCGAGACCGTGACTGTGCGACTCGATCCGAAACTGCGCTATCTGGCGGAACTGGCTGCCCGCAAGCAGCGGCGCACGGTTTCGAGTTTCATCGAGTGGGCGGTCGAGCAAAGCTTCCGTGACGTAACCATCTATCACGGCAGCGGCTACAACGGCGACGACAACATCACCATCGAGCAGGATGCCGCCGAACTATGGGATGTCGATGACGCGGAGCGATTCGTTCGCCTGGCTATCAAATATCCCGATCTGCTTACCCACGACGAGCAGATTTTGTGGAAGGTCTTGCTCGATTCCGAATTGCTCGAACCGGCCAGATTCCGCACGGCCAGCGGCAAGATCGGCTGGCGATGGGATGTCCTCGAAGACTACATTTTTCCCGCGCTGCGCCAAGAGTGGGGCAGTCTCAATCAGTTCGTCGCGGATGGCAAAGCGCAAGAATGGGCGATGCTCACGCGCAAGGCCATCAAGGAAGGGCGTGTGTACCCGCGCACGCCGCCGTCTTTGAAAGTCACGCAAGCCGACGACACCGAGGATATTCCCTTCTGACCGGAGCCCGTCATGGCCAAGACCTATACCAAACTCACCCGCCCAGCCATGCGCAAATTGGCCACCGGCGGAAAAATCAACGAGCACGGCATCACCTTCGAGCGGCTGGCCAACGGCGACGGCGTGTTCATCGTCAATGTCATGGTCGATGGCCAGCGCATCCACCGCGTTATCGGTCGCGAATCAGAAGGCACCACGCGCACGCAGGCCGAGGAATTCATCGAGAAGGCGCGGCAGGATGCCAAGGCTGGTCGGCTCAATCTGCCCAAGGGCCGCAAGCTGGCGCTCTCGTTCCGCGAAGCCGCCGAGAAGTACATCGCCAAGCTGGAGCAGGAAGGTGGCAAGGACATCGAGACGAAACGCTACCGGCTTGAGCAACATCTTGTGCCGTTCTTCGGCGACACACCGCTATCGAAAATCTCCAGCTTCGATGTCGAGCGCTACAAGAAACAACGCGGCACCGAGCCGACGATGCGCCCTAACGGTCCTGGCGGAAAACCTGTTTTCGGCGGCCCCACCAAGCCGGCGACGATCAACCGCGAACTGGCGGTACTGTCGCATCTGCTCAACAAGGCCATCGAATGGGGCTGGCTCGATCATCGCCCGGCCACCATCAAGCGCCTGAAAGAGCATGCCGGCCGCATCACCTATCTGACCGTCGAGCAGATCGACCGGCTGCTGAAAGCCGCCGAGGGCGACCAGAACCGGCAGATTTACCCCTTCATCCGCATCGGTCTGGAAACGTCGATGCGTAAGTCGGAAATCCTCAGCATCCGGCGCGAACATATCGACACGCAACGCCTGGTCATCTACATCCCGAAAGCCAAGGCTGGTGCGCGCGAGCAGCCGATCACCAAGAGCCTAGCCGATTACCTCGAAAACTACGTCGCAAGCCTGCAACCCGGCGTCGCCTGGCTATTTCCGTCAATGGGCGCCAAGGAAGGCCGCACCGTCAATCTGGACAAGCCGTTTCGCCGCTGTGTGCTTGCGGCCGGTCTCGATGTAAAACAGGTGGTGCGCCACACCCTGCGCCATACTGCCATCACGCATCTGGTGCAGGCCGGCGTCGATCTGCCGACGGTCAAGCGCATCAGCGGCCACAAGAATCTGAGCATGGTCGAGCGCTACAGCCACCAAAACGGCGCGCACATCCAGGCTGCCATGGACAAGCTCGAAGAGCGCTACGGGGTGAAGGAGCCGAAAGCGTCATGACGGGTTCCCGGCGCAATTACACAGGAATTACACAAAAGCAAAAGGCCCTGCACGACGCGAATCACGCAGGGCCTTGATTTATTTGGCTCCCCGACCTGGGCTCGAACCAGGGACCTACGGATTAACAGTCCGGCGCTCTACCGACTGAGCTATCGGGGAATTGCGAGCCGCGAATGATAGGGACTTCCACAATTCGCGTCAACGGCAATTGAGAGAATTTGCACGAAAACTTGCGAGCAGGAACGGTTTCGTTGTTAAACTTCGTTTTTTTGCCGACCGGAACAATCCAAGATGGCCGAAGAAACTCTGCACAAGCAATTCCCCCCCTATGTTCCCAAAAAGGGCGAGGAATACATGAATCCGAAACAGCTCGCCCACTTCAAGAAGATCCTCGAATCCCTGAAGGCCGAGCTGCTGGATGACATCGAAAAGACCGTGCATACGATGCAGGACGAGGCGACGGTGTTTGCCGACCCGAACGATCGCGCCAGTCAGGAATCGGATATCGCGCTCGAGCTCAGGAACCGCGATCGCGAGCGCAAGCTGATCAAGAAGATCGACGAATCGCTCGCGCGCATCGAAAGTGGCGAATATGGCTACTGCGAAGCCTGCGGCGTGGAAATCGGCCTCAAGCGTCTCGAAGCGCGCCCCACCGCCACCCTGTGCATCGACTGCAAGGAAATCGAGGAAAGGCGTGAGAAACAGATGGCGAAATGATTCGTCTTCTGATGAGCGACCAAAGCCAATAGCAGATTGGCCTGATCGAAAATGAAAAAGGACGCCGCAGCGTCCTTTTTCTTTGCGCAGCGAGCGCCTTACTGGGCGGCTGGGGCCTCGCCGGCGCTTTCGGACTGCAGCGCCTTCATCGACAGCCGCACGCGGCCTTTGTCGTCCATCTCGATCACCTTCACGCGCACGATCTGGCCTTCCTTGAGGTAATCGGAAACGGCATTGACCCGCTCGTTGGCGATCTGCGAGATGTGCAGCAGGCCATCCTTGCCCGGCAGGATCTGGACGATCGCGCCGAAATCCAGCAGTCGCAGCACCGTGCCTTCATAGACCTTGCCGACTTCGACCTCGGCGGTGATATCTTCGATGCGCTTCTTCGCCACCTGAGCAGCATCGGCATTCACCGATGAAATGGTGACGGTGCCATCGTCCTCGATGTCGATCGTGCAGCCGGTTTCCTCGGTGAGCGCCCGGATCGTGGCGCCACCCTTGCCGATCACGTCGCGGATCTTTTCCGGATTGATCTTCATCGTGATCATGCGTGGTGCATAACTGGAGACTTCCTGACGCGGACTGGCCATCGCCGCTTCCATGATCCCGAGGATGTGCAAACGCGCCTCCTTGGCCTGCGCCAGCGCCACCTGCATGATCTCCTTGGTGATGCCCTGGATCTTGATGTCCATCTGCAGGGCGGTGACGCCGTTGCGTGTGCCGGCCACCTTGAAGTCCATGTCACCGAGGTGATCCTCGTCGCCGAGGATGTCGGTGAGCACGGCGAAGCGGTTGCCTTCCTTGATCAGACCCATCGCAATGCCGGCGACATGAGCCTTCAAGGGCACGCCGGCATCCATCAGCGACAGCGAGCCGCCGCAGACCGAGGCCATCGAGGAGGAGCCGTTCGATTCGGTGATCTCGGAGACGACGCGCATCGAATAGCCGAATTCCTCGGCAGAGGGCAACACGGCGACCAGCGCGCGCTTGGCGAGCCGCCCGTGACCGATCTCCCGGCGCTTCGGGCTGCCGATGCGGCCGGTCTCGCCGGTGGCGAACGGTGGCATGTTGTAGTGGAGCATGAAGCGCTCGCGATATTCGCCATGCAGTGCATCGATGATCTGTTCGTCGCGGGTGGTGCCGAGCGTGGCGATCACCAGCGCCTGGGTCTCGCCGCGGGTGAACAGCACCGAGCCGTGAGTACGCGGCAGCACACCGGTACGGATCGTGATCGGCCGCACGGTGCGCGTGTCACGGCCGTCGATGCGCGGTTCGCCGTTGAGAATCTGCGAGCGGACGATCTTCGCCTCGAGCTCGAAGAGCAGATTGCCGACGGTGATCGGATCAGGGGCGTTCTCGCCGACGCAGATCGCATCGGTGACCTTCTTCGCTACTTCGCGGCAGCGCTGTGTGCGCGCCTGCTTGCTGGTGATGCGATAGGCTTCGCGCAACTCGGCTTCGGCCAGCTCCGCGACCTTGGCGATCAAGGCCTCATCCTTCGCGGGCGGTTGCCAGTTCCATTCCGGCTTGCCGGCGACCTCGACCAGCTCGTTGATCGCCTGGATGGCGGCCTGCATCTGCTCGTGGCCGAACACCACGGCACCGAGCATCACGTCTTCCGGCAGCTGCTGTGCCTCCGATTCGACCATCAGCACGGCACTCTGCGTGCCGGCGACGACCAGGTCGAGCTGGCTGTCGAACAGCTGGGTGCGGGTCGGGTTGAGCACATACTGGCCATCGATGTAACCGACGCGCGCGGCGCCGATCGGACCGTTGAAGGGGATGCCGGAAATGGCCAGCGCCGCGGAGGCGGCGAGCATCGCCGGGATGTCCGGATCGACCTCCGGATTCGAGGACAGCACATGGACGATGACCTGCACTTCGTTGTAGAAGCCGTCCGGGAACAGCGGGCGCAACGGGCGATCGATCAGCCGTGAGGTGAGCGTCTCCTTCTCGGAGGGACGGCCCTCGCGCTTGAAGAAGCCACCGGGAATACGGCCGGCGGCGTAAACCTTCTCGACGTAATCGACGGTCAGCGGAAAGAAGTCCTGTCCGGGCTTGACCTCGTCCTTGGCGACGACGGTGGCGAGCACGACGGTGTCATCGACATTCACCATCACGGCGCCGGTGGCCTGGCGAGCGATTTCTCCGGTTTCCAGCGTGACGGTATGGGCGCCGTAGGTAAAACTTTTCTTGATCGGTGTGAGCACTGGGAATGTCCTTTACTTGCGCAGGCCGAGACGTTCGATCAGCGCACGATAGCTGTCGGCATTCTTGCGCTTCAGGTAGTCGAGCAGTTTGCGGCGCTGGCTCACCATCTTGAGCAGGCCGCGGCGGGAATGGTGATCCTTGACGTGGGTTTTGAAATGGGCGGTCAGGTCGTTGATGCGCGCAGTGAGCAATGCGATCTGCACTTCGGGAGAACCGGTGTCACCCTGGGCACGCTGGAATTCGCTGACGATCTTTGCCTTGTCGGCAGTGGAAATGGCCATGTTTTATCTCTCAAACACTGGGTTGAAAAAAACGGCTGCGGCCCCGGTTTGATAGAGCGCAACAACCGCACACGAACAGATTCGGGATTATATACGAATCAGCCGCTTGCGATCAGGCGTTGCGGCCTGAGCCAACCATCTTCCAGCAGCACACCGGTACCGATGAATCCTTGTGGCGCGACGAGGCGATACTGTTGCCCAACTTCCCCCAGCCAGCGCACCGCTTGGCCGTGCAGCAGGCGCGATGCCTCGGTGGCCGTCAATGTGGCGGCGGGCAGATCGGTGAGCAAGGCATCGACCGGCAACAACAGGCGATCGCGTCCGTCGGCCGGCAAACGTTCGATGGCATCGAGGGGTACCGCCGCGGCGATGTCGAGCGCTCCGACGCGCGTGCGCCGCAACGCAGCCAGATGCGCGCCGCAGCCGAGCGCGCTGCCGATGTCGGCGGCGAGGGTACGAACATAGGTGCCCTTGCTGCAGGCCACCTCGATCTCGAAACGATCGCTCTGCCAATCGATCAGATGCAGGGCATGGATGGCCACGCGGCGAGCGGCGCGCTCGACTTCGACACCTTGGCGGGCGAGTTCGTAAAGCGGCCTGCCGTCACGCTTCAAGGCCGAATACATCGGCGGCACCTGCTCGATCTCGCCCGTGAAACGCGTCAGCACGGCGAGCACCTCTGCCTCGTCGACCATCACCGGTCGTCGGGCGAGCACTTCGCCCTCGGCATCGGCCGTGCTGGTGACGATGCCCAATCGCACCGTCGCCCGGTAGGTTTTGTCGGCATCGAGCAAGCTGCCGGCGAACTTGGTGGCTTCGCCGAAACAGAGCGGCAAGAGACCCGTCGCCAGCGGATCGAGGGTACCGGTATGACCGGCTTTTTCCGCGTTGAACAGACGCCGCGCCGCTTGCAGCGCCGCGTTCGAACTCATCCCCGCCGGCTTGTCGAGCAGCAATACGCCATCGACATGCCGGCGCGGGGCACGCCGCGGCTTACTCACCCTTGGGCTCGTCCGTACGTTCCGCCTCGATCACTTCGTCGATGAGGTGCGCAAGGCGCGTGCCGCGCTCGACTGAGGCATCGAAGACGAAGTTGAGCTCGGGAATGTGGTGGATATGCAGGCGCCGGCCGAGCTCGCGGCGCAAAAAGCCCGCCGCATTGGCGAGTCCCCGCGCGATCTCGCTGGCATGCTCGCTGCCGGCCAGCGAGGTGTAGAACACCTTGGCATGCGCATAATCTGGCGTGACCTCGACGGCAGTGAGCGTGATGAGCGGCAACCATTGCGCGACGCGTGGGTCCTTGACCTGACGCAGCAGTTCGACGAGATCGCGATGGATCTGCTCCGCCACGCGCTCGCCGCGCGAAAAACCATGAGAAGAGTGCCGTCCCGCCATCGCCGACTTTTACAGGCTACGTGCGACTTCCTGCACTTCGAAGATTTCGAGCTGGTCGCCTTCCTTGATGTCGTTGAAGTTCTTCAGGCTCAAACCGCACTCGAAACCTTCTTTGACCTCGCGCACGTCGTCCTTGAAGCGCTTCAGCGAATCGAGCTCGCCGGTATGGATGACGACGTTGTCGCGCAACACGCGTACCATCGCGCCACGCCGCACCACGCCGGAGAGCACCATGCAGCCGGCCACGGTGCCGACCTTCGAGATGCGGAACACCTGGCGAATCTCGACCAGACCGATCACGTTCTCGCGCTTTTCGGGCGCCAGCATGCCGGAAAGCGCGGCCTTCACGTCATCGACGGCATCGTAGATGATGTTGTAGTAACGGATGTCGATGCCGAAGTTTTCCGCCGCCTTGCGCGCGCCGGCATCGGCACGCGTGTTGAAGCCGATGATCACGGCCTTCGAGGCTTGGGCGAGGTTCACATCGGATTCGCTGATGCCACCGACGCCGGCATGAATGACATTCACCTTGACCTCGTCGGTCGACAGCTTGGTCAGCGCATGGGTGAGCGCTTCCTGCGAACCCTGCACGTCAGCCTTGATGATCAACGGCAGTACCTTGGCTTCGCCCTCGCCCATCTGTTCAAACAGGTTTTCGAGCTTGGCGGCCTGCTGTTTGGCCAGCCGCACGTCGCGGAACTTGCCCTGACGGAACAGTGCGATTTCGCGTGCCTTCTTCTCGTCGAGGAGCACCACCGCCTCGTCACCGGCAGAGGGCACGTCGGAGAGACCCTGGATCTCGACCGGGATCGACGGACCGGCCTCTTCGACCGAGTGGCCGTTTTCGTCGAGCATCGCCCGCACGCGACCCCAGACCTGGCCGACCAGCAGCACGTCGCCGCGCCGCAAGGTGCCGGACTGCACCAGCACCGTCGCCACCGGTCCCTTGCCCTTGTCGAGACGCGCCTCGATGACGAGGCCCTTGGCCGGCACGTCGCGCGGCGCCTTCAACTCGAGGACCTCTGCCTGCAGCAGGACATTTTCCAAGAGATCATCGATACCCTGGCCAGTCTTCGCGGAAACCGGCACGAAGGGCGAATCACCGCCGTATTCCTCGGGCACGACGCCCTCGGCGACCAGCTCCTGCTTGACGCGCTCGGGATTGGCATCGGGTTTGTCGATCTTGTTGATCGCCACGACCAGCGGCACGCCGGCCGCCCGGGCATGATGGATCGCTTCCTTGGTCTGCGGCATGACGCCATCGTCCGCCGCGACCACCAGGATGACGATGTCGGTGGCCTTGGCACCGCGTGCGCGCATCGCCGTGAAGGCAGCGTGACCCGGCGTGTCGAGGAAGGTCACCATGCCGCGCGGCGTCTCGACGTGGTAGGCGCCGATGTGCTGGGTGATGCCGCCCGCCTCGCCGGCCGCCACCTTGGTGCGGCGGATATAGTCGAGCAGCGAAGTCTTGCCGTGGTCGACGTGCCCCATCACCGTCACCACCGGTGCGCGCGGCAAAGCGGGCGCATCCTTGTGTCGGGCCTGAGCTTCGTCGAGGAAGGCATCGGGATCGTCGAGTTTCGCGGCAACGGCCTTGTGCCCCATTTCTTCGACGACGATCATCGCCGTTTCCTGGTCGAGGTGCTGGTTGATGGTGACCATCATGCCCATCTTCATCAGCACCTTGATGACCTCGGTGGCCTTGACGGCCATCTTGTGCGCCAGATCGGCCACCGAAATCGTTTCCGGCACATGAATCTCGCGCACCACCTGTTCGACCGGCTGCGGTGCAGCCCGTTCCTCTTCGTGATGGCGATTGTGGCGGCCCTTTGGCCCGCCACGCCAGCCTGCCGTGCCGCCACCGCTATCGCCACGCATCTTGATGCCGCGCCGGCCGCGCTCTTCTTCGCCCTTCGCGATCGTTTTGGCCTCGCCCTTCTTCTCGGCCTTCTTCTCGCCTTTCCGTTCCTCGCCGGCTTTGGCGGCAGGCTTGTGCAGGGTGCCGGAAACACCGGCTGCACCAGCCTCCTGCGTCGGTTCGGCGCTCTTCGCCTCGGCCTGGGCCTGCAGCTGTGCGAGACGCGCCTCGGCTTCCGCGCGCGCACGGGCTTCCCGTTCCTGTTTTTCCTTGAGCTCCGCGGCCTGGATCGCCGCCAGTTCGGCCTGACGTTTCGCCTCGGCCTCGCGCAGCGCCGCCTGCTCCGCATCGATCACCGGTGCGGGTGCGACCACGGGCTTGGCGGCCACTTCGGGTGCCGGTGCTTCCGTGGGCATCTCGATGTCGCGCTTGACGAAAGTACGCTTCTTGCGCACTTCGACCTGGACGGTGCGCGCCTTGCCGGTCGCATCGGTGGCCTTGATCTCGGTGGTCTGCTTGCGCGTCAGCGTGATCTTCGCCTTCGGCGCGGTCTCGCCATGCGCACGGCGCAGGAATTCGAGCAGCCGAGCCTTGTCCTGTTCGGTCAGGGTATCGGTGCTCGATTGCTTGACGACGCCCGCCTTGGCCAGCTGCTCGATCAGGGCCATCGGCGGAATCTTCAGTTCGGCGGCGAACTGGGCAACACTCATCTGGGCTGACATGGGCCCTCCTTACTTCGTTTCATCGGCGAACCAGTGCGCGCGCGCGACGGTGATCAGGGATTTGGCACGCGCTTCGTCGATGCCAGTCATTTCCATCAATTCATCGACCGCCAGGTCGGCGAGTTCATCACGGCTATGGACCCCTTGCCGCGCCAGCTTGGCGGCCAGTGGCTTGTCCATGCCTTCGAGATTGAGCAGGTCCTCGGACACCTTCTCCAGTTCCTCCTCGTTGGCGATCGCCTCGGTGAGCAGCACGTTGCGGGCGCGTTCGCGCAACTCATTGACCGTCGCCTCATCGAAGGCCTCGATTTCGAGCATTTCCGCGAGCGGCACATAGGCCACTTCCTCGAGAGTGGAGAAACCTTCCTGCACCAGGATGTCGGCCACGTCTTGATCGACGTCGAGCTTGTCCATGAACAGCTGGCGGATGCTGGCGGTTTCCTGCTCCTGTTTTTCCTGCGACTCTTCGACGGTCATCAGATTGATCGTCCAGCCGGTCAGTTCGGAAGCCAGCCGCACGTTCTGTCCGCCACGACCGATGGCGATCGCCAGGTTGTCCTCGTCGACCACCACGTCCATGCTGTGCTTTTCTTCGTCGACGACGATCGAGCGGACTTCCGCTGGCGCCAACGCACCGATCACGAACTGGGCGGGATCGGGTGACCAGAGCACGATATCGACACGCTCACCGGCGAGCTCGTTGGTCACCGCGGTGACGCGCGAACCGCGCATGCCGACGCAGGTGCCGATCGGATCGATGCGCGGATCGTTCGATTTCACGGCGATCTTGGCGCGTACGCCGGGATCGCGTGCGGCAGATTTGATCTCGATCAGTCCATCCTCGATTTCGGGCACTTCGAGCTCGAAGAGCTTCATGATGAACTGCGGCGCGGTGCGCGAGAGAATCAGTTGGGGCCCGCGCGCATTGCGGTCGATCTTCATCAGCCAGGCGCGCACCCGATCGCCAGGACGCAGGTTCTCCTTCGGAATCATCTGATCGCGCGGCAGCAGCGCCTCGATCCGGCCGGCCTCGATGATCGCGTTGCCACGCTCCATGCGCTTGACGGTGCCGGTGACGATGTGTTCCTTGCGTTCGAGGAAATCGTTGAGGATCTGCTCGCGTTCGGCATCGCGGATCTTCTGCAGGATCACCTGCTTGGCGGTCTGGGCGCCGATGCGACCGAAATCGACGGCTTCGAGCTGTTCCTCGATGTAATCGCCGATCTGCACGTCCGGATCGTCCTGGCGCGCTTCGGAGAGACCGATCTGTTGGGCAGGGATCTCCACTTCGTCGTCGTCCAGCACCAGCCAGCGCCGATAGGCGGTGTAATCACCGGTGGCGCGGTCGATCTCGACGCGCACGTCGGCTTCGTCGTGGATGCGTTTCTTCGTCGCCGAGGCGAGCGCCTGTTCGAGCGCGGAAAACACCAGCTCCTTGTCGACGTTCTTTTCGCGCGCCAGCGCATCGACCAGCAACAGCAGCTCACGACTCATTTCGATCTCCTGTAAAACGAATTCTCAAAACTTCGGCACCAGACGGGCTTTTTCGATGTTGTCGAAAGCGAACTCGCGCTCGCCGCCCTCGACGGCAAGACGCAGACCATGTTCGCCAACCCCGAGGATCGTGCCGGAAAAATTGCGTTGCAACGGCCCCGCGGCTCCCGCCGCGCCAGCGGCTGCGACGCGCAGCTTGACCTGGACTTCCTGACCAACGAAACGCGCGAAATCCGCCGGTTTCTTCAGCAGCCGGTCGAGTCCCGGCGAGGACACCTCGAGCCGGTCGTAATCGACATTTTCGACTTCGAACAGCCGGGTCAGATGATTGCTCACCAAGGCGCAGTCATCGACCGTCACGCCGCTCATCGGGCTGCCGGGACTACCTGCCGGACGATCGATGAAGACACGCAACAGGCGCGCGCGCGGGCTCGTCTCGAAATCCACGAGCTCGTACCCCAGTCCCACCACCGCCTGTTCGACCAAACCTGCCAAATCCGCCATGCTTTCCCACGCCACAAATAAAAAATGGGCGGACCGCCCATTTTTCTTCTCGGCACCCCGACTTCGCGACCACAACCAAGGGTGCCACTAAAGGCCCCAATTATACAAGTGGCTGCACGGCAAAGCAATTCATGCGACGGGTTTGACTTTCAGAACGTCGAGCAAAGCCTTCACCTCGTCCGGCTCCAATTCGCGGCACTGACCGCGCTTCAGGTTGGCCGGCAGGACGATCGGCCCGTAACGCACCCGCATCAGCCGGCTCACCGTCACCCCGACGGCGGCAAACATGCGCCGCACTTCGCGGTTGCGCCCTTCTTCGAGCGTCACCCGGTACCAACGGTTGGCCCCCTCGCCACCAGCGGGTTGCAGGCGAATGAAACGCGCCATGCCGTCTTCGAGCTCGATGCCCTCGGTGAGTTTCTTCAGCGCAGCCTCGTCCAGATCGCCCAGGACACGCACCGCATACTCGCGTTCCAGACGGTAACGCGGGTGCATCAGGCGGTTGGCGAGCGCCCCGTCGGTGGTGAACAGCAGCAGACCGCAGGAATTGAAGTCGAGCCGGCCGATGGCGATCCAGCGGCCGCCGCGCAGACGCGGCAGGGCATTGAAAACCGACGGCCGCCCCTGCGGATCGTCGCGCGAGACGATCTCGCCTTCAGGCTTGTGGTAGAGCAGCACACGAGGCAGGCGTGCGGCGAAACGGAGATTGACCAGCCGGCCGCCGACCTTGACCTTGTCGCCGGGCGCGACACGCTGACCGAGGTGCGCCGGCTCGCCATTGACCTGGACGCGTCCGGCGGCGATCCATGCCTCGATCTCGCGGCGCGAGGCGAGACCGGCATCGGCGAGCGCCTTTTGCAGCTTGACGCTCGTCGCCGCAGCTTCAGGCTTCGCCGGCCGCGACGACTTGGCCGCTGGTGTCGTTTTCGTCGGCGGCCGGAAAGGCGTCGCCTTGCGTCGGGGGCGAGGCGTCGTGGAGCGCGGTGTCGTGGGTTTCCGGGCTTTCCCGGGTTTCGTGGGTGTTGGCATCGATCATCCGTTCGATCTCGGCGAGCGGGGGCAGTTCCGCAAGACTGCGCAGGCCGAGATCATCGAGAAATTTGCGGGTGGTGGCATATAGGGCCGGGCGGCCGGGCGCATCGCGGTGGCCGACGACATCGACCCAGCCGCGCCCTTCCAGGGTCTTGATCACGTTCGGCGAGACGGCGACGCCGCGGATCTCCTCGATGTCGCCGCGCGTCACCGGCTGGCGATAGGCGATGATCGCCAGCGTTTCCATCACGGCGCGCGAGTAGCGGGGCGGCCGCTCGTTCTTGAGGCGATCGAGGAACACCTGGTATTCCGGTCGCGTCTGGAAACGCCAGCCGGAGGCCAGTTGCACCAGTTCGACGCCCCGGTCATGCCAGTCGCGCTTCAGATCATCGAGCAGCGCACGCCAGGTATCGTCGTCGAAGTCTTCGTCGAAAAGCTTTTTCAGCTCGGCCAGCGGCAGCGGTTCGGGAGCTGCAAGCAGCGCCGTCTCGAGCACCTTCTTGTAGTCTTCAGGCTTATAGAGCTGCATCGTTTTTCATTTTCACATAAATCGGGGCGAGTGCCTCGCTCTGGGTGATCTCGATCAGACTCTCGCGTGCCAGCTCGAGGATCGCCAGAAAGCTGACGATCATGCCGGCGACACCCGCCTGTGCGGCCGTCGCAGCGAACAGCTCCTCGAACATCACGTACCCTCGCCCCTGCAGGTGACGCAGCACGACACTCATCGTCTCGCGCACCGAGAGTTCCTCGCGTTGCACGCGGTGATGCTGCTTGACGCGGGCACGCTGCATCAGCGAAAGCCATACCGCGAGCAGGTCATGCAGGTTCACTTCCGGCGCGCGCGCGGCGACTTTTTCCGCTACCCAGACACTCGCCCACTCGTAGTCTCGACTCACCTGGGGCAGCGCATCGAGGCGCGCGGCGGCGAGTTTGATGCGCTCGTATTCCATCAGCCGGCGCACCAGTTCGGCACGCGGATCCTCGGGCTCACCGCTCTCGGTCTTCGCCGGGCGCGGCAGCAGCATGCGCGACTTGATCTCGAGCAACATCGCCGCCATCAGCAGGTAATCGGCTGCCAGTTCGAGGTTGCTGCGCCGCATCGCCTCGACGTATTCGAGATATTGCGCGGTGAGCGGCGCCATCGGGATGTCGAGGATGTTGACGTTGGCCTTGCGGATCAGATAGAGCAACAGGTCGAGCGGCCCTTCGAAGGCGTCGAGGAACACCTCCAGGGCGTCCGGCGGGATGTAGAGGTCGCGCGGCAGCTCCGGCAAGGGTTCGCCGTAGAGCTTCGGCACATGCGCTTCCGACTGTGCCGACTCGGCGCCAAGTTTCTGCGTTTCCGTCATGACACCGTATAGGCCGCGGTGCCCACCGCGATCAGATCGCTGCGGTCGTTGAACAGTTCCATGCGCGCCACCGCGACCTTGTTGCCGGTTCTGAGCGGATAGCCGCGGGCGAGAAAGCGCAGGCCGTCACCGGGACGCAGATAATCGACGCGCAGATCGATGGTGCCGATACGCGCAAAGCGCTCGAGCACCTCCTCGACCGGCTTGCCCTTGAGCTTCTGCTGCACGCCGAGGAACGCGACCAGTCCGCCGGTGACGTCGAGCACCGCGGAGATCACGCCGCCGTGCAGGATGTTGCGCACGTAGTTGCCGACCAGCTCCGGCCGCATCGCGAAGGAGAGCTCCGGACGGTCGTGGTGCAACGACAGCACGTCGATGCCGAGGACGCGATTGAACGGCATGCGCTCGACGAAGCTCTCGCGGATGATCGCCAACAACCGCGCCTCTTCGGCCCCGGCAATGTCCGTGTCGCGCTTCACGAGTAGTCCAGTCCCATCGCCTCACGCACGTCGCGCATCGTCTCCTGCGCGAGCTTGCGCGCCTTCTCGCAACCATCGGCGATGATGTTCCTCACCAGCTGCGGGTCTTCCTCGTAACGCCGCGCGCGTTCGCGCATCGGTTCCTGCTCCTTCAGCACAGCTTCGATCACCGGTTGCTTGCATTCGAGGCAACCGATGCCGGCCGAGGTGCAACCCTGGCGCACCCAGGTTTTCACCTCATCGTTCGAATAGATTTGGTGGAACTGCCAGACCGGGCATTTTTCCGGGTCACCGGGATCGCTGCGTCGCACGCGCGCCGGATCGGTCTGCATGGTGCGGATCTTCTTGCGGATCGACTCCTCGTCCTCTCTGAGGGCGATGGTGTTGCCATAGGACTTCGACATCTTCTGGCCGTCGAGACCGGGCATGCGCGATGCCTGAGTGAGCAGCGCCGTAGGCTCGACGAGGATCATCTTGCCGCTGCCTTCGAGATAGCCGAACAGCCGTTCGCGGTCGCCATGTGACAGGCTCTGCGCTTCCTCGAGGATCGCATGGGCCTGTTCGAGCGCGCTCTCGTCGCCTTTCTCCTGAAAACGCAGGCGCAGCTCTTCATAGAGCCGGGCGCGCTTGCCGCCGAGCTTCTTCACCGCCTCTTTCGCCTTTTCCTCGAAGCCGGGCTCGCGGCCGTAGAGATGATTGAAGCGGCGCGCGATCTCGCGCGCGAATTCCAGGTGCGGCACCTGATCCTCGCCGACCGGCACCTTGTCGGCGCGATAGATCAATATGTCGGCGGCTTGCAGGAGCGGATAGCCGAGGAAGCCATAGGTCGTCAGATCCTTGTGGGTGAGCTTCTCCTGCTGATCTTTGTAGGTTGGCACACGCTCGAGCCAGGAGAGCGGCGTCATCATGGAGAGGAGCAGATGCAATTCGGCATGTTCCGGCACGCGCGACTGGATGAAGATCGTCGCCTGTGCCGGATCGACGCCCGCCGCCAGCCAGTCGATCACCATGTCCCAGGCGTTCTGGGCGATGCCGCCCGGCTCGTCATAGGCGGTCGTCAACGCATGCCAGTCGGCGACGAAGAACAGGCAGGGATACTCGTGCTGGAGCTTGATCCAGTTGGCCAGCACGCCGTGATAGTGCCCCAGATGTAGGCGGCCGGTGGGACGCATCCCGGAAAGGACTCTTTCGACGAACATGATTTACAGGGCAAACAGGTTTTTGATGAAAAAGAGGAAGATGCGCATCAGTGGCGTCAGGATCAGGTCGAGCCCGCCGAGGAACAACAGCGCGAGCAGGATCGCGAAACCGAAGCGTTCGAGCTGCGCGAAGCGCCACGCCAGCCGGTGCGGCAACAGGCTCACCGCGATGCGCCCGCCGTCGAGCGGCGGGATCGGCAACAGGTTCAGCAGCATCAGCACCGCGTTGACGTTGATGCCGGCGCGCGCCATCTCGGCGAGCGGCAGGCTGTAGGCATTCTCGGGCATCACCACCGCGAGCTTCAGCACCAGCGCCCAAGCCAGCGCCATCGCCAGATTCGCACCGGGGCCGGCGGCAGCCACCCAGAGCATGTCCTGCTTCGGATGCCGCAGGCGGCCGAAATCCACCGGCACCGGTTTCGCCCAGCCAAAGAGAAACTGTCCCTTGCTGAAGAACAGCAGCAGCGCGGGCACCAGCAAGGTGCCGACCGGATCGACATGTTTGACCGGATTGAGGGTGATGCGACCGAGCAGCCAGGCGGTAGGATCGCCGAAATGCCGCGCCACGTAACCGTGGGCGGCCTCGTGCAGCGTGATGGCGAAAATCACCGGGATGGCGTGGATCGCCAGCGACTGGATCAGGTTTTCCATGGGTGGGATTGTAAGCGAGGGAAACCCCTGCGAAACGCCGCGAGCGGGATGATAGCTCGGCGCACGGAGCGCAGCGACCGAGACATATCAACGAGATAGGCGAGGGAGTGAGCACCGCGCAACGCAGCAGACCGCCCGCGCAGCCAGTTTCGCAGGGGTTTCCGAGGCTCAGTCAGGGGTAGTAAGACCGAAAGGCTCCAGCGGCCCCTTGCCTGCCCGAAGCAAAGTGATCTGGCCGCCGACGAGCTCGATCACCGTCGTCATGCCGCTGCCGCAGGGCCCGGCGTCGATGATCACATCGACGACTGGATCGAGCCGTGCGCGGATCTCCTCCGGATCGGCGAGTGGCTCATTCTCGCCGGGAAGGATCAGCGTCGAACAGAGGATCGGTTCGTCCAGGGCGGCGAGCAGCGCGCGCGTCACCGGGTGGTCGGGCACGCGCAGACCGATGGTCTTCTTCTTTGGATGCAGCACGCGGCGCGGCAACTCCTTCGTGCCTTCGAGGATGAAGGTGTAGGGCCCGGGAGTGGCGGCCTTGAGCAGCCGATATTGGGCGTTATCGACGCGCGCATAGGTGGCGATTTCAGACAGATCGCGGCACATCAGCGTGAAATGATGCCGCTCATCGACGCCTCTGATGCGCCGGATGCGTTCGAGCAGCGCGGCATCGCCGAGGTGCCCGCCCAGCGCATAGGCCGAATCGGTGGGGAAGACCGCCAGCCCGCCTTTGCGAACGAGCTCCGCGGCACGGTCGATCAGGCGCGGCTGCGGGTTCTTCGGATGAACCGCGAAACACTCCGCCAACTCATTTCTCCCAGGCGGTCCACACCGGTGTCAGTCCTTCCGGCAACGGCGGCAGGCGACCGAGATCGGCATAGCTCTCGCCCGGGCCGTGGAAATCCGAGGCACGCGAGGCGAGGAAACCGAATTCGCGGGCAATGGCGGCGAATTCGCGCAGCTCGGCATCGCAGGCGCTGCCGGAGACCACTTCGATGCCTTGCCCGCCGCAGTCCTTGAAGGCGCGATACAACTCGCGGCGCTCGCCGGCGGAGAGGCGATAGCGGCCCGGATGGGCGATCACCGCGATGCCGCCGGCGCCGCGGATCCAGCCGACGGCCTCGTGAAGCTCCGCCCAGGCATGGCTGACATAGCCGGGCTTGCCCTTGGCGAGCCAGTGCTCGAAAACGGTCTTCACGTCAGGCGCGAAGCCGCGTTCGACGATGTAGCGGGCAAAATGCGAACGTGAGATCAGCGCCGGATTGCCGACATATTTGAGCGCACCCTCATAGGCGCCGTCGATGCCGGCCTTGGCGAGTTCCTGCGCCATCAGGACGGCACGGGCATCCCGCCCGCTGCGCACCCTTGCGAGCCCCGCGCGCAGGGTCTCGTCGCGCGGATCGAAGTTCAGCCCGACGATATGCACGGTCTGGTCGTCGCCCCACGAGACGGAAATCTCGACACCGGTGACGAAGCGCAAACCGAGCGTCGCAGCCGCCGTCATCGCCTCGTCGAGTCCGCCGATTTCGTCGTGATCGGTGAGCGCCAGCAGATCGACGCCATTGGCATGGGCGCGCTCGACCACCGCGGCCGGCGCGAGCAGCCCGTCGGAGACGGTCGAATGGCAATGCAGGTCGGGATTCGCCGGCATCATCGCAACAGATCCGACGATTTCAGCCAGGCAGCGAAATCGGCGCCGACTTCGGGATGGCGCAGCGCATATTCGACGGTGGCGCGCAGGTAGCCGAGCTTCGAGCCGCAGTCATAGCGCACGCCATGATAGCGATAGGCGAGCACCTGCTGTTCATTGAGCAGTGCCGCGATCGCATCGGTGAGCTGGATCTCGCCGCCGGCGCCGGCCTGGGCCCTTTCCAGATGATCGAAGATGCGCGCGGTCAGCACATAGCGGCCGACCACTGCCAGCGTCGAGGGGGCGGCCTCGGGCTTCGGCTTCTCGACGATGGCCGTCACCCGCTCGACACGCTCGGCCAAAGGCTGCGCGGCGACGATGCCATAGCTGGCGGTGTCCTCGCGCGGCACGTCCTGCACGCCGAGGATCGAGCAGCGGTAGTAATCGTAGGCTTCGACCATCTGCTTCATCACCGGCACGTCATTGTCGAGCAGGTCGTCGGCCAAGAGCACTGCGAAGGGTTCGTCGCCGATCACCGGCTTCGCGCAGAGCACCGCATGTCCCAGGCCGAGCGCCTCGGCCTGGCGGATGTAGATGCAGTTGATGTGCTTGGGCAGCAGGTGCTGGACGAAGTCGAGCAGCTCTTTCTTGCCGCGCCTCTCCAGCTCGCTTTCCAGCTCGTAGGCCTTGTCGAAGTGATCCTCGATCGCGCGTTTCGAGCGGCCGGTGACGAAGATCATGTCGGTGATGCCGGCGGCGACGGCTTCTTCGACCGCATACTGGATCAGCGGCTTGTCGACGATCGGCAGCATTTCCTTCGGGCTCGCCTTGGTGGCGGGCAGGAAGCGCGTGCCCATGCCGGCGACTGGAAAAACCGCCTTGCTGACCTTTTGCATCACATCCTCCTTGCCAGGCGGTTTTCGGTGCAGGCGAATGCCCGCGCAGCGGGCGTTATGCCGGAGCCAAATACGGTTTTCTTGACAGATCTCATTTTTTCAGTAGCTCCCTCAATTGCTTTTCATCGAGCATGGTAATGCCCAATTCCTGCGCCTTGGTGAATTTGCTGCCGGGGTCAAGGCCGACGACGACGTAGTCGGTCTTCTTCGACACCGAGCCGGCGACCTTGCCGCCCTTCTCCTCGATCAGCGCCTTGGCCTCCTCGCGTGTCAGCGTCGGCAGTGTGCCGGTGAGCACGAAGGTCTTGCCGGCAAACGGGGCCGGGATGGCACGCCGACCGGTTTCCTCCGGCCAACGCACGCCAGCGGCGATGAGCGCCTCGATCACCTTGCGGTTGTGGGGCTCGGAAAAAAAGTGGGCGATCGATTCGGCCACCACCGGCCCGACTTCCGGCACCTGCTGCAATGTCGCGACATCGGCCGACATCAGGGCGTCGAGCGAGCCGAAATGGCGCGCGAGGTCCTTGGCCGTCGCCTCGCCGACGTTGCGGATGCCGAGCGCATAGATGAAGCGCGCCAGCGTGGTCTGGCGGCTCCTGTCGATCGCGGCCAGAAGATTCAGCGCCGATTTCTCGCCCATGCGCTCGAGATTCGCCAGCGTCGGCAGATCCAGCCGGTAGAGATCGGCCACCGTGGCGACGAGGCCCTGATCGACCAGCTGATCGACCAGTTTTTCGCCCAAGCCTTCGATGTCCATCGCGCGGCGCGAAGCGAAGTGCAAGAGCGCCTGCTTGCGTTGCGCCGGACAGTAAAGCCCGCCGGTGCAGCGCGCAATCGCCTCGTCCTCGGGCTTTTCGACCGCCGAGCCGCACACCGGGCAGCGCTTCGGCATCACGAACGGATGCGTATGCGGCGGACGCCGCTCCGGAACGATGGCGACGACCTCGGGAATCACGTCGCCGGCGCGCCGCACGATCACGGTGTCACCAACGCGGATGTCCTTGCGATGCACTTCATCCTCGTTGTGCAAGGTGGCGTTGGTCACCGTCACACCGCCGACGAACACCGGCTTGAGCCGTGCCACCGGCGTGAGCGCGCCGGTGCGGCCGACCTGCACGTCGATCGCCTCGACGGTCGTCAGCGCCTCTTCGGCAGGGAACTTGTGGGCGATCGCAAAGCGCGGCGCGCGCGCGACGAAGCCCAGGCGCTCCTGATCGGCGAACGCATCGACCTTATAGACCACGCCATCGATGTCGTAGGGCAGACTGCGGCGCTCTCTGCCGATGCGTTCGAAATAACCGAGCAGCCCACGCGCCCCCTGCACCACTACCCGCTCGCGTGCCACCGGGATGCCCCAGCCGGCGAGCCGCGCCATCATCTCGGAATGCAAAATCGGCGCTGGCGAGACGGCACCCGCGTCGGCCACGCCATAGGCGTAGAAGCGCAGCGGCCGTTGCGCGGTGATCTTCGGGTCGAGCTGGCGCAGACTGCCTGCCGCGGCGTTGCGCGGATTGGCGAATTCCTTTTCGCCGGCGGCGCGCTGGCGCTCGTTGAGTTTTTCGAAATCACGCCGCAGCATCAGCACCTCACCGCGCACCTCGATCAGCGGCGGCACGTCCGCGCCCGTCAAACGCAGCGGGATGTTGCGCACGGTGCGCAGGTTTTGCGTCACGTCCTCGCCAGTGAAGCCGTCGCCGCGCGTCGCGCCCTGCACGAAGACCCCGCCCTCGTAGCGCAGGGTGATCGCCAGGCCGTCGAACTTCGGCTCGCAGGCATAGCGGATCACCTCCCTGCCGAGCCCTTCGCGACAGCGGCGGTCGAACGCTTCCACCTCCTCGGCGGAAAACGCATTGTTGAGCGAGAGCATCGGCACCGCATGGCGCACTTCGCGAAACGCCGCCAGCGGCTTGCCACCGACGCGCTGGGTCGGCGAATCCGGCGTGACGAGCTCGGGATGCGCCGCCTCGATTGCCTGCAATTCGCGGAACAGCCGGTCATATTCGGCATCGGGGATCGTCGGTGCATCGAGCACGTAATAGGCGTAGTTGTGGCGCTCGATCTCGGCGCGCAATTGCGCCGCACGGGCAGCCACCTCCGCTGCGACTTTTCCGCCCATCACGCAAACAGGCGCAGGGCGCGCACCCCGCCGGGCACGATGCCGCGCTCGGCCATGCGGCTCTGCAGCTCGACGATGCGGCTTCTGATGATGGCGATCGTTGCTTCGGGCAGCGGCTTGCGATGCGCGTCGGCCAACTGCCCGCCGAGCGAGGTTGCGCACTGCCGGGCGAAATCGAGCAGACGCTCGAACGCCTGCGCACCGGCTGCCACGCGCGGCACGTCGAGAGTGAAGATCAGATCGGTGAGCTCGTTCGCCGCGACTTGATCCGCCGGGAAGGTCGTCGACGCACGGCAGATCAGCGCGAAAACCTCGCTGCCGTCCGGATTGCTGGCGACGAAGCGCTCGCCTTCGCGACGCAGGCCGGCACGCTCGATCAGTGGCGCGAGCGCTGCACCGGAGAGGTGCGGGGTGCGTTTCGGCAGCACGTGCAGCGTCAGTTGCAGATCCACCGAGGCGCAAAACGCATCGAGTTCCTGCGCGCGCTCGAACAGCGCGCCGGTGTCCGGCGCCTCGATGCGGCCGACGAAGCGCTGGGCCAGCCGTTTCATGCCCTCGACGAAAGCTGCCAGCGTTTCCGCACTCACGGCGCCGAGACGATCGACCAGTTGCAGCGCGGCAGCGAGGTGTTTGACGCTGCCCGGATCGTCCGGCAGCAACGTGTGCCAATGACCGCTATGCTCATCCAGACCCAGCCACTGCACCGGCTTGTCGATGCGCTCCGACCAGTCGCGATGTTCCTCGCGCAGCACCTGCACCGGTACCGGTGCGACGAACTCGATGCGCACCAGGCAATCGACACTGCCATCGCTCCACTCGGCCGGCACGGAAGGGATGCCCTCCTCTTCGACGTCGAGCAGCAAATCCACTTCCCCGGCCGGCACGGCGGCCTCGGGCTCGAGCGGCAGATCGGCCTCCATGAAACTCGGCTCTGGTGCACCGGCACCCGGCGGCGACGTCGACAGGCTCGGCTCGATCCTCCTCGCCGGCTGCGGGGAAGCGGTTTCCCCGCCTGGCGGCATGGTTTTCGGCTTGGCAGCAGCGGATGCCAGCGCCTCGCGCTCTTTGCGCGCCAGGAAACGCTTTTCCTGAATGCGGTTGTAAAGCCAGACGGCGAGGACCAGCACCACGCCAAAGACGATCAGTGCAATCTGCAGATCTTTCATGCCGCCGCCTCCTTGTCCGCCATGCGCAGGGCTTCTTCGATGTCGACCTCGACGACGCGCGAGACGCCCTGTTCCTGCATGGTCACGCCGATCAGTTGCTGCGCCATCTCCATCGTGATCTTGCTGTGCGTGATGAAGACGAACTGCGTCTGGCGCGACATGCGCTTGACCATTTCACAGTAACGCACCGTGTTCGAGTCGTCGAGCGGCGCGTCGACCTCGTCGAGCATGCAAAACGGCGCCGGATTGAGCTGGAACAAGGCGAACACCAGGGCGATCGCGGTGAGCGCCTTCTCGCCGCCGGAGAGCAGATGGATCGTCGAATTGCGCTTGCCCGGCGGCTGCGCCATGATCTGGATGCCGGCATCGAGGATCTCCTCGCCGGTGAGGATCAGCTTCGCCTCGCCGCCGCCGAACAGTTCCGGGAACAGGGCGCCGAAATTGGCATTCACCTTGTCGTAGGTTTCCTGCAATTGCTCGCGCGTCTCGCGGTCGATGCGGCGGATCGCGTCCTCCAACGTGCCGATCGCCGTGGCGAGATCGGCCGACTGCTCGTCGAGGAAGCCCTTGCGCTCCTGCGCGTTCGCCAGCTCTTCGAGCGCGGCCAGATTGACCGGCCCCAACGCCTCGATCTCGTTGGCCAGCCGCGTGATTTCCGCCTGCAAGACGCTGTCGCGCAGGTTGGTAGTCAATTCGGCGGCCAGCGCCGCCTCGTCTTCGGGGCTCGCGACATGGGCTTCCTTGAGCCGCTCCTGGAACTGTTCGACATTGAGCTCGGCCGCCTGCAGCTTGAGCTTCAGTTCGTTGATCCGGTCACGCGCCGGTTGCAGCCCCTGCTCGATCTTCAAACGCTCCTCGTCGAGGCTGCGCAGCGCCGCGGCGGCCACTTCGAGTTCGTTGCGCCGCTCCGCCAGCGTGGCCTCCTGGGCTCCCTTGGTCGCCAGGGCGGTCTGCAATTGCTGCTGGAAGACTTCGTCGCTGATCGCGGCCAGCTCCTGCGTCGCCTGCGCGCGCTCCTGGGCCACCTGGGCCAGCTGGCGGCGCGCGGTTTCGGCGGCGCGCGCGTTGTCTTCGAGCTTGCCGCGGCATTCCTTCTCGGAGAAGCCTGCTTCCTGCGCCTCGCGGGCGAGTTGGTGTTCGAGCGCGCGCGCCTCGCGCAGCGCCGTGTCGCGCTGGCGTTGCAGTTCCAGCGCGGCTTCCATGCGCGCGCGCGCTGCCGCCAATGCTTCGCGGGCACGCGCGGCCTCGTCTTCGGCAGTGACGAGTGATGCCTTTTCCTCTTCCTCGACGCGAATGATCTCGTCGAGATCGCGCGTCAATTGCGCCGCCCGTTCGTCGAAACGCGCCTGCGCCTGGTTGAGCTTCAAGGCCTCGACCTGCGCCGCATGGCGGCGGCTCTGCGCCTCCTGCACCGCGCGCCGCGCCTCGGCGAGCTGCTGTTGGCCGGCAGCGACCGCCTGTTCGGCGGCAAGCTGCGCTTCACGCGCTACACTTTCTGCCTCTTCGAGCGCCTCGATCTGCGCAGCCAACGTTTCGATCTCGCGCTGGCGCTCGATGACGCCGTGGGTCTTGACGTCCGGCACGTAGAGGGTGAGACCGGCCGGTGTGGCCAGATGGCCAGCGCGACCAATACGCCAACCCGCGCCTTCGAGCAGGGCGGCATCGTCCGCGACGGTGCGCACGTCGCCGAGCCATTCGTCGAGCACTGCGGCCCAGCGCGTATCGCGGCAGCGCACCTTGGCGCGCAGGCTGTCGGCCGGCGGAGTGGCTTCCGGCGTCGCCTCCGGCAACGCCAGCGCGACGGTGGCCGGCGGTGGCGTGGTCAGGGCTTTTTGCAGCGCCTCACGGCTGGCTGGCACGGCCATCAGCCGTTCGCGCAGCACGGCCTCGACGGCGGTCTCCCAGCCCGGCTCGACTTCCAAGGCATGCCAGAGCGGCTCGGCAGCCGAAAGCCCCAAGTCGGCGAGCCAGCCGGCGAGATCGCCGCCCTGACCGACGCGGGACTGCAATTGCGCCAGCGCATCGTGGCGCGCGCGCGCGGAGGTAGTGGCACGGTGGGCGGCGGCCAGCGCCTCGCGCTTCTCGCGCAGCGCCGCTTCGAGGAGCGGCTGACGCTCCTGCAGTTCCGCAAGCCGCGCCTGAGCCGTTTCCAGCCCGGCCTCGGCCGCGGCTTCGGCTTCCTGTGCGCGAGCGAGCTCACCGGCATCGGGCGCGACCAGAGCGGCTCGCTCGGCATCGATGCGGCTTTTACGCTGGGCGAGATTGTCGAGCGCGCGCAGCGCATGGCTGCGATCGGCCTCGGCAAGCCGCAGCGCCTGTTCGGCGGCATTCAACGCCTTGCGGGCTTCGCTGACCTGGGCTTCGGCCTCCCTGACGGCCTCTTCGGCTTCGGGCAGGCGTGCGGCCGCTTCCTCGTGGCGGGCCGCCGCGGTGACGGCGCGCTCGCGCGAGTTTTCCAGCAGCGCATTCCAGCGCAGCTCTTCCTCCTCGACGCGGCGCATCTCGGCAGACCAGTGCGCCTCCTGCACATCGAGCTGGCCCAGGCGGGCCTCCAGCCGCGCACGGGCATCGCGCAGGTGGGCGATCTCGGTTTCCAACCGCTTGACCTCGGCATTGGCCGCGTACATCTCGGCCTGGGCGGCATGCAGCGCATCGGAGGCGGCGAAATGCGCTTCGCGCGCCTGCTCGACGCGCACTTCGATCTCCCGCAGGCGCGCCGTCTCGGCCTCGACCGCGTTGATCTGCTCGGCGACCTGGCGTGCGAGCCGCTCGGCCTCGGCCTGCGCGTCGTTGCGTTTTTTCAGCCAGAGCAAGCTCTGGCGACGGTTCAGGCGCGCCTGCAGATCGCGGTAACGCCGCGCCACTTCGGCCTGCGCCTCGAGACGTTCCACCTGGCCGGCGAGCTCGTTGCGGATGTCATCGACGCGGGCGAGATTTTCACGCGCGTCTTCGAGACGGCCCTCGGTCTCCTTGCGCCGTTCCTTGTATTTCGTCACGCCGGCCGCTTCTTCGAGGAACCAGCGCAGCTCCTCGGGTTTGGACTCGATGATGCGCGAGATCATCCCCTGGCCAATGATCGCGTAGGCGCGCGGCCCCAGCCCGGTGCCGAGGAACAGGTCGATCACGTCGCGGCGGCGCACGTGCAGGTTGTTGATGTAATAGTTCGAATTGCCGTCGCGGTCGAGGGTACGCTTGACGGTGATTTCGGCATATTGCCCCCACTGCCCGCCGACCCGTCCTTGCGAATTGTCGAAGAACAGTTCGACGCTGGCCCGGCCGACTTCCTTGCGCGTGCCGGAGCCTTTGAAGATCACGTCCTGGATCGATTCGCCGCGCAGTTCGGAGGCCTTCGATTCGCCCAGCACCCAGCGCACCGCGTCGATGATGTTCGACTTGCCGCAGCCGTTGGGCCCGACCACGCCTGCGAGCTGGTTCGGAAACACGACGGTGGTCGGCTCGACGAAAGACTTGAAGCCGGCGATCTTGAGCTTGGTGAGGCGCACGTCAGGGGGGGAAAATGCTGTCCGGGGAATGAACGGCGCATTATAGACGGTGCGACCCAGTACAATTCGCGGCCCAGCCGTCACGGAACCGACCATGCAAAACCCGTCCTCCGCCTTGCCTAATGCAATCGACACCGCCGCCGTCGAAGCCCTCTTCGAGCTGCCCTTCGCCGATCTGCTCTACCGCGCGCAAACCGTCCATCGCCAGCATTTCGACCCGAACAAGATCCAGCGCTCGACGCTGCTGTCGATCAAGACCGGCGGCTGCTCGGAAGATTGCGGCTATTGCTCGCAATCGGCGCGGCGCGACAAAGCCACCGGCATCGAGCGCGGCAAGCTGCTCGATCTCGAAGAGGTCAAGCTCGCCGCCAAGGCCGCGAAGGACAAGGGCGCGACGCGTTTTTGCATGGGCGCCGCCTGGCGCGGGCCGAAGGATGGCGACCTCGACCGCGTCATCGAGATGGTGAAAGCCGTCAAAGATCTCGGCATGGAGGCCTGCCTGACGCTGGGGCTCCTGGGGCCGGGTCAGGCCGAAAAGCTCGCCGCGGCGGGACTGGACTACTACAACCACAACCTCGATACCGGCGCGGAGTTCTACGACCAGATCATCACCACGCACAGCCAACAGGCGCGCATGGAAACCCTGATGAGCGTGCGCCAGGCCGGCATGAAGATCTGCTGCGGCGGCATCATCGGCATGGGCGAGAGCCGCCGCGTGCGCGCCTCCCTGATCGCCCAGTTGGCGAACCTGAACCCGCCGCCGGAATCGGTGCCGATCAACCACCTGGTGGCGATTCCCGGCACGCCGCTGGAAAACGCGCCGCCGCTCGATCCGTTCGAGTTCGTGCGCACCATCGCCTGCGCGCGCATCACGATGCCGACCTCCTATGTCCGGCTCTCCGCCGGCCGCCAGCAGATGTCGGACGAGTTGCAGGCGCTGTGCTTCCTCGCCGGCGCGAACTCGATCTTCTATGGCGACAAGCTCCTCACCTCCGGCAACCCGGAGGTGGCTCACGACGAAGCGCTGTTTGCGCGGCTGGGACTCACAGGATGCTAGCGAGCCGCGCCAGCCCCGCCGCATCGTCCCGCCGCAGCACGACGATCGGCAGCCCGCCGGCATGGGGAGTGAGCGAAGCGAGCGTGTCCTCGATGCTCACCGAGCTGCCGAAGGACTCATTGAGGATCAGATGGGCGGGACGGATATTGAGCTCGCGCAATGCCGCAAGCGCGGTCAGGGTGTGGGAGAGCGCGCCCAGATAAGTGCCGCAGACGAGCAGAAGCGGCACATCGAGCGCCGCGATCCAGTCGCGCACCGTATGCCGGGAAGTGAGCGGCACCATCACGCCGCCGATGCCTTCGATCAGCAGCAAGCCTTCTGTCCGTGCCATCTCGTCACGAGACCAGGCGACGAGCGCATCGAAGTCGATGCTTTTGCCCTCCTTCGCCGCCGCGAGATCGGGGGACAACGGCGCCCGGTAGCTCCATGCCGTCCTGCCAGCGCCGAGTTTCGCCACATCGGAATCCTCATGTCGCGCCGGATCGTAGCCGGACATCACCGGCTTGATCGCCCGCACCGGCCTGCCCTGGTCACGGCATGCCTTGAAAAGCCCCGCGGTGAGCCAGGTTTTGCCGAGCTCGGTGCCAGTGGCGCTTATAAAATAGGTTTTGTTCATTGCACCATTTTCCCATGAGAGCTTGTAGAAAAAATCGTCGCGAGCGGGCCGATGGCAAGGCGCCCGGAGCGCAGCGACCGAGACATACCATACAGGTAGGCGAGGGAGCGAGCACCGCGCAACACAGCCAGCGGGCCGCGCAGCAGAGTTTTTCACAAGCTCTGCCATGCATCGATTTTCTGTGGCTCCCTTACACCCAAATGGCCACCGCACCCGCGCCGTTGCCGGTCGTGGCTGCCGAAGGGGTGCGCATTCGGCTGGCCGATGGCCGGGAACTGATCGATGGCATTTCTTCCTGGTGGACGATGTGCCATGGTTACCGCCATCCGCACATCGTCGCCGCCGTGAAAAACCAGCTCGACATCCTGCCGCATGTGATGTTCGCCGGCCTCGTCCATGAGCCGGCGATCCATCTCGCGCGGCGGCTCGCCGCATGGCTGCCGGGCGAACTCGACCGCGTATTTTTCTCCGAATCCGGCTCGGTCGCCGTCGAGGTGGCGCTCAAGATCGCCGTGCAGTATTGGCGCAACCGCGGCGAGGATCGCCACCGGTTCCTTGCCTTCAAGGAGGGCTACCACGGCGACACGCTGGGTGCGCTCTCGGTCACCGATCCCGGCTGCGGCTTTCATGCCGCGATGGCCGCCTACCGCGTGCCGCACCTCTTCGCCTCGCTGCCGCGCGATGCAGCGACGCACGCCGCGCTCGACGCAATGCTCGCTCAGCATGGCAAGAGTATCGCCGCCGTCATCGTCGAGCCGCGCGTGCAAGGCGCCGGCGGCATGCGCTTCCACGATGCCGAGACACTGCGCCTAATCCGCGCCGCCTGCGATGCGCACGGCATCCTGCTGATCCATGATGAGATCATGACCGGCTTCGGCCGCACCGGCACGATGTTCGCGACCCCCGACGATGCGCTGCCAGACATCCTGTGCCTGTCGAAAGCGCTCACCGGCGGCACGCTGCCGCTCGCCGCCACCGTTGCCACCGATCGTGTCTTCGCCGCGTTTTGCTCCGCACGCACCGAGGATGCCCTGATGCACGGCCCGACCTTCATGGCCAATCCCCTGGCCTGCGCGGCGGCGAATGCTTCGCTCGATCTGTTCGAGACCGAGCCGAGACTGCAGCAGGTCGCCGCGATCGAGGCGCAGATGAAGCGCGAGCTCGAACCCTGCCGCACGCTGCCCGGTGTCGCCGATGTGCGCGTCATGGGCGCGATCGGTGTCGTCGAGCTCGATCGCCCGGTCGCTGCGAGCCTGCGCCCCGCCTTCATCGAGCGGGGAGTCTGGGTGCGGCCCTTCGGCGACATCGTCTATCTCGCGCCGCCCTTCGTCATCGACACGGCCGATCTTTCGACCTTGACGACGGCGGTCTTTGATGTCGTCAGCGACTGGTCGAAACAGGCCGGCTCCGCTTCATGCCCACTCTCGACGCCCTGATCGCGCCCCGGCTCGCGAAGCTCGATGCGGCGAATCTGCGGCGCAGGCTCGTCGCGATCGATCCGTCGCTCGTCGATGTCGCCTCGAACGATTATCTGGGGCTCTCCCGCCATCCACTCGTCATCGAGCGCGCCTGTGAATGGGCCGCCCGGCATGGCGCCGGCAGCCGCGCATCGCGGCTCGTCACCGGCACCAGTGATGAACTGCTCGCGCTGGAAGCACGGCTCGCCCGCTTCAAGGGCACGGAAGCCGCGCTGATCTTCGCCAGCGGCTTTCAGCTCAACAGCTCGGTGTTGCCGGCCTTGCTGGAACTGGGAGACGCGCCGCCCGTCTTCACCGATCGCTTGAACCACGCCAGCCTCCATGCCGGATTGCGCGGCGTGAAACAGATCCGTTTCCGCCACAACGATCTCGCGCACCTCGAAAGCCTTTTGTTGCAGCACCCGGGCAAGACGCGCTGGATCGTCACCGAGTCGGTGTTCAGCATGGATGGCGACACGGCCGACGTCGCCGCGCTCGCCAGGCTTGCGGAAAAGCATGGCGCCTTTCTCTATCTCGACGAAGCCCATGCCACCGGCGTGCTGGGGCCGCAGGGCAGCGGGCTTTCGCAAGGCCGCGCCACCGTGACGATGGGCACGCTCGGCAAGGCGCTCGGGGGGGCTGGAGCCTATGTCGCCGGCTCACAGGCATTGATCGACTGGCTTGTCAACCGCTGCGCCGGCTTCATCTACAGCACCGCGCCGGCGCCGGCGGCCCTGGGCGCGCTCGATGCGGCGCTCGACCTCGTGCCCACGATGGATGCCGAGCGCGCGCGACTGATGCAGATGGCCGATACGCTGCGCCAGACCCTGCGATCACGCGGGTTCGACACCCTCGCCTCAGAAACGCAGATCATCCCCGCGGTGCTGAATGATGCACAACGTGCGCTCGAAGCCGCGGCAAAGTTGCGCGCGGCAGGCATCCTCGCTGTCGCGATCCGTCCACCGACGGTGCCCGCCGACACCGCGCGGCTGCGGTTCTCGCTCTCGGCGGCGCTCGATGAGGGGAAATTCGCGCGCCTGCTCGCGGCGGTGGAGCGCCTGTGAATACCGTCGTGCTCGTCCATGGCTGGGGCTACGATGCGCACCTGTGGGATGCGGTACGCCCCTTGCTCGACCCGGCGCTTCCCGTCGTCACCCTCGATTTCGGCTACTTCGGTGCCGTCTTGCCAGCGCCGACTTTCCCTGAGGAAACGCTGAAGAAGGCCGCGAGCGGGATGCAGCGCAAGGCGCCCGGAGCGCAGCGACCGAGACATACCATACAGGTAGGCGAGGAAGCGAGCACCGCGCAACGCGGCGATGCGCCCGCGCAGCAACTTATTCAGCGTTTCCCTAGCCCTGTCCTCGCCGTCGGCCACTCACTCGGCACCCTCTGGTGGCTTGCGCAGTCGGCCATCCCCTGGCGGCGCCTGCTGTCGATCAACGGCTTTCCGCGCTTTGTCGCAACGGGAAACTATGCCCCCGCCGTCGCGCCGCGCGTGCTCTCCCGCATGAAACGGCAATTCCAGCGTGAACCCATGGCGGTGCTGGCCGAATTCCACGCCCGCTGCGGTGGCCATGCACCGAGCGGCTCGCCCAATCTCGAGCGTCTCGCGGCCGGGCTCGATGCCTTGGGCGAGTGGGACGGCCGCGCGCAGCTCGCCGCGCGCCGCAGCGATGTCGTCGCGCTGGCCGGCACGCGCGATCCGATCGTCCCGGCGGAGATGAGCACGATGGCCTTCGGGACGGTCGAGTTCATCGAAACCACGGGGCACCTGCTGCCCGTGACCCATCCGGAAATCTGTGCACGCTGGATCGAAAGGCTCGCCCGTGCGTAAGGAAATCGCTGCGCGTTTCGCCGCCGCCGCCACGACCTACGACGCCCACTCGGCGGCGCAGCGCCACGCCGCCCAGCGGCTCGCCGAGCGGCTGGCTGCCTTGCATCTGCCGCCGCGGCCGCGTGTGCTCGAGATCGGCTGCGGCACCGGGCATCTGACCGTCTTGCTCGCCCTCCATCTGCCGGGCGCAACGATCCTTGCCAGCGACATCGCCCCGGCGATGGTCGCCGCCTGCCGTGAGCGCCTCGGCACCAACACTCGCATCGACTTCGCCGTGATGGACGGTGCCCAACCCGCGGTCGCCGGCCCCTTCGATCTGGTCTGCGGCAACCTCGTCGCCCAGTGGTTCGACGATCCACGGGCGGCATTCGCCGCGCTCTCCGCCTTGCTCGCGCCGGGTGGCGTGCTGCTCTTGAGCCTGCCGGGGTCAGAGACCTTCCGCGAATGGCGCTTGGCCCATGCGGCACATGGCCTGCGGCCCGGCGCACGCCCGCTGCCCACGAGTCAGGCCTGTCTGGCCGCATTGCCGCCGGGCGACAATCGCATCGAAACCGAACACTGGGTCGATCGTCCGCCCCAAGGCATCGACTTTTTGCGCGCGCTGCGCGCGATCGGTGCCGATACGCCCGCCGCTGGCCACAAACCGC
Organism: Sulfuricystis thermophila; assembly: GCF_004323595.1. Taxonomy (GTDB): domain Bacteria; phylum Pseudomonadota; class Gammaproteobacteria; order Burkholderiales; family Rhodocyclaceae; genus Sulfuricystis; species Sulfuricystis thermophila. The sequence goes on from NZ_AP019373.1 coordinate 1,481,013, forward strand.
TTGGCGCCGGCCAGCTGCGCCGTGTGCTCGCCACCCTCGGGCCGACGCCCGCCCTCACCTACGAGTTCCTCTACCTCAGCCACCGCCAGCCATGACACGAAGCCAGGCCTTCCTCCTCGGTGTGCGCGCGCTGCTGCCGATGCATCTGGGTGTCGCGCCCTTCGGCGTGATCTACGGCGTCGTCGCGCTCTCCGCCGGCATCCCACCGCTCGCCGCGCTGCTGATGTCCTCGATCGTCTTCGCCGGCTCGGCACAATTCCTGCTCGCGCAGCTGGTCGGCGCCGGCGCGCCGGCGCTGTTGTCGGTCGGCGCCGTGGGGCTGATCAATTTGCGCCATGCGCTCTACAGCGCCTCGGTGGCCCCGCTCCTTGCCCATCTGCCGCGCCGCTGGAAACTCCTGCTCGCCTATCTGCTCACCGACGAGGCCTATGCCGCGGCGATTCCGCATCTGCTGGAAAACCCGAAGTCGCCGGTCGCGCACTGGATTCTCTTCGGCGCGGGTTTCGCGCTCTGGGCCGGCTGGCAACTGGCAACCCTCGCCGGCGTGCTGGCAGGCAGCCTGCTGCCGAGCGATTTGGGTCTGGACTTCGCCTTGCCGCTCACCTTCATCGCCATCGTCGTACCGTTGATCGGCAGCCGCGCGCGTCTCTTCGCCGCGCTCGTCGCCGCTGCGGCGGCCGTCATGCTGGCCGGCCTGCCCTACAAAACCGGCCTGTTCGCCGCCGCGCTGGCGGGCCTGGCCGCGGGAGCCCTCAGCGGAGAGAAGCGATGAGCTGGTGGCCGCTGTGGCTCGCCTGCGGACTCGTCACTTTCGCGATCCGCTATTCCTTCATCGCGCTCGAAGGCCACTACAAGCCGCCGGCCTGGTTCATCCGCGCGTTGCCCTTCGTGCCGATCGCCGCCCTCACCGCGATCACCGCGCCGGAACTCCTGCTGGTGGCTGGCCGACTACAGGTCACCGACAATCCGCGCCTGCTGGCGGGCATCGTCGCCATCGCCGTCGCCGCGCGCTGGAAAAACACGCTCGCCACCATCGCCAGCGGTTTCGCTGCGCTTTGGCTGCTACGTGCGTTTTCGTAAAAATATCGAACCAAAAACTGTCGATTATTTTTACACTTAGCCTAAGTCATCAAAAGTTATACAATTACAACATATTGATTTATATGCAATAAGTCATGGAAACAAAAGCTGGTGCGAATTTCGCTTTGCTAAATTGTTGATGTTCAGATTTAGCAATTGTGTTGACATGAAAGGAGTTACTCATGAAGTCAAAACCGCTTTCCCGCACACTTCTGACTTCTGCCGCTCTGCTGACACTGGGAGCAGCACCTGTACATGCTGCCACTATCAATTGGACCGACTGGACGAGTGTAAGCGCGGCCGCATCACAGGTGTTCGGCATTCTTACCGTTGGTTCAAGCACTGTCAATGTAACTTACAGTGGCGCGTACAATACTGTCCAAACCAGCGGAGGGACAAATTACTGGAATCCTGATGCACCCTACCTCAGTACAACTGTCGAAAATGCCCCTCCGGCCTCCGACATCATCACACTCGGTCAAGGCGGCTCCAAAACCATCACATTCTCTCAAGCAGTGGTCGATCCGCTCATTGCTTTGGTGAGCTGGAACGGCAATACCGTCGATTTTGGCGTCCCGATCGAGATTCTGAGCTACGGTACTGGATATTGGGGATACGGTACCCCAATCCTGAACAATTCGGGAACCGGGTTTTATGGAAATGGTGAGGTCCATGGTGTAATTAAGCTACCGGGCACTTTCACATCAATTACTTTTAACGACACTTCCGAATGGTGGCACGGTTTCACTGTCGGCGTGATCGGTCTAGGCTCTTCAAACGGTGTACCCGAACCCGCGTCGCTCGCCTTGCTGGGTATGGGTCTCGCCGGTCTCGCCGGGCTGCGGCGCCGCAAAGCTTAACTTAAGCCTTACAAAATCAATGTTGCTCTCTCACGGCGGCCAATGGCCGCCGTTTTCATTTGCAAGAATGCGCTTCCCTTCCCTGAACATCGACAAGCCAGCGCAGTAGCATCACACGATGCGGATGTCGAGGCCATAATGAATCCCGGATAGCTCCTCCACCTATAATCACTCACTACTGTCCGACGATCCCAAGCCTTGCCATGCCCTCCCAGCCCACGAAAACCCTCGAAACCTTCCCCAATCCGGCGCCGCAGCGGGATTACCAGATCCACATGGAAATTCCGGAATTCACCTGCCTGTGCCCGAAGACCGGCCAGCCGGATTTCGCCGTGCTCACGCTCGATTACGTGCCGGACAAGCTGTGCGTGGAGCTCAAAAGCCTCAAGCTCTACATCTGGAGCTTCCGCGACGAAGGTCATTTTCACGAGGACGTGACGAACCGCATCCTCGACGATCTCGTGCGCGCCGTGAAGCCCCGCTTCATGCGGCTCACCGCGCGCTTCTTTGTCCGCGGCGGCATCTTCACCAACGTCGTCGCCGAGCATCGCAAGAAGGGCTGGAAACCTCAGCCACGCGTCGAGCTCGCAGAATTCGAGGCCCAGTCGAACACACGCGGCTGATCATGACGCCCCGCCCTTTCGGCTTTGCGGACATCGGCCGGGCGCTCGCCGAGGGCTGGAGCATGACGAAAGCCACGCGGGCGGCCAGCCTCGCCTATGCAGGAATCTTCACGCTGCTCGGCGCGATCATCCTCGGCGGGCTGCTCCTTGAGGGTTTCACGCCCTTCGTCGTCGCCGCGGCGGGTGCCTTCATGCTGGTCGGCCCGGCGATCCTCGCCGGTTTCTTCGGCATCGCACGCGCTTGCGAAGCCGGCGCGAAAGTCGGCGCTGGCGAGACGGCACGGGGCTTTGCCGCGGCCGCACCGGCGCTCTGGGCGCTCGCGCTCGTCTGCGCGCTGCTGTTCATGATCTTCGTCACCGACGCGGCGATCCTCTACAGTTACATGGTCGGCGGCACGCCGGTGTGGCTCGCCGATCTGATCCCGACCTCGGCAGGTGTGGCGAACTTCCTCTTCTGGGGCGCGGTGTCGGGATTCGTGATCGCTTTTCTGCTCTACTGCGTCTCGGCCTTTTCGGCGCCGCTGTTGATCGAGCGCCGCGCCGGTCTCGTCGATGCCGTCGTCGCCAGCGTGCACGCGGTGTTCGGCAATTTTCTGCCGGCGATGGCCTGGGCCGCGCTGCTTTCCGTCCTGGTCATCGGCAGCATCCTGATCCTGCCGCTGTTGCCGCTCACCCTGCCGTGGCTGGCCTATGCCAGCCGCGCGCTGTATCGTCACGTCATGCCATGAACCCGAATCTCGACAAGCTCCAGCCCTATCCGTTCGAAAAGCTGCGCGCACTGTTTGCCGGCTGCACCCCGCCCGCCCACCTGAACGAAATCAAGCTGCACATCGGCGAGCCGCAACACCCGACGCCGCAACTCGTCAAAGACGCGCTCACGGCCAGTCTCGCCGGACTCGCCAGTTACCCGGCCACCAACGGTTCCGACGCGCTGCGCCAGGCGATCGCCGCCTGGATCGGCCGCCGCTATGGCATTCCAGCTCCCGATGCAGCAAGCCAGGTGCTGCCGGTCAATGGCTCGCGCGAGGCCTTGTTCGCCTTCGCCCAGACCGTCGTCGCGCCGCGCCGCCACGAACAACCGGTGGTGATCTCGCCCAACCCCTTCTACCAGATCTACGAGGGCGCGGCGCTGCTCGCCGGCGCACGACCGTTCTATCTCAACACGCTGCCGGAAAACGGTTTCCGCATGGATTTCTCGCGCGTCCCGGAAGAGGTCTGGCAGCAGACCCAGCTCATCTACGTCTGCTCGCCCGGCAACCCGACCGGTAAGGTGATGCCGCTCGAAGACTGGCAGATGCTGTTCGAGCTGTCCGACCGCCATGGTTTCGTCATCGCCGCCGACGAATGCTATTCGGAGATCTACTTCGACGAGACCCAGCCGCCGCTCGGCGGGCTGGAAGCGGCGCGGCAGCTCGGCCGCGACGACTACAAGAATCTCGTCATGTTTTCGAGCCTGTCGAAACGCTCGAACGTGCCGGGGCTGCGTTCGGGCTTCGTCGCCGGCGATGCGACGATCCTCAAGCAGTTCTGGCTCTACCGCACCTATCATGGTTGTGCGATGAGCCCACCCGTGCAGGCCGCCAGCATCGCCGCCTGGAACGACGAGGCGCACGTGCGCGACAACCGCCGTCGCTACGTCGAGAAATTCGCCCAGGCAACCCCGATCATTGCGCGGCATCTGAAAACCGCGCTGCCGGACGCCGGCTTTTATCTCTGGGCCAACGTTTCTTCCACTGGGCTTTCCGACAGCGAATTCGCCCGGCGGCTCCATGCTCAATATAATGTGAGCGTCCTGCCCGGCAGCTTTCTCGCTCGTGACGCCGGCGGCTGCAACCCCGGCCGTAACTTCGTGCGCATTGCGCTGGTCGCCGACCTCGATGAATGTCTCGCCGCGGCGGAACGCATCGCCGCCTTCTGCACCTCACTCTGAACACAAGGAACCACCATGTCCGAACTGCAAAGCCTGATCGAACAATACTGGGAAGACCGCGCCCATCTCAAGCCAGGCGCTGCCCCCGCGCGTCTTGGCGAAGCCGTCAAGACCGTGCTCGACGAACTCGACCGTGGCACCTTACGTGTCGCCGAGAAGATCGACGGCCAGTGGGTCACCCACCAGTGGGTCAAGAAGGCGGTGCTGCTGTCATTCCGCCTCGAAGACAACGTCGTCATGGAAAGCGGCTGCCTGCGCTACTTCGACAAGGTGCCGACCAAGTTCGCGCGTTACGACACGCACCTGTTCCAGAAGGGCGGCTTCCGCGTCGTACCGGGCGCCGTGGTGCGCCGCGGTTCCTACATCGCGCCGTCCGTCGTGCTGATGCCGAGCTTCGTCAATATCGGTGCCTATGTCGGCGAGGGCACGATGGTCGATACCTGGGCCACCGTCGGTTCCTGCGCCCAGATCGGCAAGAACGTGCATCTGTCCGGCGGCGTCGGCATCGGCGGCGTGCTGGAACCCTTGCAGGCCAATCCGACCATCATTGGCGACAACTGCTTCATCGGCGCGCGCTCGGAGATCGTCGAGGGCGTCATCGTCGAGGACAACTGCGTGATCTCGATGGGCGTGTTCATCGGCCAGAGCACCAAGATCTATGATCGCGCCACCGGCGAGATCCTCTACGGCCGCGTGCCGGCCGGCTCCGTCGTCGTCAGCGGCAACCTGCCCTCGAAGGATGGCAGCTACAGCCTCTACTGCGCGGTGATCGTCAAGAAGGTCGACGCGCAGACCCGTTCCAAGACCAGCATCAACGAACTGCTGCGCGACTGAGAGCTTGTGAAAAATTCTGCTGCGCTTGCCAATACTTTGTTGCTCGTTCGCTCAAGTCTGCGCCTATCTCAAATGATATGTCTTGACTTTCGCTCACTCGCGTCGCGTCTTGGCTGCGCTCGCGACGAATTTTTTCCCAGCCTCTGAGGAGTTTTCCCCATGAGCGCAATGCACAAGCTGTTCCGGCTGATGGCGGAAAAGAACGCCTCGGACATCTTCGTCTCGGTGGGTGCACCGATCAACATCAAGATCAACGGCGTGGCACAGCCGGTGAATCAGCAGGTCATGGACAGCGCCACGGTGATGGCGTTGCTCAAGGAGATCCTCACCGAGCGCCAGCTCGCCGAGTTCGAGACCACGCTCGAACTAAACACCGGCTATGCCCTCGAAGGCGTGGGCAATTACCGTATCTCGGTGATGCGCCAGAAGGGCACGCCGGCCTTCGTCGTGCGCTACATCCCGGCGCAGATTCCGCGTCTCGAAACGCTCAACCTGCCGCCGGTGCTGGCCGACATCATCATGGAAAAGCGCGGCCTGGTGTTGATGGTCGGCGCCACCGGCTCCGGCAAGACGACCTCGATCACCGCGATGCTTGATTACCGCAACGAGCGCATGTCCGGCCACATCCTGACGCTCGAGGACCCGATCGAATTCATCTTCACCAACAAAAAGTCGATCGTCAACCAGCGCGAGATCGGTTCCGACACGCGCGCCTTCCAGGTCGGCCTGAAGAACGCCCTGCGCCAGGCGCCGGACTGCATCTTCATCGGCGAGATCCGCGACAAGGAAACCATGACGCAGGCGATCGCCTACGCGCAGTCCGGCCATCTGTGCCTCGCCACGCTGCATGCCAACAACAGCTACCACACGATGAGCCGCATCATCAGCTTCTATCCGCTGGAAAACCGCCCGGCGCTCCTGGCCGACCTGGCGGTGACGCTGAAGGCGATCATCTCGCAGCGGCTGGTCAAGAAGCCGGACGGCACACGCATCCCGGCTTGCGAGGTGATGCTCAACTCGCGCTATATCGGCGAACTGATCGAGAAGGGGGACCTCAACGCGATCAAGGAGGCGATGGAACAGAGCATGTCGCCCGGTTCGCAGACCTTCGAGCAGGCACTGCACGCCCTCTACCGCGCCGGCACCATCACGCTCGAAGAGGCGCTCGCCAACGCCGATTCGGCGAACAACCTGCACTGGCTGATCAACAACACCGAGCTGGAAAAGAAGACGGAAGAGAAGCCGCGCGTACCGCTCACCGAGCCGGGCGCGGTCCAGACGACGACGGAAAACGGCGCCAGCTTCGCCGAATTCACGCTGCGGATCGATTGATGTCCGCCACGCTCGAACTCGCCAAGAACCTCATCGCGCGCCGTTCGGTCACGCCGGAAGATGCTGGATGTCTTGAGCTGATCGCCGCGCGCCTGGCGCCCTTGGGCTTCGTCTGCGAACGCCTCGACAGCACCGGGCCGACCGGGCGTGTCGCCAATCTCTGGGCGCGGCGCGGGGAAGCGCAGCCGCTCGTCGTCTTCGCCGGCCACACCGACGTCGTGCCGCCGGGCCCGATCGAGCGCTGGCACTCCGACCCGTTTCAGCCCACCGAGCGGGAAGGCCATCTCTATGGCCGCGGCGCCGCCGACATGAAGACCTCGATCGCTGCCGCCATCGTCGCGGTCGAACGCCTGCTCGCCGCCGGCGAACCGCATGGCTCGATCGCCTTCCTGCTCACCTCCGACGAAGAGGGCGACGCCACCGACGGCACGGTGAAGGTCGTCGAGGCCCTGAAACAGCGTGGCGAGACGATCGACTACTGCATCGTCGGCGAGCCGACCTCGGTGGTCCGGCTCGGTGACACGATCAAGAACGGTCGGCGCGGCTCGCTTTCCGGCCGGCTCACGGTGCGCGGCGTGCAAGGCCATGTCGCCTATCCGGAAAAGGTGAAGAACCCGATCCATCGCGTCGCGCCGGCGCTGGCGGAACTCGCCGCCGCACACTGGGACATCGGCAACGAATTCTTCCCGCCGACCAGCTTCCAGATCTCGAACATCCATGCCGGCACCGGCGCCACCAACGTCGTGCCCGGCAGCTGCGAGGTGCTGTTCAACTTCCGCTTTTCGACCGCCAGCACGGCGGAGAGCCTGCAGGAACGCGTCCATCACATCCTCGACCGCCACGGCCTGGAATACGAGCTCGTCTGGACACTCGGCGGCCGCCCCTTTCTGACCCCGCCCGGGCGATTGGTCGCCGCGCTCTCCGGCGCCATCGAGGCCGAGACCGGCAGCGCACCGGAACTGTCGACGTCCGGCGGCACCTCGGATGGCCGCTTCATCGCCGAGATCTGTCCGGAAGTGGTGGAGTTCGGGCCGGTGAATGCGACGATCCACCAGATCGACGAATGCGTGCCGCTCGCCGACCTCGAGCCGCTGACACGCATCTATCAAGCGGCGTTCCGCGAGCTCTTGTCCTGACCGTGCCGTCCCGCCAGCGCCGACTTTCATGCCCGAACTCCTCGACGACCTGATCACACTGCGCGACTGGCTGCGCTGGGGTGTGAGCCGCTTCAACGAGGCGAAGCTCTTTTTCGGCCACGGCTGCGACAACGCGCACGACGAGGCCGCCTGGCTGATCCTCCATGCGCTGCACCTGCCGCCCGATCGCCTCGATCCCTACCTCGACGCGCGGCTCACCCGCCCTGAGCGCCTCGCGGTGCTCGAACTCTTGCAGCAGCGCATCGCGCGCCGCCTGCCGGCCGCCTATCTGACGCACGAGGCCTGGCAGGCGGGCTTGCGCTTCTATGTCGACGAGCGCGTGCTGATCCCACGCTCCTACTTCGCCGAGCTGCTGGTCGAAGGCTTCGCCCCCTGGGTCGAAGATCCGGCAGCGATCGCATCGGCGCTCGATCTGTGCACCGGCTCGGGGTGTCTCGCCATCCTGATGGCGCATGCCTTCCCGAACGCCCACATCGACGCCACCGACCTCTCGGCCGATGCGCTGGAGGTCGCGCGCCGCAACGTCGCCGACTACCATCTCGAAGATCGCATCCGCCTCGTCCAGGGCGACCTGTTCGCGGGACTCCGCAAGCGCAAATACGATCTGATCATCAGTAACCCGCCCTATGTCACGGCACAGGCGATGCGCGATCTGCCGCCCGAATATCGCCACGAGCCGGAAATCGCGCTCGCCGCCGGCGAGGACGGGCTCGACATCGTGCGCCGCATCCTCGCCGAGGCGAAAAAGCATCTGACGCCGCAGGGACTGCTGGCCGTCGAGGTCGGCCACAACAAGGAGATCGTCGAGGCCGCCTTCCCGAATCTGCCTCTCGTCTGGCTCGACACCGAAAGCGGCGAAGGAAAGATCTTCCTCCTGCGCCGCGAGGATCTCACCTGAGCTCTGCTTTCGAACCCCAGCGCAAAAACATCAACGCCCGCTCAAAGCGGGCGCTGATGCGGTCACGAGACTATCAGGCAAGCATCAAGCGGCCTTGCGGCGCCTCACGGCGAGACCGGCGAGCCCCAATCCCATCAGGGCCAGCGTAGCCGGCTCGGGGACATTGCCACCGCCACCCGTGCCGTTGTCGCCGCCGCCGCCCTGCACGGTGCCAAAGCCATCGAGATAGACATAACCGGCATGTGCACCATACGGACAGTCCGCCGCCAGCAGGCTGACCTCGAAATTGTGGCCCTGCGAGACGTTCAGCGAAACTTCCGTCCAGGGGTTCCAATACCAGCCCGACGAATAGTTGAACAAGCCAGGGGCGGTTGCTGAGGAATAAGCCACATTGTAGAGAACCGTGTTCGTCGTCAAGTCGGTGATCTTGAGACCGAAAATATCGGAATCGGTCACGCCATGAGAGGACTGAAGCACTGCGGCCCAGGCAAAGTTGATCGACGTCCCGTCGTAATTATTGACGATTTGGCGGATCACATTGACAGAAAAATTATTGACGGAATTATTGATCCGGGCTGAGTAGGTGCCATACTTGACCATGCTCTGGCCTGTGATCGGATCGTTGCCCGCAGAGACGATGGCCCCCTGCCAATTGGTATTGCTGCCCAGATAGCTTGCCGGGTTGAGCGCCAAGCTTCCGTCAGAGTACCCAGTATTGCCGTAATTAACTCCCGACCCCTGTTCCCAGCCGGTGAAGGTCCCGTTTTCGAAACCGCCATTCACGAAGCTTGCCGCATTCGCTGTTCCAATGGCGCCCAAGGATAACAATGCGACTGCCAATGCCGTTTTTTTCATTTTCATACCCCTTTCGATTTTGTCTATCAACGAAGGTTGCCGTGACATCGCAATCCCAACATCTCGTCATGCACGACACACCGAACTGAATGCACATTACATGCCAGATTTATTTAGTCTTTTATAATCAGTTCGTTAGCGCATTCTATTTTTTTCGTAGGGAGAGAATGTAAAAAAAATCGACGTTTTATGAGTCGTCTGACAAGGGATTCATGACAAACCGACCGTGGGGTTCAACGTGTAAACCCCGGTCAGGCTCGCCTGGGCGAGGATGTGCCCCTGCATCGCCGCCAGCGCCTCTTGGCCGGTGAATTTGCCCTCCAGCGGCAGACGCTCGAGGTCGAGCGCATAGACGGTGAATACGTAGCGGTGGCGCAGCTCGTCGTTCCACGGCGGGCAGGGACCGTCGTAGCCGTAGTAGTCGCCGCTCATGTCGCGGTCGCTGGCGAACCAGCCGGTGTAATCGTTGATGCCCTGGCGCGCGCCATGCGCCGCCGCCGGCTCTGCCTTGCCTCGTGGCGTGACGCCATTGGAGAACTCGCCCGCGGCGATGCTCGTCACGCTCGCCGGCAGATCGATCAGCACCCAATGGAAGAAATCGACGCGCGGCAGGCTCGCCGGCACCGTGCGGCCTTCCTGATTGACGTCGTCGCCCCGGCTCGGCACGTCCGGGTCAACGCAGATCACCGCGAACGATTTCGTCCCCGCGGGTGCGCCGGTCCAGGCAAGCTGCGGATTGCGGTTGCCGCCGAGGCACACGTGCGCGGCCTCATCGGGTCTGCAGAACGCGAATTCCCCGGGAATACGTTCTCCATCCTTGAAACTGTTGCTGGTCACCTGCATGATCGCCCTCCTCGTCAAAAACGCTCATCGGCCCCAAGGAAGCGCCATTGGCCGAGCGGCAGCTCGCCGAGTCTCACGCGGCCGATGCGCACGCGCTTGAGACCGACGACGCGCAAACCCACCCGCTCGCACATGCGGCGGATCTGGCGCTTCTTGCCTTCCTTGAGGATGAATTGCAGCTGGTCTTCATTCTGCCAACGCACCTTGGCCCGTTTCAGGGGGCGGCCATCGAGGCTGAGGCCATGGTTGAGCAGCGCCAGCCCGCGTTCGTCGAGCCGGCCTTCGACCCGGACGAGATATTCCTTCTCGATCTCGCTGTCCTCGCCGATCAGCTGGCGGGCAATGCGGCCGTCCTGCGTGAGGACCAGCAAGCCCGTCGAATCGATGTCGAGCCGGCCGGCCGGCGCCAGACCTTTCAAGATCGACGGCTGGAAGCGCCGCACATCGCCCGCCATCTGGTTTTCGGGCTTCACCAGCACGACGGCGGGCAGATAGCCATCTTCGGCCTGTCCGGAAACATAGCCCACCGGCTTGTGCAGCAGAATCGTCGCCAGTTGCGCCTGCCGGTTCTGCGCCCGCGAGGCCAGCTCGATCTTGGCATCGGGTGCGCAGCGCGTGCCGAGCTGCGTCACCTTCTGGCCATTGACGAACACCAGCCCCTGCTCGATGAAGGCATCGGCTTCGCGGCGCGAGCAGAGCCCGCGCTGCGCCATCAGTTTCGAAACCCGCTCGCCGGGTTGCGTATCATTCATGCTCACCATTCTAGTCGCCGCTCATGCTTTCCTATCGCCACGTCTTCCATGCCGGCAACCACGCCGATGTACTCAAGCACACGGTGCTCCTCGCGGTGCTCGACTACCTCAACCAGAAGGAGAAACCGTATTGGGTGATCGATACCCATGCCGGCGCGGGCGGCTATGTGCTGACGGCGGGCCGGGCGAAAACCCACGCCGAGTGGCAGGAGGGCATCGGCCGGCTTTGGCAGCGCGACGATCTGCCGCCGCTCATCGCGCGTTATGTCACGGCGGTGCGTGCCGACAACCCAGAGGGCAAGCTCCGACGTTATCCCGGCTCGCCGCTCTTTGCCCTGCGCACGATGCGGCCCGCCGACCGGCTGCGGCTGTTCGAGCTGCATCCGGCCGACGTGAAGCTCTTGGCGCAGAACATCGCCGCCGCAGCGCCGGATGCACGAAAACGCGTGCAGATCCGTCAGGAAGACGGCTTTGCTGCCCTGAAAACCCTGCTGCCCCCGCCCCCGCGCCGTGGGCTGGTGCTGATCGACCCTTCCTATGAAGACAAGCGCGACTACGCAGCCGTGGTCACGGCGCTCAAGGAAGGCCTGCAGCGCTTCGCCAATGGCGCCTTCATGGTCTGGTATCCGCTCCTGCAGCGCAACGAGAGCCTGACGCTGGCCGGCAAGCTCAAGAAGCTCGCGCCGGACTGGCTCGACTGCACCCTGACCGTGCAACCGCCCTCCCCCGATGGCTTGGGGATGCACGGCAGCGGCGTCTTCCTCGTCAATCCGCCCTGGACGCTCGCAGCGGCGCTCAAGGAAACGCTGCCGTGGCTGGCAAACGTGCTCAAACTCGGCGCTGGCGGGACGGCATCCTGGGCCGTGGACGTATCAAACAGATAATTCGGGCCGGTTCCTGAAATATTCGAGCGCCTCGGGGTTCGCCAGCGCCTCGATGTTCTTCACGGCGCGGCCATGCACCACCTCGCGCACCGCGAGTTCGACGATCTTGCCGCTCTTGGTGCGCGGGATGTCGGCGACCTGGAGCACCTTCGCCGGCACGTGGCGCGGCGTGGTGTTGGCGCGGATCTGCTCCTTGATGCGCTTGACGAGTTCCTCGTCGAGCGTCAAGCCCTCTTTCAGTTTGACGAACAGCACGACCCGCACATCGTGATCCCAGTCCTGGCCGATGACGATCGATTCGAGCACCTCGGGCAGCTTTTCGACCTGACGGTAGATCTCCGCCGTGCCGATACGCACGCCCCCTGGGTTGAGCGTCGCGTCCGAACGGCCGTGGATGATGAAGCCGCCATGCGCGGTCTTCTCGGCGAAGTCGCCATGACACCAGATGCCGGGAAAGCGCTCGAAGTAGGCGGCGCGGTATTTCGCGCCGTCGGCATCGTTCCAGAAGCCGACCGGCATCGAGGGGAAGGGCTTCGTGCAGACGAGTTCGCCCTTTTCATGCACCGCAGCTGGCTTGCCGTCCTCGTCATAGACATCGACTGCCATGCCCAGTCCCGCACACTGGATCTCGCCACGCCAGACCGGCTGCCACGGATTGCCGAGCACGAAACAGGAGACGATGTCGGTGCCGCCGGAGATCGAGGCGAGCTGCACGTCCCGTTTCCAGTCGCGATAGACGTAGTCGAAGCTCTCGGGCGCCAGCGGACTGCCGGTCGAGAAGATCGTGCGCAGCGCCGAGAGATCATGCGTCTGGCGCGGCTTCAAGTCGATCTTCGCGCAGGCATCGATGAACTTCGCCGAGGTGCCGAAATGCGTCATGCCCTCGGCCTGCGCATAGTCGAACAGCACATGACCGCGGCCGACGAACGGCGAGCCGTCGTAGAGCAGCAAGGTCGCCTCGCTCGCCAGTGCCGAAGCCAGCCAGTTCCACATCATCCAGCCGCAGGTGGTGAAGTAGAACAGCCTGTCGCCGGGTCGGATGTCCGATTGCAGGCGATGTTCCTTCAAGTGCTGCAGCAGCGCGCCGCCGGCGCAATGCACGATGCATTTCGGCACGCCGGTGGTGCCGGACGAATAGAGGATGTAGAGCGGATGCTCGAACGGCAGCCGGACGAACTCGATCTCGCGGACGGCGCGATGCGGCGCGACGAAATCGCCGCGCATCAGCGCATGCGGTATCGACGAGAGATCGTGCCCGGTCTCATGCACATAGGGCGAGACGATGACCTTGCGCAGCGAAGGCAACCGTGCTGCGATCTCGCGCGTCTTGCCGAGCGTGTCGATCTCCTTGCCGTTGTAGAAATAGCCGTCGGCGACGAACAGCAGCTTGGGATCGACCTGGCCGAAGCGGTCGAGCACGCCCTGCACGCCGAAGTCCGGCGAGGCGGAGGTGAAGATGGCGCCAATGGACGAGGCCGCCAGCAGCGCGATCAGCGTTTCGGGCATGTTCGGCATGTAGGCGGCCACCACGTCGCCGGCGACGATGCCCTCGGCCTTCATCGCCGCCGCGAGCCGCGCGACGCGCAGGTAAAGCTCGGCATGGGTCATGCGGCGCGCGATCTTGTCCTCGCCGCGAAACACCAGCGCCGTCGTCTCATCGCGCCGGCGCAGCAGGTTCTCGGCATAGTTCAGGCGTGCGTCGGGAAACCAGCGCGCGCCGGGCATTTTGTCGCCATCGACGAGCACGGTCGAACCCTTCTCACCGATCACACCGCAAAAGTCCCAGACCCGCGACCAGAAGTCGGCCGGGGCTTCGATCGACCAGCGATGCAGTTGTGCATAGTCGGTGGACAGCCCGGCCGCGCGCGCGAAGGCGGTGAGATTCGCGGCGGCGATGCGCTCCGCCGCAGGTTGCCAGAGGGGACGATCACTCATCGGGATAGAGCCTGCGAATGAAATCGGGGAGTGGTAAGGATTTACCGGTCTTGGGGTTCCACCAGACGATCTTCGCCGCGCCTTCGGCATAGAGCGTGTCTTCGCCGAGACAACGCATCTCGTAAAAAGTTGGCAGGCTGCTCTTGCCGGGCTTGCCGATCAGCGTGCGCACCTCGACGGTGGCCGGAAAGGTAATCGGCTTGAGAAAGGTGCAGCTGGCGTTGATGATCACCGGCCCTTCCTCGACCTCGACGATGTCCTTCATGCCCAGCGAGACCAGCCAGTCGATGCGCGCCTGCTCGGCGAAGCGGAAATAGACCGTGTTGTTGACGTGGCCCAAGGCATCCATGTCGCCCCAGCGCACGGGGATCTGCGTGATGTGAACCAGATGGCGGGGATGGTCCATGTCTGGAATGCCGTAAGAAGGTGGCCAAATTATAATCACGCGACCAATAACGCCACGAGGGAGAACGGGATGGAAGCGATCGAGCGCGAGACGATGGAATTCGACGTGGTGGTGGTCGGCGGTGGGCCCGCTGGACTCGCGGCGGCGATCCGGCTCAAACAGCTCGATGCCAACCTCAATGTCTGCCTGATCGACAAAGGCGCGGAAATCGGCGCTCATATCCTCTCCGGCGCGGTGATGGACCCGCGCGCGCTCACAGAACTGTTCCCCGACTGGCAGGAACGCGATGCGCCGCTCAACACGCCGGTGACCGAGGACCGTCTGCTGTTCCTGTCCGAAAAGAGCGCCTGGTCGCTGCCCAATGCCCTGCTGCCGGCCTGCTTCCACAATGAAGGCAATTACATCATCAGCCTCGGCGAAGTCTGCCGCTGGCTGGGCCAAAAGGCGGAAGCGCTGGGTGTCGAGGTCTATGCGGGCTTCGCCGGCGCCGACGTGCTCTACGAAGGTGATCGTGTCGCCGGCGTGATCACCGGCGACATGGGCGTGCTGAAGAGCGGCGAGCCGGGTCCCAATTTTCAGCCCGGCATGGCGCTGCGCGCGAAATACACGCTGTTCGCCGAAGGCTGCCGCGGCCATCTCGGCAAGCGGCTCGAACAGCGCTTCGCCTTGCGTGCCGGCGCCGATCCGCAGGTCTATAGCATCGGCATCAAGGAGCTCTGGCAGGTGACACCGGAGCAACATCACAAGGGACTGGTGATGCACACCGCCGGCTGGCCATTGGACAACGATACCTACGGCGGCGGCTTCTGCTACCACTACGCCAGTGCCACGCAGCAGAATCTGGTTTCCTTCGGACTCGTCGTCGGCCTGAGCTACCGCAACCCGTATCTCTCGCCCTTCGAGGAAATGCAGCGGCTGAAGACCCATCCAGCGCTCAAGCCGATCTTCGCCGGCGGCACACGGCTCGCCTACGGCGCCCGCGCGCTCGTCTCGGGCGGTCTGCAGGCGCTACCGAAACTGATCTTCCCCGGTGGCGCATTGATCGGCGACGATGCCGGCTTCCTCGTCGCCTCGCGCATCAAGGGTTCGCACGCGGCGATCAAGTCCGGCATGCTCGCCGCCGAGGCCGTCGCTGCCGCACTGGCGGAAGGCCGCAGCGGTGACGAGCTCACCACCTATCCGGAGGCTTTCCGCAATTCCTGGCTGTTCGACGAGCTCCACCGCGCGCGCAATTTCAAGCCGCTGATGGCCAAGGGGCTGTGGAAGGGTTCCCTCCTCTTCGGCATCGACCAGCAGCTCTTTCGCGGCAAGGCGCCCTGGACGCTGCGGCTCACCGCCGACCACGTCAAACTCAAACCCGCCGCGCAGTGTAAGCCGATCGACTATCCGAAACCCGATGGCGTGCTCACCTTCGACCGGCTCTCTTCAGTCTTTCTCTCCAACACCAATCACGAGGAAGACCAACCCTGCCATCTCCGCCTCAAGGACGCTCAAGCGCCGATCACCCACAACCTGGCGCTCTACGCCGCGCCCGAGCAACGCTACTGCCCGGCCGGCGTCTATGAGATCGTCGAGGAGGGCGGCCGCCCGCGCCTGCAGATCAACGCCCAGAACTGCGTGCACTGCAAGACCTGCGACATCAAGGATCCCGGGCAGAACATCGACTGGGTGCCGCCGCAGGGCGGCGAAGGGCCGATCTACCAGGGGATGTGAACATCGGCGCTGGCGGGACGGCACCCTTCCGGCTGGTGGCAAGATCGGAATCCAGCAGTCCCACCAAATGGAAAGGCCCCTCGCGGGGCCTTTCGAAGGGCGATCGCCGACGAACGCTCAAGCAGTCTTGGCTGATTGGCGGCGGCGCAAGCCGGCCAGTCCGAGCAGTCCAAGACCGGCAAGTGCCAGTGTGTAAGGCTCGGGCACTTGACCATTCTCCGGACCCGCCATCAGGAAGACATCCCCGTAACCGCCGCCATCACAATGCGTCGTCGGCAGGCCATCCGCCAGCGCGGGACCGTTTTTTCTATCGGTTCCACCAAAACAGCCCATGCGCAACTGTACCGAAATCGTGTCATAACCTTGCGCCAGTAGCGCTTCCAGATTGGCGTTCAACTCCGGAACGAAGTTGACGAACTCGGTGCTATTGGTGGCTTTCGAGGTCGGATACTCGACATAACCTGCATAACCGTTACTCGCGCAAGTGCCACTGTAGATCGGTTTGATGTCGGTAATCGTACCGTTCGTATACTGCACGCAGTCGGCAGCCACGACGGAGACGAAATCGGTCGATTTCGGCACGGTATTGTTCGTGCCATCGAAATCATATGGCGAATTGTAAGCCGCGTATCCCACCGTGCTGCTGTTCAATTCGTAGTTGATGTTCGTCTTCCCCCCTTGCAAGTCACGCACGGTGATCAACGCCCACACATCGAGTGACCCTAGCCCATTTTGAGGCTGGTTGAAATCGAAACCGATAAAAAGATCTCTCCGCGTGCCGCCGATGGTCAAAGCCTGGATCAGATAATCGATACCAACGTCCCAGGTTTTTGCCGTATCACCTGCGGGACCGCCGCTGGGATCGTTGCCGTCGCCCGTCATGAAATAGTTTTTGCCTTGGGTGTTGGCGAAATAACCATTCTCGACCTGTCCATTGACGGGGTTGGTGTCGGAGTTGTCGAGTGCTGCATTACCACCTGCATCGATGACGATATAGCTCTTCAACGCTCCTTGCGGCGTCGGGATCGCATAGCCTGTCGGAATGTCAGTCTGATTATTCAGGCCTGACAGCAGGTTCAACAGGCTCGTCGAACAACTCACCACATCGCCATAGGAAGCGCAAGCGTAGGAGTTGTTGTAATCGATAGCCTTGGGATAGACGGGCAAAGGATCAGCACTTGCTATACCAGGGAAAGCCAATGCGGAAAGCAAGCCGAGCGAAGGAAGGAGCTTGCGGATCGATCCGGTGTTTTTGAGAGTTTTCATGATCTGCCTCGAAATGAAATGTGCCCTTACTTCCGTAATAGAGCAACATTTATACCAATCATGCAACCCATTGATTATCAGTATTTATTCATTTGAAATCTATCTGTTGTGTAATTTTTTTCGACACCTCGTTCCAGACCGAGTCTCCAGATACACGGGACGCGGCCAGGGCTATCTCCATCTGTTTCTGGGCAGCCAGGGAATCAAGCTCTAGGTTCCTTCTTCTTCCAGAGATAGCGCCGGTCATCGAAGCTGCCGACCCAGCGCGGGAAATACACCACCATCAGCGTGATCGCCGCGCCATTGAGCCAGGCTTCGGCGAAGCCAAGCAGGATGTAGAACGGCAGGTAATCGGAGAACAACAGTTCGGCGGTATAAGTGCCGGTCGCCCAGAGCAGAATGCCGCTGAACACGCCGCTCGCCACCACGGCCAGCGCGCCGCCGAAGAAGGCGGCGACGAAGAAGAAGACGAAGATGTTGGGTGGCAGGAAACGCTCGACGAAGCGCCAGACATAGTGGGCGACGAAGATCGGCACCGCGGCGAATGCCAGTGCGTTCAACGCATAGGCCTGCCAGCCGGCGATGCCCTTCAGGCCGGCGTTGAAGGTCACCGCCGCGAGCACCACCGACAGGCCGATCAGCGCGAGCTGGCGGCCGAACATCAGGGTGAAGGCCGTCGCGCCGAGCAGATGCAGATGCAAGCCGGGCTTGGCGCCGGCCTTGAGGCTCCAGACCAGCGTCAGCACGACGATCGTGGCCATCCAGACGTGCATCTGGCCGTTGTCGGCCAGCCGCTTCCACGGCGCGGTGCGGACGGCCCACAGCAACAGCAGGGCGTAGGGGAAGAAGGCCCCGTAAGCCCAGAAGTCGCCGAACAGGCCGTCTGTGAAGTTCATTGCCCGCTGCTCACAGCGCCGCGGTCAGCTCCGGCACGGCCTGGAACAGATCGGCCACCAGCCCGTAGTCGGCCACCTGGAAGATCGGCGCGTCCGGATCCTTGTTGATCGCGACGATCACCTTGCTGTCCTTCATGCCGGCCAGATGCTGGATCGCGCCGGAAATGCCGATCGCGATGTAGAGCTGCGGCGCCACCACCTTGCCGGTCTGGCCGACCTGGTAGTCGTTCGGCACGAAGCCGGCGTCGACGGCGGCGCGTGAGGCGCCCAAGGCCGCGCCGAGCTTGTCGGCGAGCGGTTCGAGCAGCTTGTGGTAGTTCTCGCCGGAAGCCAGTCCGCGGCCACCGGAGACGATCACCTTGGCGGCGCCGAGCTCGGGCCGCGCCGACTTTGTCAGCTCGCGGCCGACCAGCTTGGAGAGCCCCAGATCGGGGCCGGCCGGGATGTTCTCGATGGCCGCGGCGCCCCCCTGCCCGACGGCGTCGAAGGCGGTGGTGCGCACGGTGATCACCTTCACCGGATCGGCGGATTTCACCGTCGCCAGCGCATTGCCGGCATAAATCGGCCGCACGAAGGTGTCAGGATTTTCGACAGCGCAGATCTCGGAAATCTGCGCCACGTCGAGCAATGCGGCGACGCGCGGCAGCAGGTTCTTGCCGAAGGTGGTCGCCGGCGCGAGGATGTGCGTGTAGCCGGCGGCATTGGCATGGATCAGCGCGGCGAGGTTCTCGGCGGTCTGTTCGGCGTAATGCGCGGCATCGGCGCATTTCACCTTCGCCACCCCCGCAAGCTGGGCGGCGGCCTGGGCAACGGCGGCGCAGCCGCTGCCGGCGACGAGGACATGGATCTCGCCGCCGATCTTCTGCGCGGCGGCGACGGTGTTGAGCGTAGCCGCCTTCAGCGCGGCGTTGTCGTGTTCGGCGATGACGAGTATGGCCATGATCAGATCACCTTCGCTTCGTTCTTGAGTTTGGCGACGAGTTCGGCGACGTCGGCCACCTTGACGCCGGCCTGGCGCTTCGGCGGTTCGACGACTTTCAGCGTCGTCAGGCGCGGCGCGATGTCGACGCCGAGGTCGGTGGGCTTCATCACATCCAGCGGCTTCTTCTTCGCCTTCATGATGTTCGGCAGTGTCGCATAGCGCGGCTCGTTGAGGCGCAGGTCGGTGGTCACCACCGCCGGCAGCTTGAACGACAGCGTTTCCAGGCCGCCGTCGATCTCACGCGTCACCTGCGCGCGGCCGTCGGCGATCACCACCTTCGAGGCAAAGGTCGCCTGCGGCCAGCCCAAGAGCGCGGCGAGCATCTGGCCGGTCTGGTTGGCGTCGTCGTCGATCGCCTGCTTGCCGAGGATCACCAGCCCGGGCTGTTCCTTGTCGCAAACGGCCTTGAGCAACTTGGCGACCGCCAGCGACTGCAGCGCTTCGGCCTGCGCCGCATCGGTCTCGACGAGGATCGCCCGGTCGGCGCCGAGCGCCAGCGCGGTGCGTAGCTGTTCCTGGCAGACCGCCGCGCCGCAGGAAACGGCGACCACTTCGCTGGCGATGCCCGCCTCTTTCATGCGCACGGCTTCTTCCACCGCGATTTCATCGAAGGGGTTGAGCGCCATCTTGACGCCGGCGAGTTCGACGCCGCTCTGATCGGCCTTGACGCGCACCTTGACGTTGTAATCGATCACCCGTTTGACGGGCACCAGAACTTTCATGAAGGGCTCCTTGGAATCGGTTGCAGAGATTCTACGACCGCGAATCTAGCCTGCGGGAATCGCCGCCGTTGTCGCCGGCAAGACAATCACGAGAGGGTGCCGTCCCGTCAGCGCCGAGTTTCAGGCGCATCTTGACCACTGACGCCCACAGCGTCATGCCCACTGTCGCCAAATGCCAGCGCCTTCAAACGGAACAGCTCGTCGCGCGCGGCGGCGGCGGCTTCGAACTCGAGGTTCTTGGCATGTTCCTGCATCGCCTTCTCGAGCCGCTTGATCTCGCGAGAGAGCGACTTCTCGCTCATCGCCTCATAGCGCGCCTGTTCCTCGGCCACCTTGAGATCGGCGACCGCAATCTCGTGGTCATAGACGCCGTCGATGATGTCCTTGATGCGCTTCTTCACGCCCTGCGGCGTGATGCCATGCTCGGCGTTGTAGCGCAACTGCTTCTGCCGCCGCCGCTCGGTCTCGGCGATGGCGCGCTGCATCGAATCGGTGATCCGGTCGGCGTAGAGGATCGCCGTGCCGTTGAGATGACGCGCCGCGCGGCCGATGGTCTGGATCAGGCTGCGCTCCGATCGCAGGAAACCTTCCTTGTCGGCATCGAGGATCGCCACCAGCGAGACCTCGGGTATGTCGAGCCCCTCACGCAGCAGGTTGATGCCGACCAGCACGTCGAAGACGCCGAGCCGCAAATCGCGGATGATTTCGACGCGCTCGACGGTGTCGATGTCGGAATGCAGATATCTGACCTTGATGCCGTTGTCGGCAAGAAATTCGGTGAGCTGCTCGGCCAGGCGCTTGGTTAGCACGGTGACCAACACGCGCTCGCCTGCCGCGACGCGCTGCTTGATCTCGCCGAGCAGGTCATCGACCTGGGTGGAGGCCGGCCGCACCTCGACTCGTGGGTCGACGAGGCCCGTCGGGCGCACCACCTGCTCGACCACCTGCCCCTGGTGCTGCTGCTCGTATTCGGCCGGGGTGGCCGAAACGAAGATCGTCTGCGGCATCAGGCGCTCGAACTCCTCGAACTTGAGCGGCCGGTTGTCGAGCGCCGAGGGCAGGCGGAAGCCGTAATTCACCAGGTTTTCCTTGCGCGAGCGGTCGCCCTTGTACATGCCGCCGACCTGCGGGATGGTCACGTGCGATTCGTCGATGAACATGATCGCATCAGGCGGCAGGTAATCGTAGAGCGTCGGCGGCGGCTCCCCTGGCTTTCTGCCCGACAGATGGCGCGAGTAGTTCTCGATGCCCTTGCAAAACCCCAGCTGGTCGAGCATCTCGAGGTCGAAGCGCGTGCGCTGCTCAATGCGCTGCGCCTCGACGAGCTTGTTCTCCCTGACGAAGAACTCGACGCGCTCGCGCAGTTCCGCCTTGATGTTCTCGATGGCCTTGAGCACCGTCGCGCGCGGCGTGACGTAATGGCTCGACGGGAACACCGTGAAGCGGGACAGGCGCTGCTTGGTATGGCCCGTCAGTGGGTCGAACAGCGTCAGCCGCTCGATCTCGTCGTCGAACAGCGTCACGCGCAAGGCGCTCTCGGCGTTTTCCGCTGGGAAGATGTCGATCACATCGCCGCGCACGCGGAAGGTGCCACGATGGAAATCCGCTTCGTTACGCTCGTACTGCATCTCGGTGAGCCGGCGGATGATCTCGCGCTGGCCCGTCTTCTCGCCTTCCTTGAGGTGCAGGATCATCGCGTGATAATCGACCGGATCGCCGATGCCATAGATCGCCGACACGGTACAGACGATCACCACGTCGCGCCGCTCCAACAGGCTCTTGGTGGCCGACAGGCGCATCTGCTCGATGTGCTCGTTGATCGCCGAGTCCTTCTCGATGTAGAGATCGCGGCTCGGCACATAGGCTTCCGGCTGGTAGTAGTCGTAATAGGAGACGAAATACTCGACGGCGTTCTCCGGGAAGAACTCGCGGAACTCGGCATACAGCTGCGCCGCCAGCGTCTTGTTCGGCGCCAGCACCAGCGCCGGCCGGCCGAGCCGGGCGATGACGTTGGCCATCGTGTAGGTCTTGCCCGAACCCGTCACCCCCAAAAGCGTCTGGAAAGAGAGGCCGTCGTGCACGCCCTCGACGAGCAGCCGGATCGCCTCCGGCTGGTCGCCGGCCGGCGGGAAAGGCTCATGCAGCCGGAATGGGCTGCCGGAAAAGGTCACAACTTCTTCATTCATTGGAAACTTCTATGAAAACTCGGCGCTGGCGGGACGGCACGATCCGGTATTATGGCGCTTTTGTCTTTCTACCCTTTCCGGAGCCTTGTCCCAATGAGCACGTCCCTCTTCGCCAATGTCGAAATGGCCCCCCGCGATCCGATCCTGGGCCTCAACGAAGCCTTCAATGCCGAAACCAATCCGAACAAGGTAAACCTCGGTGTCGGGGTTTATTTCGGCGACGATGGCAAGATTCCGCTGCTCGCCTGCGTCAAACAGGCCGAAAAAGCCCGCCTCGAAGCCCAGCCGCCGCGCGGCTACCAGCCGATCGAAGGCACACCCGCCTACAACGGCGCCGTGCAAAACCTGCTCTTCGGCAAAGATTCCGAATTGCTCGCTGCCGGCCGCGCCGTCACCTGCCAATGTTTGGGCGGCACGGGCGCGCTCAAGGTCGGCGCCGATTATCTCAAGCGCTTGTTGCCCGACGCCACCGTCTACATCTCCGATCCGAGTTGGGAAAACCACCGCGCACTGTTCGAGGCCGCTGGCTTTCCGGTCAAGGAATACGCCTATTACGACCCGGCGACGCGCGGCGTGAATTTCGCCGGCATGAAGGCAGCTTTGCTGGCCATGCCCGCCCGCAGCATCGTCGTGCTGCATGCCTGCTGCCACAACCCGACCGGCGCCGACCTGACGCTCGAACAGTGGAAGGAAATCGTCGCCGCGATCAAGGAGCGAGATCTGGTCGCCTTCATCGACATGGCCTACCAGGGGTTCGCCGATGGCATCAAGGAAGACGCCGCCGCGCTGGATCTCTTTGCCGCCTCGGGCCTGCAGTTCTTCGTCTCCAGCTCGTTCTCGAAGTCCTTCTCGCTCTATGGCGAACGCGTCGGCGCGCTGACCATCGTCACCGCGAACAAAGACGAATCCGCCCGCGTGCTCTCACAGGTCAAGCGCGTGATCCGCACCAATTACTCGAACCCGCCCACCCACGGCGGCGCCATCGTCGCGGCCTGCCTCTCCAGCCCCGAGCTGCGCCAGATGTGGGAAGACGAACTCGCCGGCATGCGCAACCGCATCCGCACCATGCGCACGAGCCTGGTCGAGAAGCTCGCCACCAACGGCGCCAAGGGTTTCGAATTCATCAATGTGCAGCGCGGCATGTTCTCCTACACGGGTCTTTCCGCCGCACAGGTCGAGCGGCTCAAGAGCGAATTCGGCATCTACGCCGTCTCGACCGGCCGCATCTGCGTCGCGGCGCTCAACACCCGCAACATCGAGTACGTCGCCAAGGCGATCGCCGCCGTGATCCAATGAGGTTATAATGCATGCCTCTATCGGGCGGTTAGCTCAGCGGTAGAGCACTGCCTTCACACGGCAGTGCTAAATGGAAGTGGGCGGTTAACTCAGCGGTAGAGTGCCACCTTCACACGGTGGAAGTCACTGGTTCGATCCCAGTACCGCCCACCACTTCCAAGGTTTCAGGGTTAGCATTCGCTAACCTTTGGTAGCACGATAGTTTGGGGTTCATGCTTGGGGCAGGCATCTTTTGCACAGTGCACAAGGAGCCTGAAGAATGCGTCCCAAAATCGATCTGCGCCTGGCGATGGCGCATGTAACTGAACATATCGCCGCCGAAATGACCTTCGCCGAATTGGTGAAGGCTTACTGCGCCGTGCAGTTCGACGGCGCGGATTTGCGTCTGCGCAAGTGGGTTGAGGCCTTCGGCCCCGAATCCGCGTGGTCGCTATCGACCCGCCAGATCAGCCTCGCCGCCGAGGCGATGCTGCAATCCGGCCTCTACAAGGCCTCCACGATCAATCGCGACACCAGCACCCTCGGCACGGTCTTCAAGTGGGCCATCCGCCGCCACCTGGCCCCGGTCGGTTTCGTCTCGCCGACCATCGGCCTGCAGCGCTATGAAGAGGCGATCCGTCGCGTCGAGCTCAATGACGAAGAGGTTGCCAAGCTGATCGATGGCGCCAAGGCCTTCAAGGATAGGCGCTTCGCCGCCTTCGTGCGGCTGGTGATCGAAACCGGCGCGCGGCGCAGCGAGATCCTCAATCGCCGCTGGGCGGAAGTGGATCTCGACAAGCGCACCGTCGAAGTGCTCGACACCAAGACCGGCAAGCCGCGGATGCTGTTTTTCAGCGAAAGCACGGCCGCCTTGATGAAGCGCATCTGGCCCAAGCAACCGCCCGGCGAACTGCTGTTCGAGAGTACCCGCGTCAAGGGGCAGCCGATCAATTACCGCAACCAGTGGGCGGCGCTGACAACATCCATCGGGCGCGCCGATCTGCATCTGCATGACCTGCGCCACCATCGCGCGGCCGAGTTGCTTAAGAGCGGCGCCACCATTGCCGTCGCCGCCCAGGTACTCGGGCATTCCAGCCTGATTTTGCAGCGCCGCTACGGTCATCTTGAAACGAAAACCTTGCGCGCCGCGACGGAGGCATCATGGAACTAACCTTACGCGAACAAAGGCTGTTGGTTGCTTTCCGGGAACGCTCTGCAGGCACCCAAAAGGTCATTGAGGACGTTGCGGTTCATATGATGGGACACAACCGCCGCGTGGCAGCAAAAAATGATTTGATCGCCCTCGATGCAGCGGCTACCAAGCGCAAGCTTGGTAGCCGTGCTTTGCCGTGTCAAGTAAGGGAGGCATCATGGCAATGACATTGTATGAAGCCAAAAAGATCGTCGGCGAAGGATCGGCAGAGGTCTATCTGCAGCGCTTTATCGAGAAAACCTTGAAAGCACATCATGCGGGACTGATCGATGGCGCGGCGCTAGCACCGGAAGCCGACGATGCGTGTATCGCGGCGGTTTGTCTCGCGATGGTGCTGGATGAGCCGGGCGTCCGGAAAGCGCTCAATCTCAAGCGCCTGCCGCGCGGTCGGGCGTTCGATCCCTGGGAATTGGCGGCGCGCTCTGGCATGCGCGCCATGCATACGGCTTTGCGATACCGCCTGGGCTTGATTGACCAGTCTGCCGCTCTGAACGAGCTGGCGAACGCGTGTGAGGATGTTTACGGCCGGCAGCCAAAGGACGACAAGACCATCGCCAGCATGTTGCAAGAACTGGTTGGCGAGGCTGACGCGGATATCGAGAGGGCTGGCGCCGGGGTACTGGTCGAGATCGAAGAAATCATGAAACGTTGGACAAGGGGGCGGGAAAATGATCGATAACTTCTTCGCCAAGATGAGCAAGCCGGAAATCCGCAAGCTAATCTTGGAGCAAATCGAAGGCCGACCCCTATGGCAAGGTTTGCTTGAAGAAAGCAGCTTCCGATTTGATCCGTTCACCGAGAAGGCAATCGAGGACTGTTTCAGGCGGATTCGCGCCCTCGCCCGCAATGGCGAATTGATCCGAAAAAACACACCAACCGCCAGCAAAGGCGTGGTGCTGCAATTTCGGGCTTGATCCGGACGGCCGGCGGACTTCGGTCCGCCGTGGCACTACCTAAGACAGAAAGTAATCGCCGGGCATTTTGGTTTTATTGATCCAAGCAGCTAACTAACCTCTCCTTCGCGCCTGCCCCAAGCGTGATCGCTCAAGTTAAGGAGAGGTTCGATGAAAAACTCGCAAGCAATAGACCGGCGAAATTCTTCCGGTAACAATTTCGCAGCACCAAAACTACTCTCTCCTTCACTTAAGCGTCTGCCCCAAGACATGTTCAACCAAGTGAAGGAGAGTTTTGATGGGAATTTTTCAAACAACAGGATGGATACCGGCTTCTGAAGCCTGGTTTAATTTCGTCCGCGATCACCCAGAGTTCGGCGTCAAGCCGACCGAAAGTTCCTGGATTCACTTCCAGCGCACCCATGCGAAAGCCCTGATCGATGCCGACGTAATACGCCGCATCGCCTGGCGCGGTCGCATGCTGGCAGATACATCGCGCTTCGATACGGCGACGTTCAATCTGCTGACGACTGGCAGCGTTGAAGGAAGGAATCGAACCGGGAGCGCTGCCCCTAAGATCGATTACGAAGGGCAGGCAAAAACCTTGCACGAAGCGGGTGATGGCCTTCGGCAGTTATTGGGTGGCAAACAGCCCGCCGCTCAGACTGTGGAGCCAAGCCATGACTAAGCCCGCGAATGCGATCACCAAGCCGAAGAACCCCCCCGGCCTGGCACTGCGGCTGCTGCGTGACGTGTCTTTATCAGCGGCCGATTACGCTCAATGCGTAGTAGCTGGCGGCATCGCCTCAGTCCCTGCCCGGATCGCCAACGGGCGATTGGATGACGACCTCAAGGCGGCTTCCGAATTCCTCTCGAAAATCGACGGGGCGACATCATGAGCAAGGGAAACCGCCGGCGCTTTTTTGTGGCTCTCGCGAATCGCAAACGCAATCCCGAATCGTGGTTCCCTGGGGTGCCGACCATGGCGGAAAAAGCGGGTAAGAACAGAGTGTGGACGAAACCGCCAAAACCCAAAGGTGGAAGGGGGCGCAATGTCTGATCTCGGCATCCCGGAGGCATTGCGCGCCCGCCGCCAGTGGTTGATCTGGAAGCTTGAAGAGAAGCCGGGCGCGAAGAAGCCAGCGAAGATGCCCTACTACGCGAATGGCAAGCGACGCACGGGGCAGCAAGGATCGGCGGCGGATCGCGCGGCGCTGGTCGACTATGTGACTGCGCTGGCCGCCGTCGAGCAACATCAAGCATCAGGCCTTGGCTTCGCCTTCCTGCCGGATGATGGCTTGATCGGCATCGACCTGGATAACAAGGTCGATGCGGAGACCGGCGAAATCTCGCCGTCCGCGCAGCGCATCATCGAGGCCTGCGCTTCCTATACCGAATGGTCGCCATCGGGTCGCGGCTTCCATATCTACGTCGCTGGCAGCACCCAAACCGCCAAGGACAACGGCAAGGGCATTGAGATGTTCTGCGGGCGGCAGTTCTTCACCGTGACCGGCAAGCACCTGACCGGCACGCCGGTCGATATCCGACCGATTGAACCCGATGTACTCGCGCGCCTGCATCAGGCCATCAAAGGCAGCAACCCTACCCCGACCGGCGAAATGCCGGTCGATGCCAAGATCGCATCGGCGCTCGATTATCTCTCTCCCGATTGCGGTTACGACGATTGGCTGCACGTCGGCATGGCGATCCATGCCGAGCTGGGGGAGTCGGGCTTTGCGCTGTGGAACAGATGGAGCGCCAAGTCGGGAAAGTATCCCGGTGAACGCGAGATGCGCGCCAAGTGGAAATCGTTCCGACCTGGTGCGATCACTGGCGCGACGCTCTACGGCTTGGCGCATGCGGCCGGCTGGCGCGTTGCGCGGCTGGTTGATACCAATACCCCGCCCACCCCGAAAAAATCGCCCAGCGGCGATTCTGGTGCAAGTGTTAACGAGGATGCCGTGTGGCCCGATCCGATTCAGCCGGGCAGCCGCACGACACCGGAAATTCCCGCCGCCATCCTGCCGGGGATTTTTGGCGAGCACGCGGCGGCCGTGGCGCAATCAACGCAGACGCCCCCTGCCCTGGCGACGCTGTTCACCATCAGCGTGCTGGGGTGCGTCCTGCATGGGCGGTTCGAAGTCTCGCCCTTCGACGACGACTATCGTGAATCGTTGGCGATCTGGACGAATACCTGCTATCCCGTGGGCGGCCGCAAAACCGCCGTTTTTGCGGCCTGCTGCGCCCCGCTGGTCCGTTTCGAAAAGCTCGCCGGAGATCGCGCTCGACCGGAGATTTATCGCCGCTTTGCCGCGCGAGAAGTCGCCACGAAGCGAATCGAGAAACTGAGGCAGGACGCCGCCCGCGAGGACAATGCCGAGCGGCGCGCGAAGATCGAGGACGAAATCCGCCGCACGCGCGAGGAGATGCCCGACGAGCTGAAGGCGCCGCGCATCTTCACGACCAATGCCACTCCGGAGCGCTGCGAGAGCCTGTTGGCCGAGCAAGGCGGGAAGATCGGCATCCTATCCGACGAGTCGGATACCTTCCTGAATCTTTCCGGCGCTCTGCGCGGCGGCGTGGCCAGTTTGGACGTGGTGCTGAAGGGGCACGCCGGCAGCGCGATCCGCGTGGATCGGCAAGGCCGGGAAGCGCATCTTGATCGGCCGTGTCTCTCCATGGGGTTGATCGTGCAACCGGAGTCATTTGCCGAGCTGGCCGCCGGTCGCCGCCTGCGCGCCACGGGCGTGCTGGCCCGCTACCTGTACGCCATCCCGAAAAGCAACATCGGTCTGCGCGATGTGCGGCAACGGTGCCCGATCCCGCAGCGCGTCGCCGACGACTATCAGGATGCCGTGTTGCGCCTTCTCGACGGCTATGAGGAGCGCGGGCGCGAGCCGCGCATCCTGCCCTTCACGGCCGCCGCGCTGGAACCCTGGCTGAGCTTTGCCGAGGGCGTGGAGCGTCACCAAGGGGAAGGCGGACGTTATGAGGCGATCTCCGACTGGACATCCAAGCTGCCCGGCCATGCCGCGCGCCTCGCCGCCTTGTTCCAGATTGCCGAGGAGGGACTCGACGCGGTTGAGATCGGTATCGAGGCCGTGAATCGTGCGCTCGACCTGTGTCGGCTGCTGGTGCCGCATGCCGAGGCGGCCTTCGCCATGTTGGGCAGCGACGATACCGATATCGATGCACTGGCCGTCCTGCGCTGGATCAAGGCAGGCAACCGGCAATACTTCACCCGGCGCGAGGCGCAACGGGCCATGCACGGCCGTTTCTCCAAGGTGGAGCGGCTGGAACGCGCGCTTGCCCACCTGCGCGACCTGTACGTCATCAGCGGCGAGAAAAAGGCGGCGACCGGCGGCCGTGCATCGGCGTACTACCTGGTCAATCCCAAGCTGCATGTGACAAAAGGTGCCGCATGAGTTTCGTCACCAAAAGCCATTTGTCAGTAGACATGATTAACAGAGTTTCTTTTCTTTTAAAGACATATCCATCCATGCTCGGTGACAGTGACAGAAGTGCCAAAAGGTCGATTATGGCTTTTGTCGCTTTTGTCGCTTTTGTCACTGTCACCGGGGTGTAAGTAGCACTGCCATTTGAATAGGAGGCAATCGAAATGAACCTTGCATCAATCGGACTTGAAGTAACCAATCCCGATCAAAGCGTCGAGATCGAGGGCAGCAGTTTCGGTGAGTTCTGTCTGTTCTTGCATGCGCACGCAAGCAATCTTGAAATGCTGGTGCGTGTGGTGGAGATGGAAAATCCAGACGGATCGAACACCCGCTTACTGTCCGCGCAGCAAGCCATGACCAACATGAGCAACGCAGTACGGAATGCCCTGCACGAGCACCTGCGGCTAGCTCAGGAGCAAGGCCTGCGCTTCGCTATCAAGGATGGTCCGCGCACCGCACATTGACTGGCCGTGAGTACAGCGGGTCCTTCCCAGCTAAATCCCACACGGCGCGAAACGACCGCAGGAAATCGCCAGTTCTCTGAACTGTAAGAGCTTGACTGACAAAGGATATTGCCATGAACATAGTTGGACAGCAGCAGATTGCCGACCTCTTTGCAGTAAGTCGCGAGACTATCGATAGTTGGCAGAAGGAAGGCATGCCCGTCGCCGTGCGCGGCGGGCCGGGAACGTCGAGCGAATACAACAGCCGCGCCTGTATCGACTGGCTGGTGGATCGCGAGTTGCGCAAGGCACAGGCCGTGCGGCCGCAAGACCGCCTGGCACGTGCGCAGGCCGACAAGATCGAGATGGAGAACGCCGAGCGCCGCGGGATGCTGATTCCGGCCGATCAGCTTGAGCCAAAACTGAAGGCCGCCTTTGTCGCTGCGCGCGAGGCTTGGCTCGAGGCACCACAGCGCCTGGCGCGCGAACTGCCAGAAGATCTGCGTCTGCGCGAAGAGATGCTGCAGGCCGAGTTCGAGGCATTCCTGAATCGTCTGGCGGATTGGGCCTGCGCGGGTCCTGGTTACGACGAGGACGAGGCCGAAGCCAATAGGGGAAAGTAATGCGAAATTATTCCGGTATAAGTTTCGCTTCCCTCCCCTTACAGTGCCGACATGCTTGAGCTTCCGTCGAGCACTGCTGAGTAGGGGTTCAATCGCTTCGCGCTTGCCCTGCCACCAGCGGTAATCCGGAATGCGGGAGGCCTGCAGAGCGCGGGTTCTGGTCAAAGCGAAGGCCCATCCGAAGGGATGGATTTTCACGGCCGGTCCCGCGTTTTGCTTTTTTGGCCCGGTCACATCAGGAGAATCATATGCCTGGCAATAGAGATCGCCGTGTCAGATCGATCGAGCTACGGGTTGCCGACATCGAGGGGGACCGTATCCCCTGCGTCGTCAGTTCCGAGGAGCCCGTTGATCGCGGTGACTATTTCGAGGTGCTGAGTCACAACCCGTCCGATATCGACCTGCGTCGCGCGCCGCTGCCGTTGATCGTTCAACACGATCACAGACAGCTTAACGTCGGCGTCGTCGAGGATCTGCGGGTTGAAGGCCGGAAGCTGCGCGGCATGGCCCGCTTCGGTTCCAGCGAACTGGCGCAGCAGCTCCTCCGCGACGTGAAAGACGGCATCGTCCGCAATCTTTCCGTCGGCTATCGAATCAATAAAGCACTTGAAGAGCTGGGCCGCGTGGTTCGTTTCAGTTGGCAGCCGCTTGAAGTCAGCGCGGTTTCCATTCCTGCCGACCCGCAGGCCGGCTTCTTTCGTTCCCTCACATTGGAAGGAAATCACATGAACACCAATACCGAAAACGTCACCACCCCTGACCACCAGTCGCGCTCGCAGCAACGCGCCTCGCGCCGCTACGAATCGGAGATTCGCGAGTCGGTGCGGGAGATCAACGCGCTGGCCGAGCAATTCAATATTTCCAGCCGCGACGTAAACAACTTCATCGACGACGCTGGCCTTGACGTTGCCGGATTCCGGGCCTTCGTCATGGACAAGATTAAGGATCGCGGTACCGGGAGCATCCGGTTTGACGAGTCTCCCGAACTGGGCATGACCGGCCGCGAGATCGAGCGCTACAGCGTCACGCGCGCACTCCGCGCCCTGACCGACCCGATGGCAAAGCGCGATGCTGGATTCGAAATCGAATGCAGCCGCGCCTATGCGCAGAAGATCGGCAAGGAACCCCAGGGGCTGTTCATTCCATTTGAAGCACTGCAGACGCGCGACCTGACGGTTGGCACGCCGTCCGATGGCGGCTACTTACGCCCGACAGATCACCTCGCCAATCAGTTCGTCGATTACCTGCGCAAGCGTTCTTTCACGGCGGCGCTGGGTGCAACGATGCTGTCCGGTCTGAATGGCAACGTTTCCATCCCGACGCAAACTGGAACGAGCACAGGTTACTGGGTGACGGAAAACGGTGCTGTAACCGAATCTCAGCCCACCTTCGGCCAGATCAACCTGACGCCGAAAACCGTTGGCTCCTATACCGATTACTCACGCAAGATGCTGTTGCAGGCCTCGCCCGAAATCGAAATGCTGGTGAGGCGCGACCTGGCCGGCATGATCGCGACGGAAATCGATCGTGCCGCGATCCACGGGTCCGGCACCAACAACCAGCCGACGGGCATCCTGAATACCTCGGGAGTTGGTTCGGTTGCTCTCGGCAGCAACGGCGGCGCACCTACATGGGAAAGCATGCTGCAGCTCGAAGAAAGCATTGCTCTGGCCAATGCCGACATTCAAGGCATGGCGTTTATGACAAATGCCAAAGTGCGCCGCAAGCTCCAATCAACGCTGAAAGTCACTGGCGATGCGGGCGGCGGCTGGGTTTGGGAGTCGATTGCCGCCCAGGAGCCAGGCTGGGGCCGGATCGGCGGCTATCGTGCGGTGAGCACAAACCAGGTGCCGAGCAACCTCACCAAGGGCACCAGCGTCGGCGTCTGCTCGGCGATTATCCTGGGCAACTGGAGCGATTTGCTGATTGGCATGTGGGGCGGCCTTGATGTGCTCGCCGACCCCTACAGCGGCGGCACAGCCGGCATTCATCGCATCATCACCCTGCAGGATGTCGATGTTGCCCTACGCCGCCCGGTTAGCTTCGCCGCCATCCTGGATGCCCTGACGGCTTGATGAGCGAGCTGGCCAGGCGAGAGAGTTGCCCATAGCCTGGCTGGCTTTGCATCAACACTAACTTGAGGTTGATGCAATTCTCCCATGGGAAACACCGGCCGCTTGATTGCGGGACGCCACTCCGGGCGCTGAGGAGGTTCAGCTCGACGTGGCACCCTCCCCTCCCCGTTTCAATTTTGCAGACGTATGCAACGGCTAATCGCGCTATTGCTTTGCGCTCCACTTGCGCTATACTTGCTCGGGCCTGTTTCAGTATATACCTTCACACGGCAGGGGTCACTGGTTCGAACCCAGTACCGCCCACCAGACATCGCCAGGCCCGGTCATTCCGACCGGGCCTTTTCATTTCCTCCCCGCTGTCGCCCTTGTGCCGTCCTGCCAGCGCCGAATTTCATCCGCGCTACAGCCGCATCGGCCGGTGGTAGCCGACGAGTTCGAGGTAGCCGCGCCCACGGCGCTTTCCCTCGGCGAGCAAAGTCACGGCTCCCTCCCAATACACCGCGCCGGTCGAGCGACGCGCGTCGAGTTCCTGGTCTTCCATCAGCGGTTCGATCTCGAACCGCAGCGCATCGGCGCGGCTGCCCAGTGTCAGGCGACAGCGCACCGGATAGTCCGTGCCGGTATGCGGCGAGCGCCAGGTGCCGATCGGCTCGAAATGCACCTCGTCCGGCGCGAAGCTGCGCTCATGACCCTCCGCCGTGCGCAGCCGTGCGGCGGCCCAGAGACTGCCCTCGCCCGAGCGCGGCCGGATGCGGAAGGCCATCAGCGCGCCGCCATCGTCGAGATTGATGCCCACCCAGTCCCAGCCGGTTGCCGTGGCATCGAGGATCTGGCTCGACCATTCGTGATCGAGCCAGGCGCGACCACCGACCTCCAGGCGTTCGCCGCCTGCGCCAACTATGCCGGCGACGTCGAGCTGCGGCTGGCTATAGTAGTGACTCGCCTGGTCCGGCCGCGGCCCTTTCCGAGAGAATCCTCCCTCGCCCTGCAGCAGCAGCGGTTGCGTCGGCGCAAAGCGCAGATCGAGGGCGAAGGCTGCGGCGTCGATCCGCGCCTCATAGCGACCGTCCGCCCCACGCCGCAAGCGCCAGCCGGCGAGGATCAGATCGGTATCGACACTCGAAAAGCCCGCCGCCGGATCGTCGCGCACCACGCGCGCCGCCCGCTGGTCGTGCAGCAGGCGGCCTTCACGCGGGCGCGCCAGCGCGGCGTGGGCGAACAGCAGCTGATGCGGCGCGAAGCGCGACGGATTACCCGGATCGTGCGTGGTGCGGCTGCGGAAAAAAGTGATCTGGAAGCCGAGCGCTTCGGCGGCCGTTTCGAGCCAGCCGGTGACATACCACCATTCGGTGCGGAATTCCGGATGCGCGCCATGATCGCGCGGGAAGATCAGCGGACGTGGCACGACGGACGGAAACGAGGGCGCCGCTGCCAGCAGACGACGCGGCAGCAGCGCGGTCAAGAGAAGCATTTCCAGCCAGCGCCGGCGCTGCATCACCAATCCTCCCGCACCGCGTGCACCGGCCCCGGCCCGGTCGCCTGGCGTGCCGCCAGCAGCGCAGTGCTCACGGCGGCGACGAGCAGCAACACGGTGACTGCACCGAGCAGGCGCCAGGGCACGGCAATATCCATGTTCCAATGAAAAGACTGCGGATTGACGACCCGGATCAGCACCAGCGCGATCGCCAGGCCGAGCACGCCCCCCGCCGCGATGCCGAACAGTGTCAGCCCGCCGGCCTCCAGGCCCAGCAGGCGCAGCACTTCGCGGCGCGTCATGCCCAGATGACGCAGCATGCCGAACTCGCGGGCGCGAACGAGCACCTGAGCGGAAAAGCTGGCGCCGATACCGGCCAGCCCGATGACGATGGCCACCCCTTCGAGCAGGTAGGTGACGGCGAAACTGCGATCGAAGATGCGCAATGAGGCAGCGCGAATCTCCCCCGGCTCGGCGAACTCGAGCTGCCGGGTGGCCGGCACGGCACGCCGGATCGTCTCGGCCAGCTCACGCGGGGCAATGCCGGGTTTTGGCCACAGCGCGCCATCGGTGATCCCCTCGTCGCCCGTCAGGCGCCGGTAATCATCGAGCGCCATCGTCACCGTGCCATGCTGGCGCGCAAAATCGCGCCATACCCCCGCCACGGTGACATCGACCGCCTGACCAGCCAGCGGCAACCGTTGGCGGCTGCCAACCGACCAGCCGTAGAGATCGACCATCGCCTCGGATACCCAGACCGGCACGCTGCCGACCTTCACGGCCTCGGGCGGCAGTGCGGCGCCAGTGAGCGGAATGCGCCGGCCCGGATCGCGCTTGTCGAGCGTGCGCGCCATCAGCGTCACCGGCGGCCGGCGCGGATCGAGATCGAGCTGCAGGATGCGCAGCCACTCGAAACGTTCCAGCTGCGGCTGGGCAGCGATCGCCGTCAGCGCTTCCGGCGGGACGAAAGCGCTGTTGCCGCCGGCCGGCACACGAAAATACAGCGGCGCGGCCAACACCCGACCGAGCCAGCGGTCGACCGAATCGCGGAAGCTGCCGACCATGATCGCCATCGCCACCATCAACGCGAAACTCGCCACCACGCCGGCGAGCGCAATGCCGGCCTGGCTGGGTGCCGCGGCGAGCCGTTGCAGGGAAAGGAAAGCAAACGGCCAGCCCCCGGCGCGGACGTCCAGCCAGCGGGCGCAAGCCGCGAAGGTCCTACCAGCCAGCCCCGGCATCAGGCTGATGCCGCCGACGAGCCAGCAGACGATGGCGAGATACCCCGCCACCGGCAAGCCGTCGATCGGCGGCAGCTGGGTCAAAACGGCGCCGGCGAGAAGCAGCGCGATCCCCGGCCAATCGCGCCCCATGCCGTGTGCCGAAATGGCTTCCGCACCACTCTTGAGCGCCTGGGCCGGCTCGGCCCGTGCGATCTCCAATGCCGGCATGAGACTGCCCGCGGCTGCGGCAAGCACGCCCAGCAGCACGAAGCCGCCGACGGTGGGCGTATCGACGATCAGTGCCGGCACGATGCCGGCGAAATAACCGCCGCCCAGATCACCCCCGAGGAGATCGAGGGCGAAACGCGCCACGCCGATGCCGGCGAACGCGCCGAGCAGGCTGCCGGCACCCCCCAGCGCCGCGCTCTCGGCGACGACGTAGGCTTGCAGTTGCCTGGCCGGCCAGCCGAGCGTGCGCAGCAGCGCGAATTCGCCGCGCCGCCTTGCCACGGCGAGCGTCTGTGTCGAAAACACCAGGAAGGCGCCGGTGAATAGCGCCACCAGCGCGAGCACATCGAGATTCACCCGGTAGGCACGCGAGAGGTTGCTGGCGCGCACATCGGCATCCTCGGGCGCGGCGATGAAGACCCCCGAGGGCAGCAAGGCGGCGATGCGCGCCTTCGCCATGGCGAGATCACTGCCGGATTTCAGACGCACGGCGATGCGCGTCAAGACGCCCAGCCGCGCGAGACGCCATTGGGCGGCGCCGATGTCCAGCGTCGCCAGGCGCTGACGCGGCCTTGCGCCCGGCAGGCCCCCGGCGATGCGCAGCGTCACCACCTCGAGGCCACTCTGCAGACCCAGTGTCTGGCCGGGCGCGACGCCGAGCCAGGCCTGTGCGGCAGGCGAGAGGAACAACGCATCGTCGGCCAGCAGCGCCATCCCCTCTTCGTCTGCCGCCGGCACGCCGATGAGCGCCGGCGTCACCTGCCCGGCGCGGAACGGGTCGATGCCGATCACCTTGAGGATGCGCGTCTCGTTGCGTGTCTCGGCGCCGTCGAGCACGAGGGCATCGACTTCGACCATCGGGCTGGCCACCGCGACGGCCGGATCAGCCGCGACGCGCTCCAGCACCCGGTCGTCGAAGCCACCGCGCGGACCGCGGATCTCGAAATCGGCCTGGCCAGTCGTGGCTCGCACCGCCTGGGAAAACTCCGTGGCCGCCGAGGCGTTGATGAGTTGGACGGCCAAGCCGAGTGCGACGCCAATGGCGATCGCCGCCAGCGCGACGAGCAGACGGCCCGGGTGCGCGCGCAGTTCGCCAGTCGCCAGCCAGGCAGCGAGTTTCATGCCGCGAGATGCCTCTGCCGCAAACCGCTCGCAGTCAATTCGAACACCCGGTCGGCGCTCGCCGCCGCCTGCAGGGAATGGGTGACGAGGATCGCCGTCGTGCCGTTGGCGCGGATTTCCTCATGCAGCAATTGCAGGATTTCCCGCGCGGTGTCCGGATCGAGATTGCCGGTCGGCTCGTCGGCGAGCAACAGCGCCGGACGATGCACCAGCGCCCGCGCGATCGCGACGCGTTGCAGCTCGCCGCCCGACAACTCGCGTGGATAGGCACCGAGACGATCGCCGAGACCGACGGCCGCGAGCATCGCCGCCGCCCGTGCCGGATCGTCACGGCCGAGCAGCAGCAGCGGCACGCGCACGTTCTGCATCAGCGTCAGATGAGGCAGCACATGGAACGCCTGGAAGACGAAGCCGAGCTTCTCCCGGCGCAGTCGCGCCGCCGCCTCGTCAGGCAGACCGGAAATCGGCTGGCCGGCGATGCGGATGCTGCCGCGGTCGGGCTGCTCCAGCCCGGCGATCAGATTGAGCAGCGTCGACTTGCCGACGCCGGATTCGCCCATGATCGCCACATATTCGCCCGCAGCCAGCGAAAGCGACAGATCGTCGAACAAGGCATGCCCGCCGGGATGAGTCTTGGCGAGCGAACGGATTTCGAGCAGCGCCCTCATGTCCCGCCCGCCGCCGGAAGAAAAGGTTTCATCGCGCGTCTGCAAGCCGTGCAAGGAAACCCGCATGTTAGCCAGTTTCTCCGCGGACGCCGCTTTGCGCGCAATCTGCTAAGCTTCGCCTTCATGTCGCTCGCCAACCCTACCAACCTCTATCTCGACGTCGAATATCTCGGCAGCGCGGAAAGCCATGTCGACGATGTTCTCGCTGCGATCAACAAGGAAGCGCTGTTCGACGAGTTCTACCGCTATGAGATCGAAGAGCTCTGTCAGTTCATGCACTGCTTCAGCGCGCCGGCCGGCACGGTGTTGCTGCAGGAAGGCGAGGAAGGCGACCACCTGATCCTGCTACTCTCCGGACAGGTCATCGTGCGCAAAACCGATCTGGCCGGCAAGCCCCACAGCCTGGCGTTGGTCGGCGAGGGCAGCATCCTCGGTGAGATGTCGCTGATCGACGGTCAGCCGCGCTTCGCCAGCTGCATCGCGGCCGAAGCCACGCGCTTCGCGGTGCTGTCGAAATCCGATCTGAACGAAATCATGGCACTCCATCCGCGCCTGGCCAACAAGTTCCTCACCATGCTGCTGCAGATCATGGTCGAACGGCTGCGCGACCTCGGCACGCGGGTCGTTTCTCCCGCCACGCGGCCGCTCGTCTGACCGTTTCCCCCATGTCCTCCCTGCCAAGCATCCAGAGCCGTTTCGGCGAACTCGACCTGCATCTGTTTCGTGAAGGCAGCCATAGCCGCGTCTATCGTTGCCTGGGCGCCCACCCGGAGACACGCGACGGCGTGGCCGGCTGTCATTTCGCGGTCTGGGCGCCGAATGCCCATGCCGTCTCGGTGATGGGCGATTTCAACGGCTGGCATCGCCATAGCCATTGGCTGCGCCAGCTCCATCCCGGCTCCGGCATCTGGGAAGGTTTCGTCGTCGGCGCGCAGGTCGGCCAGCGCTACAAGTTTCACATCGAGTCGAACTTTCACGGCTACAAGGTCGACAAGGCCGATCCCTTCGCCTTCGCGGCCGAAGCGCCGCCCGCCACCGCCTCGGTGATCGCCGATCTTGCCTACGAGTGGCATGACCACGAATGGATGGCGCGCCGCAAGACGGCCAATGCCCTCGATGCGCCCTTCGCCGTCTATGAGGTGCATTTGGGCTCCTGGCGACGCTCGCCGGAAACGCCGGACCGGCCGCTCGGCTACCGCGAGCTGGCCATCGAGCTCGCCGACTACTGCGTCGAGATGGGCTTCACGCACGTCGAGCTGTTGCCGGTGATGGAGCACCCGTTCTACGGCTCCTGGGGCTATCAGGTCACCGGTTACTTCGCGCCCACCGCCCGCTACGGCAGCCCGCAGGATTTCATGTTCCTGGTCGACCATCTGCATCAGAAGGGCATCGGCGTGATCCTCGACTGGGTGCCCTCGCACTTCCCGAACGACCAGCATGGGCTGGCCTATTTCGACGGCACGGCGCTCTACGAGCACGCCGACCCGCGTCAGGGCTATCACCCGGAGTGGAGCAGCCAGATCTTTAACTACGGCCGTCACGAGGTGCGCTCCTTCCTGCTCTCTTCCGCGCTGTTCTGGCTCGAGCAGTATCACGTCGACGGCCTGCGCGTCGATGCGGTGGCCTCGATGCTCTATCTCGACTACGCCCGCAAGCCCGGCGAATGGGTGCCGAACGAACACGGCGGCCGCGAGAACCTCGCCGCGATCCACTTCCTGCGCCAGCTCAACGAGGCGGTGTATCGCGATTTCCCGGACACCCAGACCATCGCCGAGGAATCCACCGCCTGGCCGATGGTCTCGCGCCCGACCTGGCTCGGCGGCCTGGGTTTCGGCATGAAGTGGAACATGGGCTGGATGCACGACACGCTCGACTACTTCGCGCACGATCCGATCCACCGCAAGTATCACCACGACCAGATCACCTTCAGCATCTGGTACGCCTTCCACGAAAACTTCATGCTGCCGATCTCGCACGACGAGGTCGTGCATGGCAAGGGTTCGCTGGTCGGCAAACTGCCGGGCGACGAATGGCAGCGCTTCGCCAACCTGCGCCTGCTGCTCGGCTACATGTGGGCGCATCCGGGCAAGAAACTGCTCTTCATGGGCTGCGAATTCGGCCAGACCGCCGAATGGAACCACGACAAGAGTCTCGACTGGCATCTGCTGCAATACTGGCCGCATGCCGGCGCACAAGCCTGGCTGCGCGACTTGAACGCCGTCTACCGCTCGCGTCCGGCGCTGTTCGCGCGTGATTTCAGCAACGACGGTTTCGAGTGGATCGACTGCCACGACAGCGACGAGAGCGTGCTCTCCTTCCTGCGCAAGGGCCCGGCAGGAGAAACGATGCTGGTCGTGGCGAACTGCACACCGGTGGTGCGCGAAGGCTATCGCCTCGGCGTGCCCCGCGGCGGCTGGTGGCGCGAGGTGTTGAACAGCGACGCGACCTGCTACGGCGGCAGCGGCCAGGGCAACGCCGGCGGCTGCCAGGCGCAGGACATCCCCCGCCATGGTCGATCACACTCGCTCGACCTGCGCCTGCCGCCGCTGGCGGTGCTGTTTTTCGAGCCGGCCGACTGAACGGTCGGCGCTGACGAAAAACTCAACGTCCCGCCGGGCGCCGACTCGTTTCGGAAAGTCGGCGCTGGCGGGACGGCACGTCAGAGGCTGTGAAAAAATTCGTCGCGAGCGCAGCCAAGACGCGACGCGAGTGAGCGAAAGTCAAGACATATCATTTGAGATAGGCGCAGACTTGAGCGAACGAGCAACAAAGTATTGGCAAGCGCAGCAGAATTTTTCACAGCCTCTCAGGCTGTCATCAGCCGCCACAGCGTCTTGCCGCCGCTGGCCTTGTCGATCTCGGCGAGCACGCG